>JAPLMW010000063.1 GCA_026386845.1 Phycisphaerae bacterium
CTCGCTCCAATAAAACCAGTTACAGTATTATCTTCTCATAAAAGGCCTTTAAAAACAAGCATAAATTAGCTCGTATAGTTCTCGACATCCGGCAGAGACAATTCAGTCAAAATTGCCCCAATTGTCGATAATAATGCAAAAGCGAAACACTTCCAAAGAGCGGGAACTACCACATTTTCAGTTTGGCTGATAGTGAATAGTGTATATAAAACAGCTATTATAAATCCTGCCGCGGCGGCAGCGGAAAACCTCTTTAAAAGCGATGCTCTGCCGCAGAAAATTGTTACATAAATACCGCAAACAAAACAGAATAAAACAGCAGCCAATTTGAAATGCCACTTTCCAAACAGCAACAGAGCCGCTGAAGCCAGAGCGGCTATTAGGATTATATGCCAGTAACGTGGAGCTAATTTTTCACGCAAAGACGCTCTTGCCCGCATCCTGCGGCGAATTGTCAAAGGCCAATTATAAAAGAGACAAAAAATCCAATGTTCAAGAAGTGCCCCTCTTTCGCCAAACACCGGTATTTTGTGAACGGCATCTGTCGCCCAGTGTGCCGCCATAAATCTTGCCAGCACAGGATACCGATACGTCATCTGAATAGGAAACGCCAGGTAGCCTACAATCTTAAAAAAGCTCAGGAACAGGGCTATATTATAATCTTTAAAATTTCGTTCCCGGATTGCCAGCGATACCGTATAAATCCCCCGCACTATCGAACCCGGTGAAATCGGTAAAATATTAAATGCCAAAAAAATCGCGCCGACCATTTCAGCCCGTTCGATTGCCGGAACGCCGGGGTGAGTCAGCAGATAATATCCTGCAACCAAAAACCAGCAAAATTCGGAAACAAACATCGTCATCAGATGCACCACGAGGCTAACTAAATATTTCTGAATAAACGGCTCGTCAATCTGCGATAAAATTGTCTGCGCATCTTCATCGGTAAGAATATGTTTTCCCCGCCCCTCCTGAACCATATCACAGAGCCATTGTCGGCGAAGTTCGGCATTGAAATAAAGATACAAAGGCCTGATAGTCAGGTAATAAAGTTTTTCCTTCGCAAATTGCCAGTCGGTTAAAAATCTATGCAATCCCGGCGAAATCAAAAGCAGAAACGGCAGATGATATAAAATCCGCCACGGCTGTACCAAAAATCTTTCGGCCTTTGACTGTGAAATCCTGCCCGCCTTGTACCATCCCGCCAGCAATTCAATCATTTTGCCTTTAAAGGCTTTCTTGAAATATTCGAAACTGGTAAGAATATTAATGTAATGTCTTCGCCAGTTATCGTTACACCAGAACTTGCGAAATATCCCGCCTAAAATTGGCAATAAACCAATTAAAAAGAAAATAAAAGTTTTAAACCTGCTTTTATGCAGCTTTTCAAAACCTTTTTCATCAACGATATTTTTCACCTTCCAGCCGACAGCGGCACTGTCAAATATAGTCGCCCATAGTTTGCCGCTGGACAAAAGACGAATATGATTGTGCGTAATATCCGGTATGGAATTTCGATAAATATCGTCCGCCTCAAGGAGCTTGTCGAACATCTCCCGCATATCGCTGAAGTGTTCTTTATTGCTGTCGATGAAGTTTTTCAATTTGTTTAAATCGCCCCTGTCGAACTGAACTAACGAGCCTCGCTTTATACCCTGAAGAATCAGCTTTATATCGCCCGGACTCATCGGCAAAAACGGCAAAAGCGCCAATCCCGCCCGAAAATCAACCGCCACAAGACCCTTATCCGGCTCGGTTTTGGTATCCAGACGTTTAAGGCAGTTAGGCTGGCTCTTAAGCGTTGTCCATTCGTATTGGCGGGCGAATTCGTGAGCGCCGACTTCGTGCAGCAGCTCTACAAACTCGCGCATAAAAGTATATTTCGCACGGTATTCAGGCGAGCCGAGTTTGTCGGCGTTGAGCCTATTTCCTTTTCGCCATTTTTTCAGCAAATCGACGTGTTCATCGACTTCCAGCCGCCACGTTCTGCCTTCTATCCATTCGCTCAATTCGCCGCAGCTGCCTATCTGGCTGTCAACAAACGTGCCGAAGATATCAACGACGCTTTTCTCGTCGCCGAATTTTATTTTCGCAGCCCTGCGGATGAATTTCTGCCATAACGCCCCTGCCCTTGCCGCTGCGGGATTTACCTGAAGCTGAAATGGTGCGCCAAATCCGACCCAGTAGAGAACATTGCGGAATAACCTGCTGAAACCGCTCGGCGGAACAAGAATCTTCATCGCACAGATTTTATCGACTGTTAAATCCGGACAAAGCTGGGGGGTATCTAAATCGAGTATTTTTACCTTATAAACCTGTCCCGCAAAGCCGCCGCCGATGAAGTCTTCGATAACTAACTTTACCCTAACCTTTTCGCAACCGCTTACAGGCTCAAAATCGTAAATAAGCTCAGTCTGCGGTTCATAACAGCCTTGCCGGGCAGGCCGAAACAAACCCAACTGCTCAAAAGCCTTTTGCAGACTTTTGCTGAATTCTACGCTATAATCCGAGGCCATAAAATCCTTTATATAAAAGAAGTAAGGAAATAAGGAAGTAAGGATATAAGGAAACTCATTTAGCGGCCGCCACTTGAGGCGGCCTGACCCCGCCAAAGTATTGGCGGGGCTAACCGAAACTTTTTCCTTACTTCTTTACCTCCTTACATCCTTACCTCCTTTTATCTATCGGAAGAATGTAAAGAGAAATGCTATTATCTGCAGCAGCACACCCGACATAAGACCCGCGACGATATCGTCGCCAAGGATGCCGCAGGAGCCATCAATAAGCTCACATTCTCGTATCGGTGACGGCTTTAGAACGTCAAAAATCCTGAAGAATACAAAAGCAGCTATGGCCGCGGGCAGAACTTTCCTGTTTATCACGGCGATAGGCAAAAGAGCCACACACTGGCCGGCAAATTCGTCTATAACAATCCATCGCGGGTCTTTTTCATTCCCCAGTTTTTCAGCCTCGCCGGCCCAAAGCAGGCAAAAGGCGCTTGATATAATCATCGCGGCGACAATGGCTGTTCCGCAGATAATCGCCGCAGGATAATAATAATGCAGGACGAGAAAAATCGCTACCGCCGGCATACTTCCCCACGTGCCGGGCACTATCGGCAGAAATCCAAGTCCAAAACACGAAAGAACAAGCTTCTTTATATTCATAATAAAACCAGAATACAGTATAACTTAAAACTGATAACTTAAAACTAAAAACTATTTTATCATTTCCAGACAATACCAGTCCGTCATACCGGCGATATAATCGCAGACGGTTCTTTCAAGGCCGAACTCGCCGACTAAATTCTGATAAAACTTCGGCATCAGTTTAGGGTCATTTTTGAACTTGTTAAAAATCTTCCCCAGCCAGCCTGCAGCCTGAACGGAAACGGCCGTAACGTCCTTACACTCATACATATTGTTCCAGAGAAAATTCTCAAGCTCGCCGAGCCCCTGCTCGGCATCGCCGCTTAATGTTATAAGGTTTTTACTATTATCCAGAACCTGCTGCAAATTTTCAATATTTATGGAAGCAATTGTTCCTCTGCTCGTTTCGATGCAGTCGCCGACGAGCATATCAATAATAGTTTTTGCGATACGCGTATTCCGGATGATATTGTCGCCGATTTTATCCGCCTCGCATCTTTGGGCGGCCTGAGCGCACAACTCGATATTCATAATCATTTCATAATTCAGCAGTTTTGCCCGAAGTCCGTCTTCAAGGTCGTGGCAGTTATAGGCGATTCTGTCGGCAAGGTCGGCAATCTGACCCTCAAGTGAGCAGTTCTTTTCGGCAAAACCATTCTTGGGTTTATCATAAAACGTCCTGTGTTTCGCAAGACCGAGTCTTGTTTCATACATTAAATTTAAGCCGACAAAATCAGGGTAAGGTCTTTCGAGCAGGTCAACGATTCGCAGCGTCTGGGCGTTATGCTCGAACCCGCCGAAATTTTTCATAAGCTCATTAAGAGCCGCTTCGCCGCTGTGGCCGAACGGACTATGCCCCAAATCGTGAGCAAGGCATACCGCCTCAGTGAGAGCTTCGTTGACGCCGAGCGACTTTGCGATTGTTCTGCCGATTTGCGATACCTCGATGCTGTGGGTAAGGCGGGTACGATACTGGTCGTTCGTCTGCGGCATAAAGACCTGTGTTTTGCCTTCGAGTCTCCGAAATGCCGATGTGTGGATTATCCGGTCTCTGTCACGCTCAAATGCCGCACGATATGCGTGAGCAGGCTCTTTAAATCTTCTGCCCCTGCTGTTCAATTCCGTTACCGCAAAAGATTGTAAAAAATCAGTCATAATAGGTTTACAGTGAACAGTTCACAGTATTATTCCAGCGTTTCAATTAATCTATAAAGCATATTTGTTATTTCTTTGCCTCTGAATCGCATATTTATATAACAATCCTTATCTATTAATTTCTCATTCAGCAAAATATTAAATACAGAGATACACTCACGTGTTGAATCGAAAGAAATTGAATAATAACGGCTTTTTTCTTTTTTTGATTTTTTGCCGCTGCCCTCTGCTATATTGTTTGATATCGATGCCCCTGCCCTTACCATATTACTGCCAATTGTATATTTATACTCCGGCGGCAATTTTTTATATATCTTAAAAATCTCGTGCATAAAATCGAGAGCTTTTTGATAAACGATTAATTTCTCAAAATCAAATTTAAAATCTTTATCTTCCATATTTTCTGTTAACTGTAAGCTGTAAACTGTTCACTGTTAACTTTACACTAAAGGCCGGGTAAATTATTTTTGTCACTTATATCTTTTAGCTGCCTGTATAAATCCCTCATCGACTGACTTATGACATCCGTATCTGCGCAAACATCCATAAAGTTTGTATCGCCGTCCCATCGCGGCACTATATGAATATGCAGATGTTCCGGCAGTCCGGCTCCTGCGCATCTGCCGAAATTCATACCGACATTAAAGCCGCACGGCTTTATCGCAGCCGTCAAAACCTTCTGCGAGGCGGCAATAAGTTTTGCAAGCTCCAGCAATTCGCCGTCGTTCAATTCTGCAAGCTCGCCTGCGTGTCTTTGCGGAGCTAAAAGCAGATGACCGTTGTTATAAGGAAACCTGTTAAGCATAACAAGACAGTTTCCGGTGCGCCACAGCACAAAATTATCCTCGTCCTGCTCCGGATGTTTTATGTTATCACAAATAAAGCAGTTCTGCTTTTTACCGAGACCCTGAACATATCCAATCCTCCACGGCGCCCAGAGATTGTTTCTTTTCAATTCGGTCTCCTGACAAATTATCTTATTGGGCCAAAGTCATCGTTATGGTCTGATTGATTTCGATACTCGGCTCAATTGAACCGCTGCCCAGCCCGAAAATAGAGGCGACCGCTTTGACCTTATACTGCTGAGTATCGCTTTTAATAAGTCCTTTTTCTATATCATAAAGCTGACGTCCGCTGCCTTCTATAGACTGCACGCGATAGTCTCTCAAAAAGCCGAACGTTCCCCGCATATGAAACGAGCCTGTGTAAGGAAAAGGTGCCGCCGGCATCGACTTGCTCAATTTATAACTGCTTGTTATCTCGGCAAGAGAAACTCCATTGGAGTCAGCAACATCCGTGAATTTGTATTCTACGTCTCTGCCCGTCCTTGAAACAAAAGGCATCGGCGCCAGAAGTTGCGAGTTCCATTTCTGGTCCTTCTTGAGACCTTTCGACGGATTTTTTATGCTCGCCACCGAATCCCAGATATACCACTGTGTAGCGATAAAATCCATAATCATATCCTGGCCTTTGATTCTGCCTTTTCCAGAATTTCCGGCAAAGGCCTTTTCGCCAAGCTCTGCGATCAGCTTCTCCAGAGAACTGTAATCGACGATTTTGCCTGTAGGCGTAATTTTAAGTGTAAAGCTCTTTCCTGCAGCAGATTCAACAGCATCGCTCCTGTCCTGCCCTCTCGATGCTCGCGTAACCTTGACGCTATTGCACGTCGCTTCGATTATCGAATATCCGTAGGGAGCTATCTCGACTGGCTTATACACCATCTCCATTTCGAGTTTCTCTGTGATATTTTGAACACCGCCATCGTTTTTTCCCTCTTTGGAGGACCCGCCAGATGGGTCAAGGTCGAGCGTAATCTGTCTTTCACAGACAAAATTATACTTCAACGGCACATTAGGCTCAAAATCGACGCTTAAAAGGAGTTTGCCTTTGTGAAAATTACTTGACTTGATGGACTTACTCGACTTGCCGGACTTGTCGGACTTGCCTTTCGAGCCGAATAAACCTCCCTTTGCCTCCACTGAAACAAGAAAACAAACTGCTGCCGCTAAAAGCAGACCTGAAAAAATCCTTTTCTTCATAATATTTACCTGCTGAATTAATCCTTTATTATATTTATTTAACTTTTTCTATGCTGAACAGGCTTGAAAAGCCCATCGTCAGCTGGTCGGGGCCTTTATCGCTTTTCTGCTCCTGCGACGGCTCGACAGCCAGCCATTCGGCTTTGAGGAGTTCCTGATAACTGTCGATTTCGCCGGTTGTCAGATTGAGAACCATTTTGCCGGTGTAGTTGTCCTTCTCATCGAACATATTCGCGAAAAAGTTCATTTTCTGCTGCTCATCCGCCGGCGTATCGGCTGCCCGCTTTGAGCTTGTCGCTGCGCTCATATCTACAACAGCAATACTATCGTTGCCTCGCTTTTTGATGTCCGTCAGCGTATAAACTTTTTCAAATGATTTCGGCATTAGCATTCCCTCCGGCGCGGCGACTACTGTGCTGTATTTGTCGCCTTTTTTGCTAAGAGTTTTTCCCGTATTCATCAGGGCAAGAACCTGATGACGCCTTGCAATTTCCTCATCGCTGAGCAATTTGCCTACAAAAGTTTGGGTGGGACCTTTTTCCTTGATAAGTTCGCGCGCCGCTTTGACGTCAACTGTCTCAACCTTGCCGTTAGGCATTATCTTTATTTTGTAGCTCTGACCGATAAGCGCCATAAGCGGGTCGGATTTGCTTGTTTCTGCCGCGCTGTCAAAGTCCATTGCTTTGCCCTGCGGGTCTTCGGACAGGTATTTAAGTTTCTTTATCGTTATACCCGCTATCGCTCCGCCCTGCTGGTCAACGCTTTCAATCTTCTGCGCGAAAACCATTTCTACACGCCCGACCGTATGGCGTTCTTTTGTCTTATTTATTGAAGGCTGAGAAAACGAGTAATCCTTGCTGGTTTCAAGAACTACCTTATAGACCGTTTCACGCTGCGGCGCCAGATTGAGTTTCACTTCCGTAGCCGGCACGCAGCCCGCTAAAATAGATAAAATAACTCCTAATAATACGACCGACAACATCATCCGAGCTTTCATATTTTTCTCCTAAGACCATTCAATTACAATATTTAATTTGTCGTAATACAGACCATGATTATAACAATTAAAATCAAATGAGCAATTTTTTTTTATGGATATATGCCGCTTTTTATGTTTTTAGGATTTATTTATTATAATCCTGTGATTATAATCATTATTTCTTAATTGAAAGTAACTTAGGAGAAAATAGCTATGAAGAGCGATATGATTAAAAAAGGGTTTCAAAGGACTCCGCATAGAGCGTTATTGCGGGCCACAGGCCTGAAAGATGCCGACATCGGCAAGCCGTTCATCGGCATAGCCAACAGCTTCTGCGAGGTTGTGCCGGGCCATATGCACCTCAACAAGGTGGCGCAAAGGGTCAAAAAAGCCGTTCGAGCCGCCGGCGGCATACCATTCGAGTTCAATACCATCGCCATCTGCGATGGCATCGCAATGGGGCATACCGGAATGAAATACTCGCTGCCTTCGCGCGAGATAATCGCCGATTCCGTCGAATCAATGGTTCGCGCCCACTGTTTCGACGGCCTTATTTGCATACCCAACTGCGACAAGATAATACCCGGAATGCTGATGGCTTCTGTGCGGGTTAACATTCCGACAATTTTCGTCTCAGGCGGCCCGATGGCTGTCGGCAAAGATTCAAAGGGCAATGACGTTGACCTCAGTTCGGTCTTTGAAGCCGTCGCATCTTACAAGGCAGGCAAAATCGATGATGCCAGACTGTATGAGGTTGAATGCGCCGCCTGCCCTTCGCAGGGAAGCTGCTCAGGAATGTACACGGCCAATAGTATGAACTGCCTTTGCGAGGCAATCGGAATGGCTCTGCCCGGCAACGGCACTATTCTCGCAATCAGTCCCAAAAGGAATAAATTATACGCCGCCGCGGGAAAACAGATAATCAAACTCATCGAAATGGATTTAAAACCGCTCGATATTATATCCGCCGAGTCGATTGACAACGCCTTTATGCTCGATATGGCTATGGGCGGCTCGACAAATACAGTCCTGCACGCCCTGGCAATCGCAAACGAAGCCGAAATAAAATACGACCTCGAAAGAATAAATAAGATAAGCGAAAGATGTCCCAACATCTGCAAGGTTTCGCCTTCGAGCAAATGGCACGTTCAGGATGTTGACGCCTCCGGCGGCGTTAGCGCAATCCTCAAAGAGATTAGCAAAATGAAGGGCCTGCTTAATCTCAATTGTCCGACCGTTACGGGAAAAACTCTTGGCAAAAACATCGCCAGAGCGAAAATCTCAAATACAGATTGTATCCATACACTTGAAAATGCCTATTCCAAAACCGGTGGCCTTTCAATCCTCAGAGGCAATCTTGCCCCTGATGGCTGCGTGGTAAAAACCGCCGGCGTCGCCGAAAATATGCTCCGCCACAGCGGCCCCGCCGTCATTTTTGAAAGTCAGGAAGATGCCTGCGATGGTATCCTTGCCGGCAAAGTAAAGGCCGGCGATGTCGTTATTATCAGAAACGAAGGCCCGAAAGGCGGTCCCGGTATGCAGGAAATGCTTGTGCCGACAAGTTATATTATGGGCGCAGGTCTTGGCGAATCGGTCGCTCTTGTTACCGATGGCAGATTCAGCGGCGGAACTCGCGGCGCCTGCATCGGCCACGTCAGCCCGGAAGCCTTTGTCGGCGGTCCGATTGGTCTCTTGAAAAATGGAGATATTGTTGAAATTGATATCCCCGCCAAAAAAATCAGCGTCAGACTCTCTGATGATGAGCTTGCGAAAAGGAAAGCACAATTTGTGCCGCCAAAGCCTCGGATTACCAAAGGCTGTCTTGCTAAATACGCCGCGATGGCAACTTCCGCCGATACCGGCGCTATATTAAAATGGTAAAAATGAAGTAAGGAAATTCGGCAATTCAGTTATCAGTTAAATTCTTACCGATAACTGAGTTTCTGATAACTGATAACTTCGTCCTCCTTATTTCCTTACATCTTTATTTCCTTACTTCTTAAATTCTGTGAAATCTGTGGCTAAAAATAAATGGTATATCGGAGGTTTGCATTTTGCCTGTCAGCAGTGCGGCTCCTGCTGCTGTGGGCCGGACGAAGGCGTTATCTGGATATCAAGGCCTGAAATCAATATGCTCGCCGAGCATCTCGGCTTAAGCGCATCAGAACTTCGCAAAAAATACCTTAGAAGAATAGGCTTTCGTTTCTCAATAAGGGAAAATCCCTGCTCGAAGGATTGTGTCTTTCTGGCAAACCTGAACGGCTTTAAAGGCTGCACGATTTATAACGCCCGTCCGATGCAGTGCCGAAACTGGCCGTTCTGGCCGGGCAATTTACAAAGCCCCGATGACTGGAACACCGCTGCGAAAAAATGCCCCGGCATAAACAAAGGCAGATTTTATTCCTTCGATGAAATTGAAAAAATTAAAAACCAAAAACAATGGTGGAATAATACAAACAAAAACAAAAAACAGAGCCCAAGCGATAGCGCAGGGGGTATAGCTGCCATCGGTACGGCGGCGCTGCAGATTTGCGCCCAGGTCAAACAAATTTACGACTGGTTGGATGAAAATATAAAACCGTTAAACAATAAATGTGATGCCTGCGGAAAATGCTGTAATTTTGACTCCTTCGGACACAAATTATTTGTCACAACACCGGAATTGCTTTATTTTTCCAGGAACGTCAAGAATTCAAGAAAGATGTCAACACAAACCTGCCCATATCTTGATGATGGCAAATGCGGCGCAAGAAATCATCGTTTCGCAGGCTGTAGGATTTTCTTCTGCAAATCCGCTGGGGGATGCCTTACGGCAGAAGATAAGGATTTACAAAACAAACTCAGCGAACAGGCGTCAAAAAAATTTAAGGCAATTTGCGAAAAATATGATTTACCTTATCGTTATATCGATTTGCCAACAGCTTTGAGTAATCCTGAAATGTTAAATTTAATTGAATCTCTGTGAACTCTGTGAGCTCTGTGAGCTCTGTGGCTTAAAAAGTATTTTATAGATTTCTCTGTGGCTTGAAAATTTATGAATTTATTTTTATTTCTACTTCAGGTTTTCGTTATTTCGCTTTCCGGCGTTCTGGCGCCGGGGCCTGTAATGGCGGCGACAATCGCGGCAGGAGCAAAATCCCGCCACGCAGGAATATTCATATCAATAGGTCATTCCGCCATTGAGTTACCGCTGATTGCGGCGATTATACTGGGGCTGGGCTTTGTTTTCGAGCATCCCGCCGCGAAATTCATAATCGGTCTTGCAGGCGGTGCTTTTCTGCTCTGGATGGGCTTTGGTATGTTTAACAGTTGTTTAGCCCCCACCCCTGTGGTGGGGGGTCAGAGCCGCGACGGCTTGTCCCGCCATAGCCTTGCGACGGCGGATAATGGAGCGGTCATCGACCGAATTTTTAGAAACAATTCCAATTTCAAAAACGATATTATGACGGGCGTGATATTATCGGCGTCAAATCCGTATTTTTTATTGTGGTGGGCGACGGTAGGTCTTAATCTCGCAAAGGACGCCGCTGGTTTCGGCTATATCGCCGTTATTCTTTTCGCCTTGGTTCACTCGCTTTGCGATATGGGCTGGCTGGAAATTCTATCTTTCACAAGCTACAAAGGCACAAAATTTTTAAACGAGAAAAACCAGAAAATTGTGCTTGCCGTCTGCGCGGCTGCGATAATCTTCTTTGGAATTTACTTTATCGCCAAAAGCCTTTTGACCTTGTAGTTTAGCCGTCGCCGGTTTAGCCTTCGTAGCCGCTTCGGCGAAGTAGGCCACGGCGACGATATTTAGCCCCCAGTTGCCTGTCCTGAGCGCACCTGTCCTGAGTTACACCGAAGGAGTCGAAGGATACTGGGGGTTTTATATCCGCCGTTTCCCCTTGATTATTCGTATGTTATAGAATATACTTATTACCTGATGGAAATCGAGGTTTTAGAAGGCAGCAATATGGGAAGCGATATTAACGAATTAAAAGAAGCTTGGAATCGAGCAACAGATTCTGATGTAATAAAAGCAGCTACCAAAGATTGGGGAGAATACTCCCCTGATGCTCAGATAATAATCGAAACTGAAGCAAGAAACAGGGGTTTATTGGAAGAAGTGCTTGCTTTAAGAGGTGAAAAGACAAGTGAACCAATTTCCAAAGAAGGTATTGTTTCTAATGCCAAGGAAAAAGAAAAGCCAATTCTCGACATAGTTGTTCGTATTGGATGTTTTATTATCGGATTTGTCCTTTGGAAATTTCTCGGCCTTGCTCCCTTTATATTGTTACTTGCTTTCATAATTGGTGAACCGCTCGCAAAATGGTATTTCGAACGCCAAAAAGTTAATCAAACTTTTATCAAATGGATTGTTTGGTCAAATGTTTTGACTTGGTTCTTACTACCACCCCTTGGCATATTGACTGGTTCTATGGCTCTTCAATTTAGTAATCTTGTTGAGCAAGAAAAGAAAAAATATAAAATTTTAGCAATAACTGGTATAGGATTATCGCTAATAAACGCGATTGCTGGATTTATAATGAGATTGTGATAAATGATATTGAAGTAAAATTGCCCTCGGTGCGGTGTTGTTGAGAAAAAGTGGAACCTTTTTGAAAAGGTAGATATTATGCGAAAGTTATCGCCCAAATGGCCTGTGAGGATGACTATAGTTGCCTTTTTGTCACCGATGCTCTATGTGTTTTTTCGGATTCCACCGATATTCCATGTGTTTTTTGGTGAGGTTGAAAAGCCTCCAATTATCAGTACCACAGAACTTGCAGAAAAAGTCGTAGGGGCAGTTGGTATAACGACAATAATTTGGTTAATTTACGGTGTTTCTTGCCTTTGTGCACGAACTTGGGTAAATTGTGAAAAATGCAAGTTTTCAGATGTTACACAAGACTCCAAAGAAATGAAGTGCCAATTAAATGGTTACAATTATCCTATAACTTACTCTTGTAAAAAGTCCAGACCGAAGAAATGAGCAAAAGTATATTGACAAACAGACCACACTTAATACCGTCTTTGCTCGTAGTGGCAATGTTGCTCTTAGCTTTAGCAGATTTGCCTTATGGTTATTATCAACTGCTCAGGTTTGTTGTTTGTGGTGTCGCAGTATATATAGCTTATATGGCATACACTTGGCAAAAAATGTGGGCTGTGTGGCTGTTTGCTTTTATTGCTATTTTATTTAATCCTTTGGTGCCAATACATTTTTCGAGAGAACTTTGGCAGGTTTTAGATTTTATTTGTGCAATACTGTTTATCGTTAGTTTGTTTGTCGTCCATTTGCCGACAAATAATAAATTGCATAAATCGTCATAGAATGGCTTTCATAGGAAAGGAAGTTTATGGATATATCTAAAGAACAGTCGGAGTCAGTTTCCATCTGGCAACTGACGGATGAACAGAGGCAACAAATCTATGAAGAGGAAAAACGTTGCATAGAGAAGACTTCGCCGATGTTATCCAAAAGAGCGATATTTTATGTTGCCGTCTATTTTTTTGGCTGCCTACTCCTTTACTTTGGTATCCCGCAGGCTTTCATCGATTTTTGTGGAACTCGACAGTGGACGTATCAACCGGAATCGAATATTTTCGTGTCGCTTCTCAACGCAGCAGTCGAGTTGATTCGTCCATTTTTAGCGGTAGTTATAACATTCTGGGTCGTTGCTGTACCTGCTGGGATTATTTGGGGGGTTTGGATTTTGGGCAATAATTTCATCAAATTTTTCAAGCGACTGGTCAATAAGGGTAAGAATTAAAGCCAAACTCCTACTGCTCGGCCTTGGTGCGGTGGTTTTAAGAAAAAGATGCCAAACGTTTTTCAAAGGGAAAAAATGAAAACTAAATCTAGTTTTGTACTGCGTTTAATATAGGATTAAGAAATGATATTATGTAAATACTTGGGTAGTGATGGATGTGTAGATATTATAAAAAACCAGAGGCTTTTGGCTGCAGACCCCACAAATTTAAATGACCCATTTGAAATAAAACCGGGAGTTATTGGTACTCCTGATAAGGTAAAAACATTGCGGTACTTTTATAATGAATTATTGCCAGAAAGATATTCAGATACCAAAGTAGCATTGCCTATTTTTAATGATGATGCGGCCTTGAAAAAAATAGAGCAAGACTTGAAACCAGCCATAATTGAGCAGATTGAAAAAAATTTGATATGGGCGTCGAAAACCCTGCGAATAATATGTTTTTGCAACCCTATCAAAATAAAAGATGGAGACGATGTATTACTTTGGTCTCATTATAGTGATAAACATAAGGGGATGAGGATTTTTTTTGAAACAGATGAGATTAAAACGCTCAGCAATAATTTATTTCCGGTCGATTATTCTTTTGAACGGCCGAATTTCGATATAACAGATCCCGCCTCAAAGATTAAAATCGAAGATGCACGTCGTATTATTAAAACAAAAAATAAAAGTTGGGAATATGAACAAGAGGTTAGATGGATAATTAGTTTACAAGAATGCATACAGAAAGACGGACGATCATATATCCCACTTTCGCCTAAGGCCATTCGGAGAATAGATTTTGGCTGCAAATGTGAGAGCGAAAAAGTTATACCTTTGTTAAAAGATGATGATAATGCTTATCAACATGTTAAATTGTATAAGGCATTAGTTCATGAACGTAGGTATTCTTTAAAGTATAAAGAAATTAATAATAAATAATAGTGGCCGCCTGCCCTGCTTGCCCTGTGAGATGGCGCTTCGCCTATCTCACAGGGGTGAAGTGTTTACCCTGTGGGATGTGAAACTATCCCATCGGGGCCTGCCCTGAGCGCAGTCGAATGGGTTCAGTGTTCAGCATTTTCTGTTAACTGCACACTGCAAACTGTGAACTTCTGACTTATTCTTCCTTCGGTTTATCTACCGGCTGCGGGGCTTTTTGGAGAATCTCATCAGCAAGGCTGGTCTTGTCAGCCTGCCCGTTGCGATGCGGTCGCGCCGCGACGAAAGCTGCCGCAGCACGAATGTGCGAAGGCTCAGGTCTCCCGATTTATCGGGAGACTTAATCAAAAGTCAAATTGCTTAAATTATAAATCTCCAATCTCTCCTCACCTTTGCTTGATAGTTATCAACTATACGTTTTCAGCCCCAAAATGGTTGTTTTGAGCATTTGAATTTTGGTTATTTGAATTTGTTTAGAATTTAGATATTAGAATTTAGGATTTTCCTCCTGTCTCCTGTGTTCTGAATTCTTTTCTATTGTTTTTATTCTTCCTTCGGTTTATCTACCGGCTGCGGGGCTTTTTGGAGAATTTCATCGGCAATGCCGTAAGCGATAGCCTCTTTGGCTTCGAGCCACATATTTCTATCGCAGTCGGCGGTGATTTTTTCTAAACTTTTGCCGGTATGGTATGAAAGTATCTCATAGATTCTGCCGCGGATACGAAGGATTTCTTTGGCTTGTATATCGAGGTCGGTCGCGGGTCCTTCGAGAACGCCGCTGATTAGCGGCTGGTGCAGCAGTATTCTGCTGTTATTGAGCAGGAATCTTTTGCCTTTTTCGCCTGCGGTAAAGAGTATCGCACCCATACTTGCCGCCTGTCCTATGCAGTATGTCGCAATGGAACATCTCAGGAATCGCATAGTATCATAAACAGCAAGTCCTGCTGTAACGCTTCCGCCGGGCGAATTGATATAGAAGCTGATATCCGTTTTGCTGTCTTCGTTGCTCAGGAACAGCATTTGAGCGATGATGAGGCTTGCCGATTCGTCATCGACTTGTCCGCCGAGGAAGATTATTCTGTCCTTCAGCAGTCTTGAATAAATATCATAGGCCCGTTCGCCTCGTCCGGTTTTTTCTATAACTATTGGCACAAGATTCTGGTTTAGAGTCATCTTTTTTCCTTGAAATTAATTAACCACGAATTAACACGAATAAACACTAGTCTTATTTTAAAAAAATATATCTCTGTGTTCTCTGCGAGTTCTGTGGCTATTATTTACTTTTTATTTTTACCTTTTTTATCGTCTTCTACTTCGTGGAGGACCTCATCGATTAGGCCGTATTCTTTTGCTTCGTGTGCAGTCATATATCTGTCGCGTTCTGTTTCTGCGGTGATTTTGTCGATTGGTTGTCCGGTATGTTTCGAAAGGATTTCGTTTATCATTTGTTTTGCCTTGAGTATTTCCTCCGCTTGAATTTTTATATCCGCCGCTTGTCCGTAAACACCGCCCCAGGGTTGATGGAGCATGATTTTTGCATGGGGCAGAGCATGACGGCGATCCTTAGCGCCGGCGGCGAGAATAATCGCCCCGCCGGATTCCGCACGACCAATACAATACGTCGCAACAGGCGAACCAATAAACTGCATCGTGTCATAAATCGCCATCGTATCGTCAACACTTCCGCCGGGCGAATTTATGTAAAGACTAATCTCACTGCCGCGCTTCTGATTGTCGAGATATAACATCTTCATAATAACGGCGGCAGCCAAGCTGTAAGAGATTTCGCCAATCATAAAAATAATCCGATTCTCCAGCAGCATATCATCAAGCGTCATCTCACGCGTCCGCTGATAACTCTGCTGCTGTATTTGCAGCATTGGCCCTCCGTCGCCAAGGCTATGGAGGGTCTTCGATTCGACTGATTTTATCAGACCTTTTTGCGGTTCAAACATCCTAATTTCCTTAAAGACGACCACTTAAAGCTATTATCGGCTATTTTTTGGTATTACTTTTCTCTGGCAAGGTTAATTTTCGGGAAATTCCTCTGGCTGTCAAGAGTTAAAAATAGTCGCTGGTATTTAGTTGATAGTCACTAAGGCACAAAGACACGAATTTTTTTAGCCACAGAGTTCTGGAGAACATCCGCCGTCGCCAAGGGCTATGGCGGACAGGCAGAGAATTTTTTTAGACACTGATGAACAAGTTTGTTTCAACAAGTCCATTTTGCAAATGGCCTTTTACTCAAAGCATTAAGCCGTACTCGAAATACCCCTTCGACTTTGCTCAGGGCTGGATTTCTGCGTTCAGCTTTTCTGCTTTTCGCTGCGGCACAATAAACTATGCCTCGTTGAAACAAAACACGGATGTCTCACCGCTTTCCTGACTTTGCCTTAAAGCAAGAAGTCGTCTGTTGTTAGTCGTTTTCAACTATGCTTGTATGCAGTATACTGCATACAAGCATAGTTCATATGAGTATAGAGATTGGGGAGTTTTATATTGGGGATTTGAGATTTGAAATTGAAGAAAAAATGCCGGCTAAAGGGCGGTGATTGAACCCTGCCCCCCGCCTCCGATTACTCGAGGGCAGGCTCTACGCGAGGACAAGTTTTTAATTTGAGGATTTTGGGGCAAAAAATGATGCTTGATAACTATCAAGCAAAGGTGAAAAAAAACGACAGAATTTAAGATTGAAAATTTAAAATTGAAGATTTGAAATTGAAGAAAAATGCCGCCTAAAAAGGGCGGCCAAACCCCGCCATGGTCCCCCTACGGAGGATTAAAATGATGGCAGGGCTAACCCCCCGCCGGCCCCCACATTCGCGAGGGTAAACTCCGGTCCGGGGGCTAATCAGATTGGATTTGTATTTTCGACAAAAGCAGTATATAATTTTAAGAGAATTTATGAGGTAAGGACGTGAACGAAAAACTGATATTCGTAGGAAGACAAGAGGAACTTGAGCAGTTCAAAAAAATTCTCCAAGACCCACAAGGACAAGCTGTCTTAGTCATTGGACAGACAGGTATGGGCAAAACATTTCTTGTCGACAAAATGGCTGAAATTGCAGCGGACCATCCGGATTTTAAATGCTTTGTCTTGCGTTATGAAGTTACACCAACCGATCCTGCGAATACCATTATGGCTGAGATTATGGATGATGCCGCAGATGCGATTGACTCTGTGATCAACAAGGTAAAAAAATTATTTAAACGAAACAAGAGTAAACTTGCTGTGGTATTTAATGTCGGAGGATTGATTCCTATTGTGGGCTCACGAGCCAAGGCGGTTAATGATTTGGTTGTTAGTTTAACAGAACGAGACAAGGCAGGAAATGTTCGCGAGCAGTTTATTGAGATATTGCAAAAGTTGAGCGACAATATGCCGGACAAAAGCAGGGCGATATTCGTAATCGACCCGGTAGGGTATATGCAGAAAGAAAGTGATTATGCTTGGGGGCTTGTCATACGTCAACTGCCGCCGAAGATAAAGTTTTTGTTTCCGCAACGGCCAGAGGATGTTTTGGTTAAGGGGGAAGGATTAACAAAGTGTAATAATATAGTCCGAATTCCCGAAGGCCAACTAAAACGATTCGACGATAAGACTATCGAAGAGTTGGTGAAAACTCAGTCACAACAAGTGCCAGAACAAGAAAATGAAATGCGAATTGGCACAGGACGATCAGATAAAAGTCCGTATGCCGTGTCAGGAATGCTGGAATTGATTGCCAAGACTGGCATAAAACTTGATGATCTGGCGCAATATCTCGGCCAAAGAGAAGTTGCGCGAGCTCAATGGCGTGGAATATGCAACAATAGCGAGAATGCTAAGCAATTGTTTGAGGGATATGCAATTTTGGAGGTTGGTGTGCCGGATGAAATAATAGAATATGTAAGCGGATTAAATTCTTACCAAATTCAGCATTTATCCGCAGATAATTATCTTAAAGGACTCTTGCGAGAAGAAGGAGAGGGAAAGAGGATTTATCATTCGATATTAACTGAATACATTCTTGGACAAATGAATGATGCGGAAAAGAAAAAACAGCATTCGCAGGCGGTTAAAATTTATAGGGGGAAATTAAAAAAGGCAAGAGCTGAACAAACCAAGCCGGATGAATTAGCGGCAACGAGATTACCTGAACACGTTTTGGCAGCTGAAGGGCAGGAGGCTTTTGTAAGTTCATTCATAAATGAATGTTTCAGCCCCTTGCGTACTCTCGGTGCATTAGATAGCTGCATTAGTCTATCAGAACGAGCCTTACAAATGGTAAAGAAAGGCTCGGAAAGACAAACAATGCTTTTAGGTAATTTAGGCCTGATTTACCAGCATCGCGGCGAATTGGAGAAGGCTGAGGAAATGTTAAAAAAGTCGCTGCAAATAAATGAAAAACTCGGCAGGCTCAAAGGGATGGCAAATCAGTTTTGCAACTTGGGCAATGCTTACTATATGCGCGGCGATTTGGACAAGGCTGAAGAGATGCAGAAAAAGGCACTAGCGATTGACGAAAAACTCGGCAGGCTCGATGGAATGGCAAGTGATTATGGCAACTTGGGCATTGTTTACATGGCGCGCGGCGATTTGGACAAGGCTGAAGAAATGCATAAAAAATCGCTGCAAATAGAAGAAAAACTTGGCAGGCTCGAGGGAATAGCAAGTGAATACAGTAATCTCGGCATAATTTACCAGATGCGAGGCGAGTTGGACAAGGCTGAAGAAATGCATAAGAAGTCATTACGGATAAGTGAAAAACTCGGCCATCAGGAGGGGATAGCGACAAACTATCATAATCTCGGCCTGATTTACCAAAAACGCGGGGATATGAAAAAGGCAAAAGAATATTGGGTAAAGGCGCGGGATTTATTTGAAAAAATTGGGATGCCACATAGAATAAAACAAGTGCAGGGGTGGATTGATTCCGCCGAAGACAACGGCAAAGGCAGAAAATTATGAAATTAGATTTTGGGAAAGCACTAAAGAAAATAGTTATTGAAGATTTAAAAGGGAACAACCCTATACCTGATATACTTGGATTTTTGCATCTTAAGGTTTTATTGAAGCCTGATTTCAATTCTAAGTTGAATAAGATTCTCGATGACTATCTGAAAGATAAATATAGACCAAAACCTCAATTAACAATAGATGTACCAAAAGCCAATTTTACTATTAGACCTATGGCTAGACCTGTTACAGAGGATTGGATAATATATGAGGCAATAATTGAATATCTATCGAAAAGAATTTTAAAGAAAGACAAAAAAATATGTGGCAGAAGTTGTAGTATTCTAAATTTCAAAGAGGACGGTTTGAGTACAAGGGATGCTTGGTTAAAATTTGATAAACACTCTTGGAATTTCTATGAGAAAGGTTATGAGTTTGCCGTTACTACTGACATAACAGGATATTATGAAAATATTAGTATAGATGAATTAAGAAGAAGAATCATCGATTATCTGGGGCAGGATAATGATGGAAAAAAATTGAATCAAGTTATTGTAAACCAGTTAAAGAATTGGAGTGATGAGCGAATATCGGGTTATGGGTTACCCCAAGGGCCTCCGGGATCATCATTTCTTGCAGATATCTTTTTAGATTCTGTAGATAGGGCGATGGAAAAGTATAGGGGATACTTTAGATATATGGATGATATTAGGATTTTTTGTAAGGATGCAATCGAGGCGAAGTTGGCGCTAAAAGAATTAACAATAGCATTAAGAGCACTTAAACTTAACATCAATGCAAAAAAAACAGATATACTCCAAGAAAGGGAAATAGAGGAAAATCTGTTTGATCCTCAAAAGTCTCTTATGAATGTGATAGAAAAATCCATTAAATCTGGCAATCAGAGAATAATAAAAGAAATTGTTCCTGAATTACTAAAACTTGTAGAAATTGCATTTTTAGAGGATCCTTTTGAGAAACGGCATTTAAATTTTGGTCTGTATCGCCTAGGCGTTCTGTATAACAGCGGATTCCAATTTAACAAAGAACGAATTATTGGGAAAATCGAAAAAAATTTCGTCAGCAAGCCTCACCATACTGGATTGTTTTGCGACTTTTTGTCAATGTTTCCAGATGATGAAAATGTTCCTAAATTCCTAATAAAGTTTTTGAAGTCTCCCGATAATATTTATGAGGGACAGGAACTAAAAGTACTGCGGAGCCTTCTACGGTTTAATTTTCAATCATCTCGCCAAGATGTTGATTTCTTTTTAAAGTCTGCTCAAGATTCAAATAAGCATTATGCTATTCGCGCGTTTTATTTTATGTTGCTCGGAAAACACGGAAACAATAGGGATCGAAACTTGATAATCGAATGCTATAATAGTTTATCTGAGGTTTATACTAAAATTACAGTGATTCTATCTGTTCAAGAATTAGGTTTACCAAATAGGAATGATTTTTACGCACGAGTCAAAAGAAAAGAAAGCAATAATGATATTAACGAATTTATAGATTATGTAAAATCTTTGTCTAAACCCACTTATTTCTTAACAGTAGAAAGACCTAGAATAAAAACTTATGAAGAGTACGAAGGAAACTTCTATTGATATATGTTTTTAGATGAATGAATGTTGCCTCAGACAAAAAGAAAGTAATATAAATGCCGGATAGAGATGTAAAATGATTAAGGATTTTGAGAAAAAGGAACCCCGCACCGAAGCCCCGGTGAGAAGCCCCGATGGGATAAGCCCAGTTAGATAGCCTTAGAGGAAATTCAAGAAGAGAAGTTCAAAGGCCACCCCGCTGAGATAGCCGAAGCGGACCCCGATGAGGTAGTCTTAAGATACTTCGATGAAGCAGCATAAAGACACCTCACAGGGTAAACTCCGAAAGTGGAGCAGGTGAGAAAGGTGTGAAAAGTGTGAAGGGTGTGAAAGGTGTAAAACAAAAAACCCCCAGTAAAACTGGGGGCTAAATATTTTTGAATGACGGACCCCGCACCTATTTTTTATAACGGCAAATGTGAAAACTAGCGTTTATTTTTTCCCTGTAGCAGTACCAAAGCAGCAGCACTCGGGAATGACATTACTTTTTCTTCGGTGAAGGTTTTTTAACGGTTTTTGTTTCCTTCTTTTCTTTGGTTTTTTCTTCTTTCTTTGGGGTCTTTTCTTCTTTCTTTTCTTTTTGTTTTTCAGCCTTTTTTTCGGTCTTCTCTTCTTTTTTATGCGCAACCTTCTTTACAGGTTTGGCTTCTGCTTTGGCGTGCTTTTCCGCAATCTTCTTCGGTTCTACTTCTGTAATCTTCGCTGATTCGAGAATTTTGTCAATGCACTTAATTTCCCGTATCTCAATCGCCGCCTGCGCAAGCGAACCATCGCGCGACATCTGCTCCCGCAGCTTTTCCGGCCGAACCTGCCTGTACATCGCCACCTGCGCGATATAGCCGTTGATTTCCTCTTCGGTAGTCTGGATATCAAGCTTCTTCGCAATGGCATCCATCACAAAAAAGGTTTTAAGCTGCTCATTTGCCTGCTCGTCGCTTGCAGATTTTAACTGCTCCATCTGCTTTTGAATTTCTTCTGTTTTGACGCCCTGCATAAGAAGCCTTGTATATTGCCGCTGAAGGAGCTGCTGCGACTGGTCGGCAACGATGTTTGCCGGCAGGTCGAAATTGACTTTTTCGAGCAGATAGTTTCTAACCGACTGACGCATCGCATCTTTCTGGTGTCTTTCAACGTCCGCTTCGCTCCGCTGGCGTATCATTTTGACGAGTTCCTCTTTATTGGCTGCGCCGAATCTCTTGAAGAAATTCTCGTCGAGCTGCGCAGGCTGGAGCTCCTTTACATCGTTGATTTTAATTTCGACGTCAACTTTTTTGCCGCGATATTTTTCGTCAAAAAATGTGGTCTGCACTTCGACCGCAGTTGTTTTTACATCGCCTGCTTTTGCGCCAACCAGAAGCTCATCGAGCTTGTCAACCGGCACTTTGCCGACAAGGCCGCGATGATGGGCGTAAATTTCGGTATTTTCGATTTTTTCCTTTTCGCCGCCTTCGGGTTTCAAAACGACATCAGCAATAACCTGGTCGTCTGCGGCGATTTTGCCGTCCTTTGGCTTCCATGTTCCCACTCTTTTCTGAAGTTCGGCTATTTCCTGCTCGACGGCATCATCGGTAACTTCAAGCTTTGGCTTTTCAACAGGAATGCCTTCGAGGGCCGGCAATTCAAATTCCGGGCGGACTTCAACTTCAAACTCAAATTTCAGCGAGCCTTGTGCCGGCAGTTCGATTTTTTCGTGGTCGATATCCGGGTCGCCCAGGACATTAAGACCGCTATCCTTTATCGCAGTTTCGCTGGCACTGGAAAGCAATTTGAGTTTTGTCTGCTCGCCGATTTCTTTTCCGAACCGTTTTTCGAGCAGCCTCCGGGGGGCCCTGCCTTTGCGAAAACCGGGAACAATAGCGTCCCTGCCAAGGTCTTTGTACTGCTCATCGAAGACCTTAGTGATTTTTTCAGCTGGGACTTCTATGCTGATTTTCTTTTTGCAGGGTCCTGCATCGGTGATATTCACGATGTTTTTTATTTCATCTTTGGTTTCGGTTTGAGCCTCAGCAGTGTCCTTTTCCTTTGCCATTTGCAACTCCTAAGATTCTTAATATTCTTTGAACCCCTCGGCATCCTTCGTTGCGCTCAGGATTAAGGCCGAGGGGCTAATTACTAAATATAAAATAAAAAAGCTTCAGGTCCAATATGTCCCGAAGCCTATTAAAGCTTTTCTGACATATCAGCGACCACCGCCTGGCTAACAAATTAGCCGATACCTCACTGATAATTTTTTAGTCGTTAGTTGATAGTCGCTAGTGAAAAGTTTACACCAAGCTGTTTTCGGCAACAATGAATAAACTACTCACTATTCACTAAAAACTATACTCTAACTAAAGCGGGTGATGAGGCTCGAACTCACGACATTCACGTTGGCAACGTGACGCTCTACCACTGAGCTACACCCGCGATTTTAAGGTAAATAGCAGTATATACAAGTTTTTAAGTGCTTTCAAGAGGTTTTTCTCTGGTTTTTGGGGAACAAGGGGGCCGAAGATGTCGCGGTTAAGGACAGCAAATTGGCCGCACAAAGCCTTGGCGGCGTTGTCGTAAGCAATGGCGGCTTCAATCTCCGTATCAAATGAACCAAGATTTATCTCTTTGCCGTTATGCCTTATGCGCGCATACCATTTGCCGGTGCGTTTATCGAGCCTGACGCCTTTATATTTCGAAGCGCCGTTGTAAAAGCCCCTTTCGCTGTTCCAGCAATTCTGCATATTGTTAACAATCCGCAGATTCGTCCTGCGATTGTCGAGGCCGTTGCGGTTAATGTGGTCAACGATAGCGCCTTGAGGAGCATTCATAATACGCCTGTGCATAAAGATATTTCTGCGGCCTTCGGTGCGGACCGCATAAAAGTTATTTTTGTTCTTATTCTCGAAAAGATACCATTTATCCTTGTTCAATTTTTCGAAATCCTCAACATCGACAATGGCGTATTTGCCCTGCGTGAGCCTGATACGCCTGAATTCATAGCCATAGCGGATTTTTCGATAGCGCAGCAAAAGTGTTATGCAAAGGCGAATTAAAATAGCCGGCATATAATAAGGAACAGGCGGAATTTGAATGTGAAGAATAGGCATAGGGACTCCAGGAAAAAGTGAAAAGTGAAAAACTAAAAGTGAAAAGTTTTAGAATCCCGATAAATCGGGATGTAAGTTTTAAATTTTTAGTCAAGGAAGCTATATAAATCAAGATGTTTTTTGCGGCAAATATTAACTTTTTATCTAACGATATGGGTATTTTATCAAATTGCCTAACAAAAGTCAAGGAGAAAATGTGAATTAGCCACTAAGTCATTAAGTCGCTAAGTCATTAAGGAACAAAGGGTTATAATTATCAAAAAAGCGATTTGCTCATTTATATTAGAGGCTCTGGACCTTGCAGAACTTTGTGTTCGGTACCGGACAGGAGACGTTTTATATTGGCGCGGTGGAGAAATATCACGAGCGAACATAAAATTGCGGCGGCTAAAATTAACGGCCAAAGGACATTAAAATACCAATCCTTTAAAACCGCCGTCAAAGCAATCATTATGAATGGAAAAACTGCGGCGGCGATGACTGAGCCAAGCGAAATATACCGCCAGATGAGAACAATGGCCGACCATAAGACAAAAGCGATAAGGCCGGGGATTGTATAATAAGGCCAAATGCCGAGAACCACGCCGAAACTTGTGGCGACACCTTTGCCGCCTTTGAATTTAAGATAAAACGGAAAGATATGGCCGAGGATAGCCGCGACACCTACGGCCAGCCAGATGGCAAGAGTCGCACTATCAGCAGTTCCTGAAACGATAAAAAATTTGGCAACGAAGCTCGGCACAAAGCCTTTAAGAACATCGAGCAAAAAGCAGAGATACGCCCATTTTTTGCCGCAGGCACGGGATAGATTTGTCGCGCCGAGATTTCCTGAGCCGATTGCGCGAAGGTCTACGCCGTGAGCCTTTGCGATAATAAGAGCAAAAGAAATCGAGCCAATTAAGTATGAAATAAAAATTAATAACAGAAATTTCACTTTTCAGCCTTTTTTTTGATTATCGCATCATATAAAGTGAGAAGTTTTCTGCAATGGTTTTCAATAGAAACCTTCGATTTAATATCGTCATCTTCGATTGCCTTTTTCGCGGCGGTGAGATTTTCGGTTGTGCAGTAAAATCGAATCGCCTCGGCAAGAGAACCGATATCATCGGGCGAATCGAAGACTTTGCCGTGCCTGTCTGCTGTGAATAAATCGACCGCGCCATTAAATTTTGTAGTTATGACAGGTTTACCCGCCGCGAGGGCTTCAAGAATAAATCTGCTCGAAGGGTCATAATAAGTCGGCAGAACGGCAACATCGGCAATGTCCAGTAAATCGTTTAAATTGGTCGCGGGGCCGAAAAAGAGTATCCTGTTGTTTACATTCAGTCTTTTGGCAAGCCGGTGATATTTTCCGGTCTGTCCCCTGCCGACAATAATCAGAAAGGCAGGACGCTTTGTAAGCCTATTGTTCAAAACGGCAAATGCCTTTATCAGGCTTGCGAGACCCTTGAGCCTGAAATTGTGCGCGGCGAAAAGGAAAAATACAGGTTCATCGGCCTGTTTTATATTCAGTTTCGCGAGAATTTGAGCCTGCAATTTGTCGGCCTTGCTTATTTTCTCCAGCGACGGCAGATGGATGCCGTTGGGGCAAATATAAATTCTTTCGTCGGGCAGATTATAATGTTTTTTAAACTGCGATTTGACATATTCACTCAGCGCGGCAACGACGGGGCCGGTTTCAGATTTGCAAAGTTTCCTTTCAGCCCGTGCGAGCAGTGTTCTTCTGAAATTAGCGAAAATTGTCAGGAGCTTGTAAATTCTTAAAATACCCGTTTTATAGCTTGCGGCATTGCGAGCCGCCGCTTCGGGGTAAGAGCCGCCCCTAGGCTGATAGACATCGGCAAAATCAAAGGGCAGTGTGCTGTGGATTATATCGTAATGGTTTTCCTTAAAGTGCTGCAATAGTGATTCTTTAAAGTCTTTCAAAGCGACGCGCCGATCAGAACCGCTGCACAGAACCTTAACCCTTTGCGACTGCGCAGCACCCGTCGCGGCGAGGATTTTTACATCGACGCCGAGCAAGGCCATTTTTGCGGCAAGCTCAAAGACGCTTTTTTCCGCCCCGCCGAGGGTTATGCTGGCTCGTTCTGTAATTATCGCAAGTTTCATAATTAGTTGATAGTCGCTAGTTTTTAGTCGCTAGTAATAGTCGATAGAATCATTTCTCAAATGGCGGCGTTCTGCTATGTCTTTTATCGTGTTTTGCCATTCGCTGCGATTTTGATTTAATCTTCTTTATAACGATTTTATCTTTTTTTGAAAGTTTAGTTTTTCGCATATAGGCTAAAAAGAAACGCAGGCGGTCTGTTTTTGTAAAAATTTTGCCCGGCGCCGAATAATAAAGCTGGGCAAGGTCTTTTACAAGATACTTTTGAGAAAAAACAATAGGTTTGAATACCCTGTTTAAGTCAATCAGCGTAAATTGACCCTGCGAATTGCAAAATATATGACAAAGATATAAATCACGATGGCGGAAGCCGGTGTCGTGAAATTTCCGAACAAAAGCAGCAAGACTTTCGATAAAGTTTTTTCTGTCGCGATAGAAACTATCCGGCAGTTTTTCCTCAAGGCTGGCGGAATCAGGAATTTTTTCGGTTATTATAAAGCTTCGCTTTTCAAATAATCCACCCCACTCCTGGCCGAAGGCAATTACCTCAGGTGTGTTTATGCCAAGCTTTCTTAAATTTTCGGCAGGCTGAAGGTCGCAGGCCATTGTTGATATTATTTTTCCTCTGGTCAGCCAGTTTTTTAATTGCACCGACTTTGGGATATTCTGATACCGCTTTAAAAACAAAGTTGTTCGGGGATTGTCCGTATTGAACATAATTCTTTGGCGAAAAGACGCGAGATTGTCTTTGGTCAGGTTTTTTCCGCCGCTGAACGAAAAAATATCATCCATACTTTTAAGGCCAAGTTTGCCGAAGCAATCGACAAAATCGTTGCGGAGGTGGAAACCTGGAGCAATTTTTATAAATTCATCCATAAATTATCCGGCAAGAACTTTCTGGGCGGCTTTACAAACAGCGTCAACAGTTATTGATTCCATACAGTAAAGCCTGTCTTTTTTGCAGACAGGCCTATCGCACGGAGCACAAGGCACATTAGCGATAATTTTCATTTCACCGGGATAACCATTTCCAGTTCGGAGAGGATTATTAGGTCCAAAAAGGGTTATAACTTTGCGATTAAGCGCGATTGCAATATGCCGCGGGCCTGTATCGTTGGTAATTACAAGATTTGCAAAAGAAAAAAGAGCCTTTAGCTGACCCAATGTTAGCGGATTTTCAGCAAGATTAACAATCGGGCGTTTTGCCCGCGCATAGATTCTTGCTGCGATCTGCTTTTCCATCTCATCAGGGCTTACAGAGATAAAAACATTGGCTGAAAATTTCTCGGTCAGAAAATCGGCGACTCTCGCAAACCTGTCCTGCGGCCAGATTTTGCTTGCTCCAAACGTACCGCCGGGCACAAGAATAACAACAGGTTTTTTGCCGTTCAAACATACGCCGAATTTTTCAAGAACTGCTTTCCGGTCGCTTTCGTCAATTTCAAGCTGAGTCTTTTTGCCGGTTATATCACAGCCAAGCTGTGAAGCGATGGCAAGATAATAGTCAACAGCAGGAAGCGGTTTATATTTAAACAGTGAATTTTTAGCAGGATAAAGTTTCACAGTCAGGAAAATACCCCGACCATCCCTTGCGTAACCGATGCGATTTTTTATGCCGGCAAGAAATACCGCAACGGCCGAAGCGAAAGAATTTTTTAAAAGAATTACTGTATCTAAATTATATTTTTTCAGTTCGGCGGCGATAGCGAAAGGATTGCTTCTTTCGAGAACTATCCAGCCGTCAGTGAACCGGCAGGGTTTGAGAACTTCGACAACAGTTTTGTTGGCACAAAAGAAAATTTTATCTTTTTCAAAGAATTTTCTGAAGGCGGCAAGAGCAGGCGTTGCCATTAAGCAATCGCCCATCGGCGAGGGCAGCCAGATTAATATATTTCGACAGTTCATAGTGTGATATTCCATCACTTGTCATTGTGCATTACATAAAGCGTCAGGGCTATGAGCTGAAAAATTATCGCGAAACCAAGAGCCGTAAATACGGCGCTGTCTTTGTCTATCGGCGACATTTTGTACCAAAGCGCTATGACAAGGCAGAATGGAACAACTATCTGCAGGATGCCAGCAATCAGCTTAAAAGATGAAAATTCGCTATACTGTTCCTGGCGATGACGGCTTTTGAGCAAAAGCTTAATCTCCTCAAGCAGCTGTTCGGTTCTTGGCCCCGGATTATCAGAAACGCCAGAAGCCGAAGGGACAGATTGCTTTATTTTTTGTTTTGTTATTTCAATCTCTTCGGTTTTTTGTTCCTGCCGGCGAGGCTGAACTTCGTTATTCTGTATTATTTGCGGCTGAGGTTCTACAGCGACAGGCTGCGGCGGCTCTATAACTGATTTTGCGGGTTCGACACTTCGACTAAGCTCAGTGCCGGCAAGTTCACTACGGGCAGGTTCGATATTCTGTTTTGGCATAATTTCCCTCTTTACTATATTGACGGTTTCCCTGAGATTTATCGCCTCGAAATCGGCATCAGGGTCATTAAGCTGTTTGACAGGCACATTGGTATGCGATTTTACAATAATGGTTTGACAGCCCGCGGCCTTTCCGGCAGTAATATCCCTGTAGTCATCGCCGATCATCCACGAAGCAGCTAAATCAATATCCATTTCCTTAGCGGCAGCAAACAGCATTCCGGGTTTTGGTTTTCGCCAGTCGCTGTCTTTGCGGAATTTCGGGATAACACCGTCGGGATGATAAGGACAATAATAAATCCTGTCAATGTAAGCGGTTTGCTCCGCCAGAAGCTGTTTGAGCCTTTCGTGAATCTGCGCCAGCGCCTGTTCAGTAATAATGCCGCGGGCAATGCCGGACTGATTTGTGACAATAATAATTTTATAGCCCATTTTCCGCAGGTCGGCAAGGGCGGCTGCCGCGCCGGGTATGAGCCTGACCTGCGCGGGATTATTAATATAACCCGGGTCTTCTATGATTGTCTTGTCCCTGTCAAGAAATACGGCTTTGGAACTCATATTATTTTCTCCGCGCAAAATGCGCCTCGACAAGACCGCAGATTATATGATAGGCAAGCTGGTGCATTTCCTGAACAGCAAAGGTTTTTTCGTTTTCGCAGCAGAGACACACATCCGCAATTTTTTCAAGCCGGCTGTTTTTTCTGCCTGTAAAGGCGATTATTTTTGCGCCGCGTTTCCTGGCGAGTCCAGAGGCCTTTATGACATTGGGGCTGCTGCCGCTGGTTGACAGCGCCCAGAGACAGTCGCCCTTCCTGACAAGCCCTTCGACCTGCCTTGCAAAGATATTTTCAAAGCCAAAATCGTTGGCTATAGAAGTCATAACGGAAGTATCTGTTGAAAGCGCGACGGCCGGCAGCGACTTTCTGTTCTTCAGAAATCTGCCGATAAGCTCTCCGGCAATATGCTGAGCATCGGCGGCAGAGCCGCCGTTGCCGCAAATATAGATTATCCCGCCTTTTTCAATGCAATTGATAATCACTTTTGCGGTTTTTTCGATTATTCTGACACTGTCAATCTCGAATTTGTCGAGCATTTTTCTATGCATCACGATTGTCTGGTTTATTTGCTTC
Organism: Phycisphaerae bacterium; assembly: GCA_026386845.1. GTDB lineage: Bacteria > Planctomycetota > Phycisphaerae > Sedimentisphaerales > UBA12454 > JAPLMW01. The sequence continues at coordinate 29,295 of JAPLMW010000063.1, forward strand.
TTCATCCCGTTAGAAATCAATTTTTCCATAAGTTTTCACATTTCAATATTTTGAAACATTGTCCCGTTAAAAATCTTCTTTTCCATTTTGTATTTCTAACGGGATTCATTTGCCGGATTTCCATAATGTCTTTACTTTTTCTATAATGCCTGTAGTGCTTTTTCCTTCGACAAGAGGAGCAAGAACGACTTTTCCACCGCTTGACTCGACAAATTCCCTGCCGATAACACCTTTATCTTTCCAATCAACCCCTTTGACAAGCACATCCGGCCTAACTTTTTTGATAGTTTCGAGCGGGTCAGGTTCATCGAAAATCACAATATAGTCAACACTCTCAAGGGCGGAAAGAACGGCAGCCCTGTCAAGCTGGTTATTCAGAGGTCTATCCGGGCCTTTAATTATTTTGACGCTCTTGTCGCTGTTAAGGGCCAGAACAACAATATCACCCTGCTTTTTGCAGAAGCCGAGAAATTCAATATGGCCTCTGTGCAAAACATCAAAGCAGCCGTTGGTAAAGACTATTTTCTGATTGTTTGCCCTGTGCCATTTGAGCTGCTGGACGAGCTGGTCGATGCTTTTGATTTTCGAGCCGCTCTTTTGCTTTCGGCTCATCAATTCGTTTACTATTTCCTCGATTGAAACTGCGGCAGTGCCGAACTTTTCAACTTCGATACCTCCCGCCACATTACATATTTCGACAGCCATTTTGTAATCAACCCCTGCCGCCAGCGTCGCGGCAATCGCAGCAAGAACCATATCGCCGGCGCCTGAAACATCATAAACTTTTCTGGCAACAGTCGGTATATGCTCATCGAGCCGGCTGGTTCTCAGATATGCCCCTTCCTTATCGAGAGTTATTATAACCGCTTCGAGATTGAGCCTATCAGCAAGGATTTTCGCGGCCTTTGCGGCATCAGCGATTGTTTTAATATCAACGCCTGAGGCAATCGAGGCTTCCATACGGTTCGGCGTAATAACTGAAGCGTGCGAATACTTTGCAAAATCCGCTTTCGGAGCGGGGTCTATCAGGACTTTCTTGCCGGCAGAGGCGGCAAGTTTAATCAGAGATTTGCAGAAATTCTCCTCAAAAAACCCTTTGTTATAATCCTGAAGACAGACAATATCGACCTGCGAAAGTCTCTTTTTGTACAGGTCGAGAAACTTTTGATAAAGCAGGTCACTCAAAGGTGCATCTTTTTCCTCATCAACTCTCAAGAGCTGCTGAGGATGAATATGCTGAGCAAGGCCGACGAATCTTTGTTTCGTTATTGTAGGTCTGTCGTCAATCTCTATAAGACCTGAAATATCTGCGCCTGTTTCTTCGAGCAATTTGCGAAGAGTTTCGGCATTTAAGTCTTTTCCGACAGTGCCGAGACAGAAAACTTTTGCGCCCAGAGCGGCAAGGTCAGCCGCGACGGATGCCGCTCCGCCGGGGCGGAACTCCCTGTTAACAACTTTCAGAACCGGCACGGGAGCTTCAGGACTTATTCTCAAGGCGTCGCCGTAAACGTAAATATCCAGCAGAAAGTCCCCTGCCAGCAGCACCTTCGGTGAGCCGAGATTCTGAATAATATCTATAAGTTTATCATACATCCCGCACCTTCTCTTCATTCAATTTTTTTAAATCTATTTTAATTATACAACCTTTCGATTCTTAAAAGAATATTCATAATTCACCTGAATATTTAGAAGGTGCGGGATACATACTTTTTTATCGCATTCTCAACAAGAGCTACAATATCCTGCTGACCATCAATAAATTCAAGCTCGACAGCCAGATACGCGATTGGAATATCAAATTTTTCGATGCACAGCAGAGCCGCTTTTATCCAATCCTTTTGCGTAGTAATTATCATCTCTGCCTGTTTGTATCTGCAGTCCTGGCAGATTTCCACAATGTCAGACTCGGTATACCTATGGTGGTCATTATACACCCTTTTGCCGACAATGTTAAGCGCCAGTTCCGACAGCGTCTGAAAGAATGCGCCGGGGTTGCCGATGCCGCAAAAGGCGTATAATCTTTTGCCCGCAAGCTCATCCAGCGTTATTTGCTTATCTTTTATGAGTCTGGCACAAATCGGCTTGTGGATGGCGGAGGCAAAAACGATTTTTGGATTTATCCGGGATACTCTTTCTTTGATTTCTTCAATTTTTTCCGGTGCCGTGAGGCATCCCCCAGCGGACTGGGTCTGGTTGATGCGCGTTATTACAACAGCATCGGCTCTTTTCAGCGAACTGAGCGGTTCTCTCAAAAATCCCGCCGGCAGAAGTTTCCCCCGGCCGAAAGGTTCGGTTGCATCTATAGCAACGATATCTACATCTCTGGCGAGTTTTCTGTGCTGAAAACCATCGTCCATAATTAAAAATTTCGCGTTGTATTTGGTTATCGCTTTTTTCGCGCCTTCTACCCTGTCGGGGTTAATTATTATCTGGGCTTTCGGACAGGCCTTGGCGAGTATCGCAGGCTCATCCGCAAAATCAGAGTTTCCCTTATATCCTCTCGTCAGGACAGCGATAGTAATATTTTCCGCGGTGAAGTAATTGCAAAGCCAGGCGACCAGCGGAGTTTTGCCTGTGCCGCCGGTAGTAATGTTGCCGATGCTCACCACGGCAGCATCAACTTTTGTCCTTTTGAAAATTGAAAAATCAAAAAGAAGATTCCGCAAAGCAACCGCGATACGATAGAAAAATGAAAAAATCAGCAGAATTGAGCGCAGCAGTCTATAGCCGAAAGACGGATTCTCGCAAGTAACTATTTTTCGCCAGAAAATCCTGTTCAAACAATCCCCCCTATTCTTGCTTTCGCCGCAAGAAAGCATAGGGGGCTCCACAAATCTTCAATCTTAAATCTTCAATTTTCAATTCTTTTTATAATGGCGTCGGCCATTTCGCTTGTGCCAACAGCAGTCGGGTCGTCTCTGTCCGGTTTCATATCATAAGTAACATACTTACCTTCAGCTATCACATCCGCGACAGCCTTTTCAAGTTTATCCGCCTCTTTAATTTTTTCCAGGTGCCGAAGCATCAGAACGCCGGAGAGAATCAGTGCACAGGGATTAACCTTGTTTTGTCCCGCATATTTCGGAGCGCTGCCGTGAGTGGCTTCGAAGATTGCACCCTTATCGCCGATGTTCGCGCCGGGGGCTACGCCCAGGCCGCCGACTAATCCTGCGCATAAATCGCTGAGTATATCGCCGTAAAGATTCGGCAGAACCAGCACATCATAAAGCTCCGGCTTTTGAATAAGCTGCATACACATATTGTCAACGATGCGGTCCTCGAACTCGATGTCAGGATAATTTTTCGCAACCTGTCTGCTTGTTTCGAGCCACAGGCCGTCGGTATATTTCATAATGTTGGCCTTGTGAACACTCGTTACTTTTTCCCTTTTGTATTTTCTGGCGTATTCGAATGCGAAACGGACTATCTTCTGCGTCGCTTTAACAGAAATTGGTTTTATGCTTATTCCTGCATCATTGCCGATTTGTCTTTTGCTGTGCTTGTTGAGCCAGTTGATAAGCTCTGCGGTATCATCCTTTCCCTTTTCAAATTCGATGCCTGCGTAGAGGTCTTCCGTATTTTCACGGACGATAACAAGGTCTATATTTTCATATCTGCTTCGGACGCCTTTGTAGCTTTTGCAGGGACGAAGGCAGGCGTAAAGTTCAAGTTCCTGTCTTAAGAAAACATTTATGCTCCGAAAACCCGTGCCTACCGGCGTAGTAATGGGAGCTTTTAAACCGATGCCGTTTTTTCTGAGCGAATCGATAGTCGCCTGCGGCAGCGGCGTGCCGGTTTTAGCCATAATATCGACGCCGGCCTCTGCCAATTCCCATTTTATGTCGGCTCCGGTCGCGTCAATACATCTTTTTGCCGCCTCGGCAATTTCGGGTCCTATGCCGTCGCCGGTAATTAAAGTAACTGTCGTCATTTAGCAAATCTCCGGAATTAAATTAGAAACATAGTATGTTAAGGCAAAAGGTAGGTATTGTCAATAACGACCTGCGGCGCAATGGTGTGATGCTTTACACGAGGATTGGCGCGGCTCTTTCGGCATCTATAAGTTTTCTGACCTGCAGGAAATCGTCGTGTCTTGCGATGAACGCATCGACGATAATAGGGTCAAAGTGTTTGCCCCGCTCCTGGCATATCATCACATAGGCTATTTCAGGCCGAAAGGCCGGCTTGTAAACTCTCGAGCTTGTAAGGGCATCATAGACATCGGCAATGGCCACAATCCTTGCCGCAAGCGGTATCTGGTTTCCCTTCAAACCTTCGGGGTAGCCGGTGCCGTCAAATCTTTCATGATGGTATTGCGCGATATCGACAGCCATTTCAAGGAAACCTGCGCTGACAACGTTTCTTATAGCCCTTCCGAGCGCTTCAGAGCCGATGAGCGAGTGCTGCTTCATAACTTCGAATTCATCGTCTGTGAGGCTGCCGGGCTTGAGAAGCACACAGTCCGGTATTCCGATTTTTCCGATGTCGTGCAGCGGACTTGAACGGTAGAGGTCTTCTATAAACTTATCGTTTATCTGCTCGCCATAAGAGCCGTCGTTTCGCAGTTCCTCGGCGAGTATATGACAATAACTGCGGATTCTTTCGAGATGTTCGCCTGTTTCCGGGTCGCGCGATTCAGCGAGCGACGCGAGCACAAACATTGCCACATCACGGGTGTCGGCAATCTGAGCGGTTCTTTCCTGCACAAGACTGTCAAGGTGGTTTAAAAGCTCCCATTTTTCCGTCAGCGCGACAGCCAACTGGCAGACCTCGATGTTATCGAACGGCTTTTTCAGGATTAACAGTTTTTCAGTTGTTCCAAGTCTATCGGCAATATCCGTCCAGGAATAATCCGAATACGCAGTGCAGATGACAATCTGAAGCTGCGGCTGGACCTTCCAGAGATGCTCAATTGTTTCTATTCCGTCCCAGTCGGATTCCATTCGAAGGTCAACAAACGCCATCGCGTAAGGCCTGCCCTGCCGCTGGGCGTCAATAATCTTTTCCAGACCGTCGTGCCCGCTGAAAGCACAATCCACCTCAAAACCGACGGAAACGTTTTGATTACCTGCTGCCCCCACTCTTGCTTTCGCCGCAAGAAAGCGTGGGGGCATGTCAGAACCGAAAACCGCGGCTCTGGCAGCGTCAAGCGACGTATTAACCGGGCCTTCGGAGAGTATCTGCCTGAAATCCTCGTGTATTGATTCCTTGTCGTCGATTACGAGAATTCTTCGGTTTTTTACTTCAACTATACTTTCCATTTTTTACCTCCGCTTTTTTTAATGGAAGCTCAAGAATAAACGTCGCCCCCTGATTTTGACCTCCGCTTTTAGCGGTCAGCGTTGCCTGCATATCTCTTGCGGCAAGCAGGCAGCTATGCAGTCCAAATCCGTGACCGGCCCGTTTGGTCGTGTAGCCGTTCTCAAATACCGCATCAAGGTCGGCAGGATTTATCCCGATACCATTGTCTATAATCTCAATTCTCACCTTTGAGTCATTCGTTTTTGCAGTTCTGATTCTCAGCAGCTTCGGCTCTCTATCGCTTTTTGACAGCGAATGTTCGGCATTATCAATCAGATTTACGAGTATCTGCAGTGTTCTCTGCCTGTCGATAAGGATACTGCCGATATCATCGTATTCGCGGACAATTTCGATATTATACCTTTCGAGTCCGGCATTATTGATTTCTACCGCATTTTCAATAAGTTCGTTCAGCAATACGCTGTCACGCTGCGCACCTGTTCCGGCATACAACTGCTGCATCTGAACGATGTTTTTGACATGCTCGACATTTTTCATAAGAGAGCGCAGTTTCTCGACCGTTTCGGCCTGCTGCTGTACAAGATGACTGCTGACCTCCGCAAGATAAGTCGGGATATGTTTCCCCTGCGGGTCATTTGTGAAAAATTCCGCCAGGTCGGCGCTGTTCTCTCTGAGCAGTTCGGCCAGTTTAGTCAGGTTGGAGATTTCCGAATTCGTTATTTTCTCAGTAACAATCGCGGCTGAAACGTTTATGCTGTTAAGGGCATTGCCGACATTGTGCAGGACATTGGCCGCGACTTCGGCCATTCCGGCGCTGTGCGAGGTTTCCATAAGTTTCTTGTAAGTGATTTCGAGCTGAAGATTGAGCTTTTCAAGCTTGGCCTGCGACTCCTGGGCTTTTTCCTTGGCAATTCTCATCTGCTCTTCGGCGTTCTTCATCTCAGTTATATCCTTAAGAAGACAATCGTAAGAAACCTGCGAGTCATTTTTGCTAAGCTGCCGGACGACAGTGCTTTTTACCCACCGCAGAGCGCCGTCTTTGCGAATTATTCTGTATTCGACAGATTCGGCCGCTTCTCCCATAGCGCATCTGTTTAACTGCTGCGAAACCCTCTGCTTGTCGTCCTTATGAACCATTTCGAACCACAGCGAATGATTTTCGTTAAGCTCCTGCGCACTGTAACCCGTAACAGCAATGCTCAAATCGCTGTGGAGAATTTCTGTTATGCGGCCGGCAGAAATTTTTATGGTAAATATATAATCCGTAATACTGTTGGTAATCCGTTGGTATCTTTCCTCGCTTTTTTGCAGCTCGTTTTCATAATTGATTGTTCTTGCTCCAACCGCCATTCTGCTTTTCAGCACTTTTTTGTCGAATGGCTTGCACAGGTAATCATCTGCGCCGGTATCGAGAGCAGTAACAACATCTTCATTTTCCATCTTCGAGGTCAGAAAGATTATAAAAGTGTATTTGCGGTTCTGGGCGGAGCGAATTTTTTTGCAAAGCTCAAGCCCGTCCATTGCCGGCATCATCCAGTCAATAAGAACAATTTCAGGCTGCTGGTCCTGTATAATTTGCCAGGCTTCGCTGCCATTCTGCGCAGAGAGAACTTCATACCCCCAGTCTTTGAGGTGTTTTTCGAGTATAATTCTCGATGCAGTATCGTCTTCTGCGATAAGCACTTTCATATCAATCCCATAAAAATGTTTTTTGTCTATAAAGGTTTCTATTAAATCGGCACAATAAAGAACCGACTTTTTTTGCAATTTTTTCGGGATTTGGAGAGAAAATACGCGATTATTTCCTCCAAAGCCGGTTTTTATCGGAATTTGAGGGCGGGTATGGTTTTCAAGGCTTGTTTTAGGCCTGTGCTATATAAAAAATACCGCAAATTTTGTCGATATTGGCGGTTTTTAACTCATAAATTCAAGAAATTCCGCTAAAAAGTCCGAAAATATAGTAGTCTGAAATCTTTTTGATGGAACAAACTAATGGAGCAACAAAACAGCCTGCAAAAGCTGAATGAACCGATTTTCAGCAGGAAAAAATCTCTATTAACGGTCAGCCAATACGCAGCCCGGCAGGGAGTCTCCACCGGCGTTGTGCAGGAATGCGCCAAGCTCGGCGTAGTGCAGGTCAGAAAACACAGGGATAAAACCTTCATAGTTGACCTGCCGCTCGATACATACAAAATCATCAAACAGCAGGATTCACTTTCCCCAGAAACAATTGACTCTACATTGTCTGCAAATAAAATTACCGAGCTTGTAAACAGGATTTTCAAACAGGACAGTGAAACAAAAGTCTTGCCTGCTGAAACCAAAAAAAACGAAAGCAGAAAAAACACCCGCTGCCTCGACTTGCCCCCTCAGCTTCTTGCGAAGCAAGAGAGGGGACAGAGGCAAGGCAAAACTGACTTAGCTGAAATAAAACCTGCTTCTGCTGAATCGCCGTTTTCGCAGCCGCAGCATAAAGAGCCGGACACAATACCCGATTTGCAGTTGTTTGCCGACCCCCCTCTGCTTCTTGCCCGCCGCCCCGACTCGCGTCGGGAGACGCGGGGGCAGGCGAAGCAAGAGAGGGGGCAGCCCGCCAGATTTCGTATCCCGCTTTTGCGAGGTCTTACTGAATCCATAAAATCTGTTTCGGTCTGGAAACTGGCGTCTGTTGTCGCAGCAGCGGCATTCGTCATAAGCTTATGTGCCTATTCGTGGGTAAGTATCGACAGGAAAATCCAGAAGCAGAAACTTCAACAGGCTTATGAAAGCATTAACAAACTCGTAACCAAATACGAAGAGACAAGACAACAGGCCAGATTATATGAATTCGATATGATGAGCTGGCGTTCGGAAGCGGAACAATCGAAAAGGGCGCTGCTTAGCACTGAATCAGAGCTCCAGAATGCAAGAAAGAATCTTTCCGAAACCAGAAAAGACCTGGATAATATGCAGCAGTACAATAACGAGACACTTAAAGACCTTAACGAGCAGATAACCAAAATCAGATCACGCATCCCAATCGCCGGCGAATAACCAACGCAATAAACCGGCTTCATATCTTTTTCTTGCCATACCCGACTATCCCGGCTATAGTAAGCGTTTGTTCCTTCGACAGGCTCAGGACAAGTTTTTTGGAGTTTTTATGGCGCATATTTTTATAAATCAGATTCAGCCGGGCCAGCAAATAAATGATATTTACCTGATAAGCCAGCCCATACTGCGAAGCACAACCCGCGGCGATTTGTATATCGCTATGTTTGTAAGCGACAAGACCGGCAGACTAAACTGCAGAGTCTGGCAGGCGACAGAGGAGCTTTTTAATTCGCTGCCAAAGGAAGGATTTGTTCATATAAAAGGCAGAAGCGAGCTGTATCAGAACACGCTGCAGATTGTCGCCGACCAGTTAATGGCTGTTCCGCCTGAAAAAATAAAAGTTGACGATTATCTGCCGAGAACACAGAAAGATATCCGGCAGATGTTCGAAGAGATAACAAAAATTCTGGCCGTTATAAAAAACCCGTTTGTAAAAGCTCTTGTTGACGAATTTCTCAAGGATAAGGACCTGATGAAGAAATTCTGCACGGCGCCGGCGGCAACACAGAACCATCACAGCTATATCGGCGGTCTTCTTGAGCATACGCATAATATGATGAATGTGGCAAAGGCTGTGATGCCTTACTATCCCCAGCTTCAGAGCGACCTCGTCCTTGCGGGAATATTTCTGCATGATATGGGCAAGACCGATGAGCTTTCCTACGATATGGCTTTCAGCTATACCGACAGCGGCCAATTGCTCGGCCATATTGTTCAGACTACATTTATGGTCAACGATAAAGCAGCGATTTTAAAACAGGCAGGTATCGAAACTGACAAACAGATTCTCGACAGTATTATGCACATAATAGTTTCGCATCACGGCCAATATGAGTTCGGCTCACCTCGCCTTCCGATGACCGCTGAAGCCTATCTGGTCAGCCTGCTCGACAATATCGACGCCAAAATCAATCAGGTTACAGATAAGATTGAAAACGAGCCGGGCGAGGCAAACTGGACCGCCTACGTAAAGGCTCTGGAAGCAAAACTTTACAGAAAAAGAGTTGTAGAATAAGGTTTTGAGTTCCCCAAATCCCCTATCCTCGGCGAAGTCTTCAACTTGCTTACTTATTTTATCAGCATTATTGAGTGAGTTTTTTAGATAAATGTCCGGATAGTGCCAACTGTACGGCACTTGCAGCGGAAATTAATTGATGGTTATAATAGAATCGCTGACTACACTGATTAAAAGGAAGTAAAAAAGCTGATTTAGTCTTTTTTCTCGCCGATGACTCCCAGTTCTATAAGTGCGTTGTAAGCGGCCATTTGCTGAGCTTCTTTTTTTGTATTGCCCCATGCGCTGGGATACCTTTTTTTATCAATAATAACCGAGCTTTCGAAGCATTTATTATGGTCAGGTCCCTTTTCGTCGAGGATTTCATAGCTTACCGAGTGATTTAAATTCTGCTGGGCGTACTGCTGAAGAAGTGATTTGTAGTTTTCCTGATGCTCGGCGGCATCGGCCTGGTCAATCAACGGGGCGAAGAGCCTGAGAATAAACTCCCTTGCCGCCTCAAATCCGCCGTCGATAAATATCGCCGCTATTACCGCCTCCAGCGTCGCAGCAGCGATAGAACCCTTCAGCGCCCTGCTTTTCTGCATACCCGGCCCTAAACTCAGCATAGATTCGAGATTGAGCTGGCCGGCGATAAGCGAACAGGTTTTTCGTGAGACGAGCCTGCTTTTGATTTTTGTAAGGTCGCCTTCGAGATAACCCGGAAATTTTTCATACAGTGCCTGACAGATAATTAATCCGAGGATTGAATCGCCGAGGAATTCGAGTCTTTCATTGCTTTCGAGTTTCTGTGCTGATGATGAATGAGTGAGCGATTTTTTCAGGAGCGAGCGGTTAGTAAAATGATATTGAAGCACCTTTTCGAACTGCTCTGCGAATTCATCCGCTTTCATAATGATTCCTTTGAGTTATGAACCGCAGATTACAGGGATTACACAGATAACAACAGACATCTGTGAATCCGCAAAATCTATGGTTAATTATTAAAAAATATCGCTATTATGTTAACACTTTATATTTAAAATGTCAACTCTTTGCGTTAAAAAGCTTTATTTGGTAAGCTGCATCCCGGCCAAAGCCGTGAATTTGTCCTCGACAAACTCAAAGACCTTGTTTAAACCGGTAACCTCGAAGATGCCTTTTGTCCTTGAACATGCACCACAAAAAATCAGGTGCTGATTGTGGTCATCGAGAATCTTCTGAAGCCGCAGCAGCTGAGCAAGACTTGAACTTGTTACAAGCTCAGCATCGGAAAAATCGATAACCACGCTGCAATTGTCCCGCTGTTGAATGATTTCCGTTACGGTCTTTAGCTCATCGTTCAAATCGGGTTCCGGCGCTATCGTTACAAGCAAACAATTGTCCGACCAGTCCTGAATTCCCATTTTTCAACTCTCCAAAAATATTGAGTTTAACCCATATCAAATATCGGCATATAGTTATAGCCGATTAACCTGAAAAACGATTTGGGACTCACTTATAAAACAAAAACCTTGTTTTTTAACTTTTAAACTCTATTTTATGAGATGCAATACAATCAACAATTGATAGCGAAAAAACGCTGATATTTTTTATATAACTCTTTTAAGTAAAAGAAGTTATGCCAAAAGTCGCAATAGAAAGTGTCTTGGCTGATATAAAAACCGCCGCCGTAATCGTTGCTCATCCGGATGATGAGACCCTTTGGGCGGGTGGGACTATATTGCTAAACCCCCAAATCGGCTGGACCATTCTAAGCCTTTGCCGAAAGTCCGACCCTGACAGGGCGCCAAAGTTTTTCAGGGTAATAGACCAATTCGGGGCCAAAGGCTCTATGACAGACCTCGACGACGGCCCGGACCAGAAACCTCTGAAACAAACAGATATACAAAAAACTATTTTAAGTGCGCTGTCCGAAAAGAGTTTTGATATAATCCTTACCCACAATCCTAAAGGCGAATATACTCGGCATCTTCGACACGAAGAAACATCACTGGCGGTTTTGAGCCTCTGGAAACAGGGTGAATTAAAAGCAAAACGTCTTTTGCTTTTTGCCTACGAAGACGGACTTCGGCGAGCTCAGTCGAGCCGCGGGAAAAAATATCTGCCTCGGCCGCAAAAAGATGCGGATATTGTGGTTGATTTGCCAAAAAATATTTATCAAAGAAAAAAAGATATTATAATTAACAGTTATGGTTTTTCGCCCGACAGTTTCGAGGCAAAAGCTGTCTCGAATGTCGAGGCGTTTAGGCTTATAAAAACACCAAAGGATACTATTATATGAAAGTTCTTGTTCTCTACGACTATCCGCCTTCGCCGGGCGGGCTGGCAACTCAGGGCGATTTGCTTTACAAGGCTCTGAGAGAAATAGGCGTTAACGCCTGGCCGGTAAATTCCGAATCGGCACAGGAAAAAGAATGGTATTATAACTGGTTCAAGCCGGATATCACCATAGGCATAGGTTATTGGGGTCATACTCCCGACCTTGTTATCCATTCGCAGAAACACGGTATAATAGCCGTTCCCTGGCTTGTCGCCGATGGTTTCTTAGCCAATTATAAGAAAGTCCTCGAAGATTTGCCTTTGATACTTGTAACTTCCGAATGGGTCAAGCAGGTTTATGTCCGCGATGGTTTAAGCGGCAAAAATATCGAGGTTCTGCCTGTCGGCTGCGATACGGATTCATTTTGTCCCCGCGGCAAAAACGACCCTAAAGTCGCCTGTATCCGCCATTCGCTCGGCGTGGCCGACAATGAAATTATGATACTCACCGTCGGCGGTGATGCCGCATCTAAAGGTGCACAGGAAGTTATGCAGGCCCTTGCGACTATAAACAAAAAAGTCCCAGCCTGGAAATATGTCTGTAAGGTCTGGCCTCAGCCGAGAACCGAGCAGCAGAATCTGCTGGATTTTCAGCTTGCCGAAAGTCTGGGCATCAGGGATAAAATTGTTTATACCACCAACAAGATTTCGAGAAATTTTATGCCGTATTTAATGGCATCCTGCGATATTTACGCTGCGCCGAGCCGACTGGAAGGTTTCGGAATGATTCAGGTCGAGGCTAATGCCTGCGGAAAACCTGTCATAGGCATAAAAGCTATGGGTCTGCTCGATACAATGATTCATGGTCAGACCGCATATCTGGCTGAAATCGGGCAGAAAATCGTTCTTAAGGAAACTATTCTCGGCCGCGAGTCCGGCTATGAGCCAAATACAAAGATTGTATTCGACCAGCCGCGGGTCGTTGACTACCGTGCCAGCGTCGGCGACATTGCGAAATATCTGCTGGAGCTTATGAACAATCCTGACTTATGCAAAAAGATGGGCGAAGCGGGGCGAAAAAGAATCGTTGAGAATTTTGATTATAGAGTTGTTGCCAAAAAATTTGTGAAGATAATCTCCGAAAGGTTCGGAATTAATTAATGGAAAGAACAGATGAAAAATTGATAGCTCTGGCCAAAGAAGCGGCACTAAAAGTTTTGCTGCACAATAATCACGGCCCTTATCGCGGTCTGCCGCGAACCGCCGGCTGGGGTTATCCGGAGCCTTATACACGCGATTTGATGATTTCTTCGCTGGGTGTTCTGGCATCGGGAGAAGAAAAACTTTTAAAGACCCTCAGACGCGTTCTTGAAACGCTTGCGAAAAATCAAACGCGCCTGGGCCACATGCCGTCGCTGGTTAACGACAAAGAGGACCGCGGCTCAAGCGACGCTACTCCTCTGTTTCTTATGGCGGTTGGTTTATACCGCAAGGCAACCGGTGAAAATAATTTTCTCAAGGAAGCCGTTGCGAAATCGCTGCAATGGATGGAATACCAGAGTCCCTCCGACCGCATAATGGTTGCGCAGCTTCCGACGAGCGACTGGCGAGATGAGCAGTGGGTTATAGGTTATGGGCTTTTCATCAATACGATTGTTTATACTTATTTGCGGCTCTTTGGTCTGAATGAAAAGGCAAACGACCTTCAGGAAGCAATGGACAGATTTGCGATTGTCGGCGAGCGTCAGCAGCGGCACGTTCACGAAGGTCTTGTTCTCAAATACAAACCTTATTACGCACTATGGTCATACAAGGTTTATAAAAGCGAACGATTCGACCTGCTGGGAAACAGCCTGGCAATTTTGACAGGTATAGCATCGAAAAGTCGTGCCAAAGAAATTGTTACGTGGATAGAAACAGAGTGCAAAAATTTGAGGGCTAACGAAGACCTCGCGGTCAATTTGCCGCCGTGCCTGTTTCCTTATATGAGGCCGGGCGAGCCGGACTGGATGAGCCGTTATGCAAAATACAATCAGCCGGGCGAATATCATAACGGCGGAATCTGGCCGTTCATCTGCGGCTTTTACATTGCCGCTCTTGTCGCAGCCGGCAGATACAGACTCGCTGAGGAAAAGTTAATCGCTCTTACGCATTTAATACAGCGAAGCAGAGCAGCCGCTGTAGATTTTGGCTTTAACGAATGGCACAGGGCGCAGGACGGCAAACCCTGCGGTGAAGACTGGCAAAGCTGGTCGGCGGCAATGTATCTTTACGCCGTCTGTTGTGTCGAACAAAAGAAAACCCGGTTCTTTGATGAAATAAGAAGGATGCACCCCCACACCAATGTCCTGGTGTGAGGAAAACTTATGAGGTAAAAAAATGGAAACGATATTTTTATTAAAAAAAACAGAGTTCAAAATTTGTTACATTGGTATGGGGGTAAATCATGCCATATAATATCAGAATAGTCAGCACGTATCCGCCGCGAAGGTGCGGTATCGGAACATTCAGCAGAGATCTCGCGAATTCCCTTGAGCATTTCACCGGCGAAATAGGTTATATCAGGATTGCTGCGATTGACAAAGATAATCTGCCTTATCATATACCGGTCGATTTGATTATAGAACAGTACAATCCGCAATCGTGGCAATCCGCGACAAAGAATATTATCGTCCGTGCCGGCGAAAGCAAAAATAAAACAGTTGTGCTTCTTCAGCACGAATACGGCCTGGACCCCGATGACTCCGGCAAAGACGGCGAAGGCATAAATTACGTCAATATGGCAAAGGCTTTTTCAGAAAAAGGATTGACAACACTTGTCTATCTCCACACCGTTTTGGACAATCCCGACCAGCACCAAAAACAAGCGATACAGGACCTTGCCCGTTACAGTCAGGGCATTATTGTTACAACCGAAAGCGCAATTCAGATTCTCACATCGCCCCTTTACGAAATTGAGCGGGACAGGATAAAACACATCGACCACGGCATCCGGATGCATCATCCTTCTCATTTCGACCGTCTTTCGATAAAAGAAAAATTCGGCCTCAAAGACCATTTCCTTGTAGCAACCATAGGTTTGCTTTCGCCGGACAAGGGGATACAGTTCAGCATAAGAGGTTTTGGAAGATTTCTCGCCGAATCCTGCACTGCCTCCCAGCGGAATTCAATTATTTACCTGATTGCCGGCCAATACCATCCTGAGTTTGTCAAATCCGGCAACGGCCAAGCCTATCAGGAATTTCAGAAAATGCTGAACCAGTCGCTCAAGGAAGCGAAAATCAGGTGGTGTAAAGTAACTTCATTGCAGGATGTCGAATTCAATAAGTTCGATGTGGTCTTCCTTGATGCTTTCATCGAAGAAAAAATGCTTCTTGAACTTTACGGCGCAGCTAATGTCGCGATTCTGCCGTATCTTAATATGCAGCAGATTTCCAGCGGTATTCTGGCTGATACTTTAGGTTCCGGCAGAGTCGCGATAGCGACGAAGTTTCGTTATGCGCTTGAGCTTATTCATTCAAACCAGAAGTGTCCGCCCGGTCTTGTTATGGGCAGGCACGCAAGAGGAATCCTGATAGACCCCGGCGAGCCCAGCGTCGAACAGATTGCCGAGGCTCTCGATTATCTTGTTTTCAATCAGCAAAAAAGACTGCTTATGGAAAAACAGGCGCACCAGAGAGGTTATCAAATGTGCTGGGAAAATACTGCCTGGGCACTGCTGCAGCATATTGACTTCTTAACCGAAGAAGACCAGATTCGAACAGGCAGAGGTCTTAAATTCAAAAGAGAAAAAAACTCAATTTATCAGCGGGATAAAAGCAGCCATTCTGATTTTGCCGGCAGCGGAAACCTATGATAAAAAACTTCTTCTTCCTCATATTGTAATAATTCTTTATCTCCGGAGTAAAATCCATGAAAACAATTATCCTCCTGACGATTTCCAATATTTTTATGACATTTGCGTGGTACGGCCATTTGAAGTTTAAGGATAAACCGCTCGTATGGGTAATTCTCATAAGCTGGCTGATAGCGTTTGCGGAATATTGTTTTCAGGTGCCTGCCAACAGAATCGGCCATTATCAGTTTACCGCTGCGCAATTAAAGACGATTCAGGAAGTAATAACGCTTGTTGTTTTTTCCGTTTTTTCGCTTCTTTATCTACGTGAGCCAATGAAATGGAATTATGCGATAGGATTTTTGTTGATAATCTTTGCCGTTTTTATAATCTTTAAGAAATGGTGAACTATGTTCTGGCTTAGGAAATGGCGGCGAAACCGGATTGCCGCTCGGCAGTTTCCAGACCGATGGCTGCAAATCATCGAAAAGAATGTGCTGCTTTATAACCGCCTGCCTGCCGAAGACAAAGCTGAGCTGCAAAAGCATATTCTCATCTTCATCGCTGAAAAGCGGTTTGAAGGCTGCGGCGGACTCGAGATAACCGACGAAATAAAAATTGTCATCGCCGCCCAGGCCTGTATGCTTCTTCTTCACCGGAAAACCGATTATTACCCCGGCCTCTCTTCAATACTTGTTTATCCTCACGCTTTTATAGTTCATCGGGCGCAGCATTTGGCCGATGGCGTAGTGGCCGAAGGTCCGCAGGTCCTCAGCGGAGAGTCCTGGCGAACTGGTTCGGTTGTTCTTTCGTGGGATAATGTCAAACACGGCTGTGCCGACATTCACGACGGGCAGAATGTTGTGTTTCACGAATTTGCGCACCAAATCGACAGTTCAGGCGGCAAAGGCGACAGATCCGGCGTTCTTAAAAGCACTTCCAGTTATATTACCTGGGCCCGCGTATTGCAGAAAGATTACCAAAGACTCAGGGAGGCGGCTCAACAGAATCGCCCTGCTTTTTTGGACAAATACGGCGCGACCGACCCCGCTGAGTTTTTCGCCGTCGCCACCGAATTCTTTTTTGAAAAACCTCAGGAACTGAAGCAAATCCATCCCGATTTATACAACGAACTGAAACGTTTTTACCACCAGGACCCCGCCGGTTTTAAATAATATCCAGTCTGGCAAAATTTTTTTCAAAAACTGTTTGTTTAATGTCATCAAGATGTTAATATATTCCACAATTATGAAACCCGGTTCGAATACTTCGTCATTTTTGTCACAATATTTTGCACTGTCATATTTATTGCTTTTGATTAATGCCTCCGTATTTCTTGGCCAGATTAATTATATTAATTTTACAACATATTTTTTTGCAGGAGTTGTTTATTTTACTTATTGTTTTCTATATCTCCTTCCATTTGCGATTGTTTTAGGACTTTTGCGAAAGATTCTCAATTATAAACGTTCACCTGTGTTTTTGAAATCTCCTTATTTTCTCGGCAGCCTGGCAGTTATAGCTTTAACCGCACTTCAACTGCTGATTTATATGGACAGTTTTATATTTAGGATGTTCGGGTTCCATTTCAACAGCTTTGTCTGGAATCTTATCTTTACAAAAGGCGGCGTTGAGTCAATGGGCAGCAGCCAGTCAACTGTGCGAAGTTTCATCGTGATAGTGCTGGTTTTCTTTGTCGCGCAGGCGGCAATTTTATTACTGTTGATGATGGTTCCAAAAGTAAAAAACTTCTGCGCCAATTTCCTGACCCGCCGCAAACTTGCTATAGCCCTGATTACACTATTGGCAATGGCTGGTTTACAAAGTTTAGTCTATGGTTTCGGTTCCTTCTATAACTACAGACCGATTCTTACGGTATCGCGGGCATTTCCATTTTATATGCCGGTTACGTTCCGCAGGTTCGCTAAATCTCTTGGACTGAAGCAGCCGCAAGAATCATCCTTCGCTATAAAATTCAGGGAAATTAACCTGAAATATCCTCTGAATCCGATTAATCAGCAGGCCGACCATAATAATTACAATATAGTTATTCTTATGGCCGAATCTCTTCGTGCCGACATGCTTGACCCTCAAATAATGCCGAAAACGTGGGCATTCTCGCAAAAAGCGGTCCGTTTCAATCAGCATTACAGCGGGGGCAACGGCACACGAATGGCTATATTTTCAGCATTCTACGGCCTGTATGGGAATTACTGGTTTAAATTTCTTGAGGAGCACAGGGGGCCTGTGCTGATGGATTTGCTGATTGATAATAACTACCAGATTGATGTGTTCAGCAGCGCGAAATTTTCTTATCCTGAGTTTGATAAAACTGTTTTTGCGCGATTGCCGCAAAACCAGCTGCATGATTCGAGAGAGCTTGAGTCGGGTATGCTGGAATGGAAACTGGACAGGCAAAATGTCGGTCTTATGCTCGATTTTTTCAAAAACCGCGACAAGTCGCGATCCTTTATGACTTTTATGTTTTTTGAGTCGCCGCATGCCCCTTATCATTTCCCGCCCGAAAATGAAATACGGACCCCCTGGCTTGAGGAGTTTAATTACGCCACTGTTGACCTGAAAAAAGATATCTCTCTGATAAAGAATCGGTATATCAACTCCTGCAATCACCTCGATAGTCAGTTCGAGCGGATATTGAAATATCTCGAGGAAAATTCACTGCTTGATTCCACGATTGTTATACTCACCGGAGACCATGGCGAAGAGTTTATGGAGCACGGCCGATGGGGGCACAACTCCAATTACAGCGATGTGCAAACGCTTGTTCCAATGGTTCTTTGGGCGCCGGGCGTTAAACCGCATCGGGTGGACAGCATAACAAGCCATCTCGATATTCCGGCAACTATATGCAAATTATTAGGCGTTACAAATCCGCCGCAGGATTATTCAGAGGGAATCGACCTGCTCGGCACTGAAAAACATCAATTTACCGTGATTAGTGATTGGGATACGATAGCTTACGTTGATAATGAGCATAAAGCCATATTCCCCACGACTATTCTCGGCTTGAATACAGTTACAACGAAAACAAATGTCGAAATAACCGATAGAACCACTTTCTATAAGGCACACCAGCCGGACCTGGTCCGGGTTATGAAGGACCTATCTCGTTTCAGCAAATGATAATTTATAGCGCCCTGTCTAATCTCCTGTAACTTACTCCTTCTGCGATATGTTCTGCGTTTATATTCTCTTTATTCTCCAAATCGGCAATCGTTCTTGCAACTTTGCAGATTTTATCATGTGCCCTTGCGGACAAGCCAAATTCCGTCATAGCGTTTTTCAAAACCATTTCCGCAGACTCATTCAAATCGCAGAATTTGCCTACCTGCCTGTGCGTCATCGTGGCATTTGTGGTGGTCTTCTTTTCGCCGAATCTCTGTCTCTGGATTTCTCTGGCGGCTATGACTTCCTCTCGTATTGCCGCTGAATCATTAGAATCCTGTTTCGAGCGTAGTTTGCTGAAGGTTACGCTTGGCACATCAATATGAATATCAATCCTGTCCAGCATAGGGCCGGAAATCCGAGCCATATATCGTTCAATCTGGTTCGGCGTACATTTGCATCGCTTCTGGTACGAGCCGAAATAGCCGCAGGGACAGGGATTCGTCGCAGCAACGAGCATAAAATTTGCCGGGAATGTAATCGAGCCTTTCGCTCGTGAAACTGTAACCTTTTTATCCTCCAATGGCTGGCGAATCATCTCAAGAACGTGCCGCGGAAACTCGGCAAATTCATCTAAAAACAATATTCCGTTATGCGCAAGCGACAATTCTCCACATCGCGGATTTGTTCCGCCGCCGACAAGTGCCGCTCCTGTCGCCGTATGATGAGGCATTCTTACAGGTCTTGTCGCCATTAACGCCTTGTTATCGAGCAGGCCGACAGATGAATAAACCCGCGTCGTTTCCAATGATTCAGTCAATGTCAGTGTCGGCAAAATGGTTGCCAATCGCTGAGCCAGCATTGTTTTTCCCGCTCCCGGCGGGCCTATCATCAAAATATTATGCCCGCCTGCCGCGGCAATCGTCAAAGCACGTTTGACTGACTCCTGCCCTTTGACATCCGCAAAATCAACATCGTAAACAGCCGCGTGCTCGAATAATTGTTCAATATCGACATAAGAAGCCTCCAGAACCAATTGCCCTGCCAGAAAAACCGCTGCCTGCGAGAGCGAGCTGACTCCGAAAACTTCCAAATCCTCTACAACGGCAGCTTCGCGGACATTTTCCAGCGGCACAATCATTTGCTTAAAACCTTTTTCCGCCGCCGCCATTGCCATACTCAAAACGCCGTTGACAGGTCTTACACGACCGTCCAGCGCAAGTTCGCCGACGATGACAAAATCCTTAACACAATCGCTCTGAACCGCTTTAGAACCGAGCAGGATTCCTAAAGCTATCGGCAAATCGAACGCAGGCCCGGCCTTTTTGACATCGGCAGGCGCAAGATTGATTACGCTTTTTGTCTTCGGGTAATTGTAGCCCGAATTTGTTATCGCCGATTGAACACGTTCGATGCTTTCTTTTACAGCAGTATCCGGCAGACCGACAATAAGCGATTTTTCAAACCCGCTGCGTTTTATATGCACTTCGACTTCGCAGATTATTCCTTCTATTCCTTCGAGTGTTACACTGAACAGTTTGCTGAGCATATTCTCTCCTGTGAAAATAAACTTATTAATTAAACATACATATCGCGGCGTTTAGAACAGCTGCGAAGCTGACCCATATTATATATGGAATAAGCAGAATCGCAGATAACTTATTTATCCTATGAAAGCAGATAATGGTTGCGGCTATCGCCAGCCACAGCAGAACAATATCTCCAAACGCAATCAACGGCTGTTTTGCACCGAAAAAAATCGGCGTCCAAAGTGCGTTAAATACTAATTGAAGAATAAAGCAGGACAATGCAACTTTTACTGCCGCATTCGCTGGTTCTTTTCGCCACACTAAAAAGGCGGATATTCCCATCAGCAGATAAAGCACTGTCCAGACCGGCGCAAATACCCAGCCCGGCGGATTAAAGGCAGGCTTGGCAAGTGTTTGATACCAGTCCATTGAGTTTGCAGTAAAAAACGAGCCTGCGAAACCAATAGCCAATGGTACGCTGCAGCATATTATTAGCTTTACAACCTCAGCACGTTTCATAATATTACACAGTATTCTAACCGCAGATAAATTAAATAAAATAAAAATATATCCGCTTTATAAATTCTATAAAATACCGGCTTTTACTGTAATATATCACCTAAGTTCTTTAGGATAAAGCACTTAAAATTTTTTAAAAATCTCTGAAAAACCCCTTGCAAAAAGTGGACTTGGTGGTATAATAGATAATGTATTAATGCTCTTTTTTTCTTATATAAGGTTTTGGTTTCGCTGAAGCGAAATATTTACTTTATAACCCAATAGTTCTATATTAATTACGAAGGGTTTTGCTTCAGTAAGGCTCAGGCTAACCTGAGCCTTTTTTATTGCGCTAAAGTCGCCACAAAAATATCCAAATTTTATTTAGACACACAAAGACCACCCTGCTATGCGGCATCTAAACGTCGAAACAAGAGGCTATTTTATCCGCTTGCAAAAACTCGCTTAAGCTTTAAAATGGCTGCAGAAAGGCAGGTTGTTTATGACCACTCACAAAATCGGATTCTGGAAGAAAATAAAAAATAATCTCCGCAACCATATTTTTGCGGGGGTACTGCTGATTATGCCGTTTGGGGTTACCCTTCTGGTAATGCAGTGGCTGTTTGGCTGGATGGCGGGTATTCTGCGACCGACATTCCTGAAAGCTGCCTCGCTGCTGCTGAACAATCCGGCTATATTGACCGAACCCCAACATTATGTGAGCTTTGCCGTGTCTGTTTTGTCGATTCTGACACTGCTTGCGATCGTATATCTGGTGGGCGTCATCGGACATTATGTATTGGGCAAAAAACTTATCGCGGTCGGCGAGCTGCTGGTCTCAAAAATTCCATTCGTAGGAACTATATATACCGCAACAAAGCAGGTAATGAGCGCCATTTCGCTTCCCGACAAAGCCGCCTTCAAATCGGTGGTACTCGTTGACTTTCCACGCACAGGCGTAAAGGCTGTCGGCTTTTTTACGGGCTATATTCAATATTCGACCGGAGAAAAATACTGCAAAGTCTTTATACCGACCACGCCAAACCCTACGACAGGTTTTTTTGAAATTTTTCCAATTAACGAGGTCACACAAACAAACATCAGTATTGAAGACGCTTTCAAAATGATTATCTCGGGCGGAATACTTTCGCCGGATATTCTGACACCGACAAAGACTAATCCGTAAAAAAATTCAGAATACAAAAAACAGCCGTAAAGGCACTATGACAATTTCGAATTGATGAACCGCCTTCGGCGGAATTATGCTTTTTAAATATTCACCTGTTCAACTTACTACTATTTTGACGCCGCCGGGCCCCATACAAACCAGAGGAATATATAAGCTGCACTTACCGCGGCAAGCGTAAACGGCAGTCCTATTTTTACAAAATCCCCGAACTTCACCTGATAGCCCTCTTTCTTGAGCATCCCGCAGCCGACAACATTGGCCGAGGCACCTATCGGCGTGATATTGCCGCCAAGACTTGCTCCTATCAGCAAGCCGAACAAAAACAGCGATGGGTCAACGCCGAGTTTTGTTGAAAGCGAAATAGTAACAGGCAGCATTGCTGCAAGAAAAGGAATGTTATCAATAAAGGCGCTTAACGCCACGGATACAAAAACTATAAGTGTATAACCAAAAAAGATATTATTTCCGACAACCCTCGCAAGATTCTCGGCGGCAATTTCTATCCAGCCGGTAACCGTCAGACTGCCCACCAGTATAAATATACCCATAAGGAAAAACGCTGTGTTCCAGTCGAAAGTTTTGAATGTCTGGCGAATTGAACTGCCGTTGGCCAGCTTGTTGTAGATTATCGAAACTACGCCGAAACTTATGCAAATCGCGCCGGCACGCCAGGAAGAACCGAATCTCAGAAAAGAAGCCATCGCAAGAGACAATACCATACAGACCAGTAATATCGTCGGCGTCCAGGATTTGACTTTTTCCTGCGATACGGGAGGGTGTTTTTGGGTATGTTTTCTGAAAAACAGGTAAAGGACCACAAATGCGAATACGGCGCCAATTTCAACAGCGAAAAATATGCTCGGCTTGCCTTTATAAAAGAAGAAATCCCAGAAATTCATTTTCGCAAAGCCCGCAAGCAGCATACTGGGTGAGTCGCCAATCATCGTAGCCGTGCCCTGCAGGTTGCTCGAAATCGCAACGCCGATAATTACCTTAACGGGACTGAAGTTGAGTTTTTTCGCAATTGCCAGCGCGATAGGCGCCATAATCATCACCGTCGCGACATTCTCAACAAATGAGGATATGAAACCTGTAAATATACAAACTAAAAGTATCGCCCACGAAGCGCTTTTCGTCCGGTTGACGATAACCTCCGCCAGCCATGCAGGCACCCTGCTTTCCATAAATATATCCGCGACTATCAGTGTGCCGGTAAATATACCCATCACGTTCCAGTTTATGGCAAAAAGAGTCTGTTTGAGTGTCATAACTCCGCTGACGATTATCAGCAGACTCGCTATAACACCTATAGCCGTCCTTTTTGCCGGAAGAAAGATAAAAAGGATATACGCTATAATAAAAAGAGATATTGCTATTGTCTGATGGTTCATAATAGGCGTAATTTTAGCGGGCCGGAAATTTTACGCAAGAAAATTCGCAGGCGGAATTACTCTTTCAATTCTCCCGCTAATCGCTTGATAAAACCCTGGTCCTGAATCGCGGCTTTTGCAACCGATACCGCTCCTGCACCGGCAGCCAATACTTCCTTTGCGCCGTCGAGGCCGGTGATTCCGCCGCCTGCGATTACAAAATCAAATATCTGCGACAGTTTCCTGACAGTTTCAAGCCCCTGCGGCTCGAAGGCAAGACCGAGATTGGCGTGTATAATCGGAACACCGAGCTGGGCGGCAATTTGGACGCTTTCAATTATATAATCATGCCATACGGAGCCGGGCTTGAGTATTAAAGGCTTCGTTGTTGCCGACAAAATTTCGCTTACCCATTTTTTAAGGTTATCCCTGTTTTCCGGCATACAGAGTTTGTAGCCAAGGCTCTGTTTTGTGAAAAATTCCATAGCCGAGTGCACACAAAGAGAAACAAAATCCGCGCCTGCCTCCTCGGCGGCAGCGAGAAAATCCGCCACACTCCTGATTTCAGAGCCTATAACGCTTACCGCGACCTTTGCCCCGCTTTGTTTTGCTTTTTCGATATGTTCGTTAAGATATGCCTGATAATTTTTCTTTCCGGGCTTGAAAATAAACTCCGGCGGATAGTAAATATTCTCGGCGGAATCGACTATATAAGTGCCCATTATGACTATCACAGCGCCCTTGCCGTATCGAGCGCAGAAGTCTCCGTTGCCATATCCGCCCAACTCGGCAAGAACTACGCCGTTTCGTAAATCCTCAAAAGACTGTTTCATAAGTTCAGTTTAATAACACAAAATCCCTTTGTCCAGAAAATAAGGCGTGTTCTTTTTATGCTGCACTAATCGGTTTTTTCTAATTTATTTGCCATTGCGGCAAAGAGGATATGTCTGAGACGCTCAACCGTCAGCCCCCTGAGGTAATCGTCTGTGAAATCGAGCCTGAATGTGCCTTTGAAATTTCTGATTCCTCTTTCTACCTCGCTCCTGCCGAGCGATGCTATATGACTTGCCAGCTTTTCAAGGTTTCTTTCCATGTCCGTTTGCCTTTTTCCCTGAAATACCTTTGTCACCTTTTATCGGATTTAATGGCCGGCAACTGCCTTTGAGAAAAATGTTTATAAAAAAAATGCCCGCTGCCGCAAAGAAAACAAATAATTTTTTTTTGTCATTTTCCCAAACGTCTGATAATTTATCTATACTTTATAGTGAGTCTGTAGAACTATGGAAATCGAAAAGCTTAATTACCATCTGCCGCCGGAGCTTATTGCTCAAAAGCCCGCGCCAAAACGGGACGGCAGCAGACTGCTCGTGCTGAACCGCTCGGCCGGGGCTGTAATAGACGATAATTTCAGTAATATATGCGGCTATCTGCGTAAAGGCGACTGTCTCGTCATAAATAACACAAAAGTCCTGCCGGCAAAGTTCTTTGCGCAAAAAACCAGCGGCGCTGAAATCGAAGGTCTTTTCCTTTCGCAAAATACGCCGGATACATGGCTCGTTCTGCTGAAAAACTCGTCACGTATAAAAGAAGGCCAAACTTTACATCTGCTCGACAGGAATAAAAAACCTTTTTGTCCTGCTCATATAGAAAAAAAACTTTCCGAAGGCCAATGGCTTTTGAAGCCTGACAGTTCCTCTGCCGCCGAAGAAATTTTAGGCGATATCGGTTTCGCCCCCCTGCCGCCCTACATAAAAAGACCTGCGCCGCAAACCGAACATAAAACTGATTCAGAACGTTATCAGACGGTATATGCAAGTCTTAACGGTGCTATCGCCGCTCCGACCGCAGGCCTCCATTTCACTGAAAAACTTCTCGAACAAATCAGGGCAAAAGGTGTTTCAATCGCTCAGCTTACCCTCCACGTGGGCGTCGGCACTTTCCTGCCTGTTAAAACTGAAACTCTCGAAGAACACAAAATCCACAGTGAATGGTTTTCGCTCGATAAGGAAAACGCGGATATTATCAACAAAACTATCCAGGCCGGCGGCCGCATTATCGCCGTCGGCACTACAACTGTCAGAACCCTTGAAACTATCGCAATCGGCAGAAGCGTAAAACCCGCAAGCGGACAAACAAATCTTTTTATAACCCCCGGCTTTGAATTTAAAATTACAGATTGCGTCATTACTAATTTTCATCTGCCCAAATCAACCCTGCTCGCTCTTGTGGCGGCCTTCGCGGGGCTGGACAAAATCCTCGCTGCTTACAGATATGCAATCGAACAAAAATACCGTTTCTATTCCTACGGCGACTGTATGCTGATTGCTTAAATACTGCAAAATCCTATAATATAAGCGTTTATAGCAAAATATCCGCCTGTGCGATTAACATACCTAATTTTTTATCTGGAATTAAAAGTTATTGCTTCAACAATAAAGGCCGATATAATAAGCGACTTATAAATTTTAATTTTTCATTTTATAAGGCTGCTTAATATATGGTGCTTACTCAGATACTTGAATTGCAATGCGTAAAAGTTCCGCTCGAGGGCAAGGATAAGGAATCGGCAATAACGGAACTGGTGGATCTTCTCGACGCCGGCAAACTGCTCACGGATAAAAATGATGTGCTGCAGGCTGTATTGAGCAGAGAGAGCACAAGAAGCACCGGCATCGGCTCCGGCATTGCGATACCTCATGGCAAATGCAAAGGCATCAAGGACCTTGTGATGGCTATCGGCATTTCACGTCAGGGTATTGACTTTCAGAGTATTGATGGTAAGCCGGTACACATAATTGTGCTTCTCGTTTCGCCGATTGACAGAACCGGCCCGCACATTCAGGCACTTGCGAGAATCAGCAGATTGATGCTTGACGAGGATTTTAAAAATAAACTGCAGAACTCCAAATCATCTCAGGAACTTTACGATTTAATTAACGACAAAGAAGCGGAATAAACCGCTGTAGTCAAAAAAACAACCGCCGCGATACAACTTATAAAAATTCTGTTCATTATTGAACTTTCTTTAAAGCAACCTTTGGCGCATAGTTGAATTTCTGGCCGCCCAGCGATGCGTCAACCATTACACCTGCCTCTGTCATAATAAATACAGCCATGCCGTCCTTATAATCCGCTTTCGCGGCCGCACCCCAGACAATAGCCACACCCGTTACCTGTGCGGCAAACGTATATTCGTCAGTCTTGAACTTGTCCAAATCTTGCTTGTCTCTGAAAAAGATTATCTCACGGAAAAATTCGCCGCCGACCGACAGTCCGCCGCTTAGCTGTGTTATATCGCAGTAGCCGACCATTGTTCCCTGCTCATAGACTTCGCCTTTGCCGTAAGCTCCGCCCGCCAAAAGAGCAACCTTAAAAATCTTAGGCAGCACCGCGTATCCGTAGGATTTATCAAAGAATTTCTGGATGCTCTTGTCCTTTGCCTTCATAACAGCGATTGCTTTATCCACATCTGATGACAATACCGCCTTGTCTTCCGGCTTCTTCGGCTCAACAGCGCATCCGCAGGCCATCAACATTACAACAAAAAAACACATTAAACCAATTTTTGCCGTTTTCATCCCGCACCTTCTTTCTTATTCAATTTATTTTGAATCTGATTAAATTATTATTCGACTATTCTGCAAAGCCCGCATCTTTTCGAAATTTGAGATTTCAGAGAAGATGCGGGATTCATTTTTTGTCCCCTTACCAAAAAGATTCTTTTAATAATATACTTTAGTAATAATATCGCAATATTATTATATTATTCGGCTGATTCAAAACTTATTTATGCCGTTCTTTTTCAAACGCCTGCATGAATACAACAATATAAGGGCTAAAGAATATAATGCCATCCAATGCCCTGAAAAACCACGAAAATTATTGCTCGCTATGGCTGAGCTGGTAAAATACTTCCTGGAAATAAAAAAAATAAAGCCAGCAAAGGCATACATAATAAAAAAACCTGTCATAACTGACATCCATCGGGGGCAAACACCTAACATGGTATTCTTGAAATCAGTTGTACTGATTCCGCTCCGCATCTTATAGGAGATAATACACGCAGGATAAATTACAACTAAAATACCTATATAAATCAGAGTAATTACTTCTTTTGAAGGACTATAAATGTTAAAGAGCGAACAAAGATGAATAACAAAACTTAGTGCTACCCCTGCTGCAGAAATAAAAATTAATAACAACAACCCAATATCTCCAAGAATAACCATAGATAGCCACCTGATTTTTAAATTTTTAGCTTTTAGCTTTAACTTTTAAGTTTTTGTGTCATTGCCTTTATATGGGCAGGCGTAGTTCCGCAACAGCCGCCGATTAGTGTCGCCCCTGCGTTATGAATCTTATCAAGCCAGTCGGCGAAATCCTTATCGGAAAGTTTATATACCGCTTTTCCATCAACCAATTCCGGCTTTCCGCCGTTGGGTTTTGCTAAAAGCGCGATATGTTTAGCTGTCGCCGGCACGGCGACGTCGGACAACAATTTAGCGAACTTCTCTGTCAAAGCAAAATACTGTTCCATCTTTAATGTGCCGCAGTTAAAACCAATTGCGCTAGCGCCCAGAGCCGAAAATTCAGATACAACCGTTTCGACACTTACACCCATCATTGTTCTAAAATCGCTGCCAGCCTGTGGTGAGCCTGCCTGCACTGAGCTTTGTCGGGGTGCCGAACCCACCGCATCGAAAGCAAGTGATACAAACACCGGAAGACTGCAAACCGATTTAACGGCCTCTGCGGCGACCTTAGCCTCGTCAAGTGCCATAAATGTTTCAACTATAAAACCATCCACACCGGCCTCACAAAGGGCTTTTGCCTGTCTGGCGTAAGCGTTTTTAAGGACATCCGGCTCAAGAGCCCCCAGCGGCTTTAAAAAATCTCCGCTCGGCCCTATATCGCCTATAACGTATTTATCTTTGCCTGTCGCCTGTTTTGCAATCTTTACTGCAGCAGCGTTTATTTGTTCGACCTTATCGGCTAATCCGTGCCGGGCCAGTGTAATTTCATTTGCGCCGAACGTATTTGTATAAACCGCATCGCTGCCGGCCTGAATATATGAGCGGTGAATATCCAATATAATCTGCGGCGATTCGATATTGAGCATCTCATTGCATTTACCTGATTCAATCCCGCGAGCCATTAACTGCGTGCCCATTGCGCCATCGAGGAATAAAAGTCCTTCTGTGAGTTTTTGCTTGAGACTTTTTTTCGCCATTATTTTGCCTCCTTTTTGATGTTATTTGCGTCAGGCGGACTGAACAACGCCTTTAACTGCTCAGGATTTGCCTGCCACAACTTAACAGAGTCAAGTTTTATCTGCATAAGGTTGCTGCGATTTTGTCCGTCAAAATGCCTGTAAACCAGCTTGTGCGGAAAAGAAAAACCTGCTTGCGCCACAGTTTTATATTCATCCAGTTCGGCAGTAAGAACCAGATTGCCGGAGCAGTTCAGATATTCTACTTTTTTTACAAAATGCCCGCAGCAGTCTATAAAAATTTTCTTAGCCTTGCAGAGGCCGCTGTCCCTGCAAACCAATATATTACAGCTGCCGTAAGGCATCCCCAAGCGGACTTTTTCAGACTTGTCCGCCATAGCCGGTTCCTTCGTAACCTTGTGAAGTAGGATGGCGTCGGCGGAATCCGCCATATACAGGCTGTTACAGTCAGCACTGACCGGCTCTAAAAAATCAACCAAAACGAGCGGATTGGAAAAATAATCATCGGCTGCTGTATTAATTTGGCCTTTGATATACATCCCGAATGGTTTAGCGTAAGTCCAGTATTCATTGCCCGTTACAGCAAAACACACTCCCCTGGGGTCGAACATTACATCGCCGTAAAGGCAGAATTTCCTGCTCGTTTGGAACCAGATTCTTACCGGAAACGATTGCGCGAATTTCTCTCCTTTTTCATTCGTGTAGCTCAGCATGCAGTTGCCGGTAGCTTTTAGCGGTTTTAGATTGGCTGAATACTCTTTTAAAACCGCCGTTGCCTCGTCTGCCGTTGCCAATGGCGGACAGCTTCGCTTCTGAGCCGCGCAGCCGGCCAGAAAAATCGAGCAGAGAAATAAAAAAAATAATCCGCCAATAGCCTGCCGGAGCAGGGATGTTTTATTCATTAACACAAATTAACCGACTTGTAACTTTAAGGGTATATAAATTCATTTCATATATATTAAAACAATTATCGACAATCCCCCCTGTCCCCCTCTCTTGTTTGGCCTGCCCCCGCATCTCCCGATGCGAATCGGGGCGGCGGGCAAGAAGCAGAGGGGGCTGCAGAGGATGGAAGCCGACTTCATAAAACTAACGGCTAACAACTAAATCTATAGGCAGCCGGTTTTCTTTCTAATAGCGTTTTTTCCTTAATTCCTCAATATACTTTGCCGCGGCATCTTTACCGCCTAATCCGAACGCAAGAGCCAAAGCAAAGACAATGCCGCCAAGGATAATATTGAAGGTCGCGGACACCAGAAGCGGTGCAATACCAAGCTGTTCCAGTGCAATAGTTACTGCGAAAATTATAATCGCCCATCGGCTTATGCCGGCAAATATCCCCGGCTTAGGCAAATTGGCATTGGCTGCTGCCGTGCGAACTATTCCTGACACAAAGCTGGCCAAAAACATAGCAACTATCAGAACAAGCAGGGCCGCTATGACATTCGGGACGTAAGCAAATAAACTTGTAAGAACATCGGAAGCCTTGGGCAAACCTAATGCATCAACTGTCATCACCAAAACCATAATCATAATCAGCCAATAAACTATGCTGCTTACCACCTCTCTGGCGGAAGTTTTCAAATCGCCCTTCTTGAGAATTTCCGATATGCCCGCCTTATCCGCCAGCGCATCGAAACGTATTAACTTAAGCAGCCAGTCAACTAATCGTTTGATTGCCTTGGCCACAATCCAGCCTACTATCAGAATAATCAACGCGCCAAGCAGGACAGGAAGATAGGCTAATATCCTGGTCAACATTTGGCGAACCGGCTCAACAATAAGATTTCCCCATTCGATTACAGCTAACATTTTTAGTACCTCCACAATAAATTGTCAATATTGAACGCTTGTATTTTCACTTCTCAACCTCTTCTCGCTCTTCTTGCTCTTCCCCTAAAAATCAATTTGCATTAATTATCTA
The DNA here is from genome assembly GCA_026386845.1 of Phycisphaerae bacterium. Classification (GTDB taxonomy): domain Bacteria; phylum Planctomycetota; class Phycisphaerae; order Sedimentisphaerales; family UBA12454; genus JAPLMW01. Next base: position 59,607 of record JAPLMW010000063.1, read on the forward strand.
ACTAACATACGAAGGCCGATATGTCAATCCCGTTTTTTTGTGTTTTTATCAAAAAAACATCCTTCACTTTTCGAACAAAAATGCGGCCTGCCGCTAACGGCTATTAAATTCCACCTGCAGTATCTGTCTCAACTGTTCGGACAGCTGCTCAATTTTATCCTCGGTAAGATTCGGATTTACAACCTGAGCTTTTTCGTCCCGGCCGGTAATTTTGACTGTCCATATTTCTTTACCGTCGATTTTCTCCGAAGAATCGTATTTGACAAGTCTTTTGCGCATCAGGACGAGCGTCAGCACAAAACGGAAGTTTATTTTTTCCTCATCGGTTTCGGCAGCCAGTCTTTCAAAAAACGACATCAGCATATCGTCATCAACAAAGATTTTCTTCTTCTTATCGTCCTTCGGCATTACGCTTTTCCAGTAGCAGTAAACCGCAGGTCTGTTCGCCATCCAATATTCGGCGCTGTAATCCCTGCGTTCGAATCCGCCTGCGGTGAGCTTGCCTGCACTGAGCTTCGTCGAAGTGTCGAATCCGCCGGTAATTTCCACCAAAGCAGCGATAAATTCCTCGTCCGGCTCTATCGCCCTGCCGCTGCCGGCACATACGCCCAGCGGTTTATGTATATCCCATTCCGCCATTAATCGTTTACCTGTTCAAAATTAAGCCACGGTTTTATTTTTTCAGCAGTTTTTTCGCCAATGCCTTTAACTTTATCAAGGTCGCCTGTATTTTTAAATGCTTTTTCCCTGCCCTGACGGTATTCGACGATTGCCTTTGCCTTGGCAGGACCTATGCCCGGCAGTTCGGCAAGTTCGCTGACAGAGGCAATATTAGGGTTGATTTTTCCGGTCTGAGCAAAAACTGTATTTTCACAATGCCGCAGAGCCGGCAAAGCAAAACAAAGATTTAAAATAACGCCCGCGAAAAAAACCGCCGCAAGAATTCTTATCTGCCGCTTATTTTCATCATTCGAATAATTCATAGGCCGGCCGAATAACTATCATCCTTTTTGCAGAATTTTACGCTGCAGTTTTACCATTGTCATAAACGCCTTTTTGGGCTGGAACTTGTCCGTCAGCAGTCCTCCTCCCGCAAGGACATTTTCATTTCCATCCGCGAGAGCCGAGTAGGTTACGGTATTAACAAAGGTTTTGCTGAACGCGATTTTGCAGAATTCTTCTATCCATTTTGCCTGCTGGGCCTGATCCCAAGGTTTATACCACATTCCCGCCTGCTGCTGCCCCTGACCTTCCGCATCGTTGGTATCCGGCACGCCGAAGGAAGTTATATGCAGAGGTTTTGGAATTGGCGCGAACCGGTCAAGCATAGCAGAAATCTGCATCATATCGCGGACTTGCATTCCCGGCACATTTTTGCCGAAGACCATTTGAACACCGAGGGCATCGTAGTTTATGCCCGCCTGCGTTACCATATCAATATAAACCAGCGGCGGTATGGTATCCTGATTATGCGCGTAATATTCGCCCCACGGACAGACTATTTCAATCATCTTGAGGCTTCTGTTGTCGGCCTCTCTTGCGGCAAGACAGGCTGTTCTGGTAATTTCCAGAACCTTCTCGAAGGTGAACGCAAAATGGTTATAGGCGTTCAGGCCGCCCAGCACAAGCCAGATGTGAACATATTTTGCGTATCGGGTTACGACCTTTGAAACAAATTCATAACTGGCCTCGCGGATAATTTCAAAATCGGTCTGCCCCCTAAGCCATTCAGGCAAAGACTTTTCCTCGAAGCATAACAGCGGCCCTGCGCAAATAAGCATTCTTTTTTTGCCCAGAATTTCAATGCATTTGTCCAGTTCTGTAAAATCATACTCGCCTTTAACGGCTTCGATTTTGGACCATTCGACAGGTATTGAAATATGAGCGAAAAGCTCGAATACGGCCTTGAGGTAATTTTTGTTTTCAAGCTTTTTCGGGTCAACTATACAGCCCAGACTTGAACGCGCAAAACTGCGGCTTTTGAGTCTCGTCTCAAAAATAACCTCGGAGTATTTCAAGGCAAGCTGTTCGGAATATTTCAAGGCCTTTACAAGACAACCATCGGCCAATACAGACGCCTTGCCCGGCTCATTGATATTCTCGAGCATCTGTATGAAAAGCCATTGAATCTCTTCGGCTTGTTCGCCGAGATAGCTCTTCTGGTCAAAAATCGACCAATCCTCGCGTTTAAAGGTTATTTCCATCAGCTTCGCGCGGGCCAGCTCGACATTTAAAATATAAGGCTGTTCCCTTTCCGGAAGGCGCGTCGTACAAAGCGATATGCTGCCAAAACCCTCAACAGGCCATAGCAGCGACAGTCCGGCCGGCTCGGAAGCGCTTCTTTCTTTGCAGTCTATTATTCCATCCTGAAAAGTTACGAACTTGGTGCTGCGAAACGGTATCCTATCCATGCCGAATAACGTAACGCCGGTAAGTATAAAGTCTTTGGCTATCTCGCCTTTTCTGAATACCTGAAATTTCACTGTCAAATCCTAAAAGCTATACGAAAAGCGAGATTATAGCACTAAACAGCTCTAAATCAATTAATTTCGGGAGGCTTGTCCGCCGGCGGCGGAACAGGAAGATATAAGCAGGGTTAATTTACGCTGGTAAGAACGGGCATTTCTCCGCTATGGGATGCCTTACGGCAGAAAATGGTTTTCTCGATTTCGCCGGATTCTCTCAACTGCTGATTTTCCTCAATTAAGCCTGCTATCGTGGAGAACTGCTCAAGTATGATTTCGATAAAGTCAACAGACCCGAACGATTCAGCCGGCAAAAGCATTACAGCATAACCAATACCTTCTCGTCGCGATGCGCCGCAGCAGGAAAGACCTGAAGCGGCAATGAAATAGCTGTCAATCTGCGAAAATAACGGCTCCTGGCCGTCATCGACCCTTCTGCAAAGCTCATCCAACAGCCGCTGGTCGGCAAAGACCCGCTCGAAAATGTCCAGCTTGTTCGAGACATAACTGCCGTTGTGATTGAGAATCGCAAGAACAATATCGGTATCAGCGAAACTGCCGAAAACTGACTGTGCTATTTGATTAATTGTCATAGCGATAGTTTCGTCAAATAAAAGCAGGCGTTTAATCAAAAATATATAAACATCGGGAAAATAATAATTATAGGACGTGTTTTGGCTGATGGCCGTTAACATTTGACATCTGAAAATTAAGCGAAGCAAACCTGCCATGATATATTTGCGCCGCTTTATCATAAGCCTTTGCCGCTTCTACCTCGGTGTCAAAATAACCGAGAAAAATCACCCTTCTGTTTATGCCGATAGCGGCACGCCATTTTTTATGACATTCATCCCACGTTACGCCCTTATATATTGAAGTTCCGCGATTAATTGTCTTTTTGCGATTATAGTTGTTCTCCGCGATTGTCGCTTCTCTTAAATTACAGCGTCTGTTATCAAGGCCGTTATGGTTTTCATGGTCGATGCACTTATTTTTGGGAGGATTCATAATCTGGCGATGCATTAAAATATTTCTCCTCCTGCCGTTCTCAACTGATATTCGGTCGGCATAGAAAGTTTCGAAACTTTTCTTGGCATACCATTTGAAATCTTTGAGATGAATAAAGTCTTTGGCATCGACTATCGCAAACCGGCCTTGCGTAAGTTTTATGCGCATAAAGGAATAGCCGAATTTGAATTTCCTGTAAAGCAATATAGGAGTTAAAGCTAATACAGCAGCAAAATCCGGAATAGGGATGTAAAAGGGAATTTTGACCATAGGGACCTCATTTAAAATTTTTTCATTCAATCTTCAACGTTCAAGACGTTTCGCCGTCGTACCAACGACGGCGAAATACCCCCGGCACAGGTCCGGGGGCTAATCACGTCCCTCCATATTACCTGAGAAGTTGCGCGTTTTTGTCGAAATTTGATCAAGAAAATTTTGTCCGCAATTCGTAAGTGTTTGTTAAATAAGGATATAAATTTTTTTATTTTTTCAAAGCGCGCAACTTTTTTGTTGCGCATTTTTGCTTATGTGGACATAGCAAGTCGTTAGTTTCACGCCTGAGGCGGATAAATTTAGTCGATAGTCGTTAGTTATAGGAACGGCTTCGCCGTATTTTTCTTTGTTTTCCGCCGGTTTTAAGGCTATAATTATTACCTAATAAAAATCGAGGTTTCTTAAAGGCAAAGAAAATGAGAAAACTAATTCTCGTATTGGCTTGTGCGATAATTTTTGGTTCTACTATCGCAAATGCTGACGAGAAACTCGTAGATTTAGTTAAAAAGGTAAAGCCAAGCGTTGTTCTTATAGAAACCTTCGGCAAGGACAACAAGCCAATCGGTCAGGGAAGCGGATTCTTCATAGATAATAAAGGCAGCCTTATCACGAACCATCACGTTATCGAAGGCGCTTATTCAGCAACTATTAAAACCTCGACAGGCAAAGAATATCCGGTGCAGGGCATCGTTGCCAAAGACACCGAAGCCGATATTGTCAAACTTGTCGTGAACCTGCCGGACGCCAATATGACATTCTTAAACCTCAGCGTAAATGTGCCTTCTGAAGGTGAGGACATTTTTGTTATAGGTAATCCCCTCGGCCTTGAATCAACCGTATCAACCGGCATCGTATCGGCAGTCCGGGATATTCCCGCCTTTGGCAAAATACTTCAAATAACTGCCCCTATTTCGCACGGCTCAAGCGGAAGTCCGGTTATAAATAGCAAAGGTGAGGTAATAGGCATTGCGACCCTTATCGTAACAGAAGGTCAGAATCTCAATTTTGCGATTCCCAGCGACAAAATCATTGCCCTCAAAGAAACATCAAAAACGCCAATATTTGAAGCATACGCCTCGCTGACAGTCGATGCGAACGATGCCCAATCGCTTTTTGAAAAAGGTGTAAAGGAATTATGGCAGGAAAACTGGTCTGCCGCACTTACTTATTTCCGAAAGGCAACAGAAAAGAACTCGCAAGACGCCGGTGCGTGGATTCTTGCTGGTTATTGTTACGACAAGCTTGGCCGTTATCAGGAGGCGATAGAGGCCTATAAGCAGGCCATTAGAATCAAGCCGGATTTTGCCGAGGCGTATCTTTGTCTTGGCGCTACCTACGGCAAACTTGGCCGCTACCAAGATGAGATAGAATCCTATAAACAAGCTATCAGGATCAAGCCGGATTACGCCGATGCACATTATAATCTTGGCGTTTCCTATGGCGAACTTGGCCGCTATCAAGATGAGATAGAATCCTATAAACAAGCTATCAGGATCAAGCCGGACTATGCCGAGGCTCACGGTAATCTTGGCGTTGCCTACAAAAATTTGGGCCGTTACCAGGAGGCGATAGAAGCCTTAAAACAGGCAATTAGAATCAAACCGGATTTAGCAGAGGCACACTATAATCTTGGCGTTACCTACGACAGACTCGGCCGTTACCAGGAGGCGATAGAAGCCTATAAGCAGGCCATCAGAATCAAGCCTGATTTTGCCGAGGCACACTATAATCTTGGTATTACCTATTTAATAATTGGCAACAAAGGTTCTGCGTTGGAGGAGTATAAAATCCTCAAAACTTTAGATGCAGAAAGAGCCAACAAACTTTTTAATCTGATTTACAAATAGAATTCTCGAACCCACCCACTCTTTTACTGCTCGGCCTCAGTGCGGTGATGCTGAATTGAATTAAAAGACTTGGTTGCGTAGCCAAGCGTTTAATATGGGAAATGGCGATTAAACTATCTGGAGATTGAAATGGGAAATGCTATCTTTACTCTAATTGGTGCTATTTTGGGTTATGTGGCCGGTGTTATAAAAGATGTAATAAACAATAAACACGAGTTAAATAAAATACGTTTTACTAAACTTCACGAAAAGCAGGCATATGTTGTAGCGGAATTATATTCAAGGATTGTCGAGGTTAATGAAAAAGCTATGGCTTATTTCTCTCCCGTTGGCACTATGAAACCTGACGAAAGACTACCATTAGCAGATGCCCTTGGAGATGCGATAGTAGAATTCTTGAAATTTTATCGACCAAATGAAATATATCTAAGCGATTCAACATGCAATTTAATTAACAAATTATCAAACTCTTTAATAAGTGTCGCAGGAACATATTCAATATACTTACGTTTTCACCAAGACGCTATCAATGGGAATGAAAGAAAAGAAGTGGCACACAAAGAACTTGAAGCTTGGGAAGATGGATATTACTCTATCCAAAAAAATGGCACACTTTCCAACATATTAAAAGAACTCAAAGCAGAACTAAGAAATTTAATAGGTGTAAAATAAATCCTTCCTCAAGAATAAAAAACTCTTGCTTGGTCAGGAATAATAGGGGCCGTTGGGGCTGTTGAAAAAACCTGAAAAATAAAACCCCGCCTGAGACGAACAAGTCGGGGGCAAATCTAAATGCTGCCGGCGGAAAGATAATTATCCGATTTTAAATAATTCTGCACATAATCCTTTACGGCGTCCGTCTTCGCTAAGAGCTACGACGCGATGCAATCCGTCTTCCATCCTTCGTCCGCCAAGACGGACTACGGAGGACAGGTCGCCAAGGCTTCGGACGGACAGGAGGGCAGGGCTAAATATTATTGGAAGATAAATAACTGTCTGTCTGCAGGTAGTTTTGGACGTAGTCTTTAACAGCAATTTCGAGAGTAGTCGGCTGCTTGTCGCAGCCTGCCTTTCGCAATTTTGTGATGTCAGCCTGTGTGAAATACTGATATTTATCGCGAATCGCAGACGGGGTATCTATAAACTCTATATTCGGGTCAACGCCCACCGCGGCAAATAAGGCGTTAGCCAAATCGAGCCAGGTGCGGGGTGTGCCTGCGCCGATATTGAAAATGCCGGCGGACTTTTTGTTATCAAGGAAAAACAGCGTCATATCGACAGCATCTTTTACATAAAGAAAATCTCTCATCTGAGCGCCATCTTTATAGGCGGGATTATGCGACTTGAAAAGCCGAACCTTGCCCGTCTGCTTTATCTGCTGGAAACCTTTTAAGACGAAGCTGGCCATATCGGCTTTGTGATATTCATTCGGGCCAAAGACGTTGAAATATTTTAAGCCGACAATTTTTTTCAGCATTCCGTTACTGATAACCCAGAGGTCAAACATCTGTTTTGACCAGCCATACATATTTAAAGGCTGAAGCTGGCTTAATTTTGATTCATCATCGCTGAAGCCTTTTGCGCCGTCGCCGTAGGTGGCTGCGCTTGAGGCGTAAATCAGGCGTGCCTTTTTATCGAGTGCAAAGGCGGCAACGGCCTTTGAATACTCGAAATTGTTCCTGATTAGAAATGAGGCGTCGGTTTCTGTTGTCGAGGAACAGGCACCCAGATGAAATACCGTATCGACGGGCAAAGCGAACCGGCCGGCGGTAATTATATCGAGAAAATCATCGGCTTCGAGATAATCGGCGAAAGAGAGATTACGCAGATTCTTCCACTTCTCATCCTTACCAAGGATATCGACAATTAGAATATCTGATACGCCTTTTGCGTTAAGGCCTGCAATTAGAGCCGAACCTATAAAACCAGAACCGCCAGTTACAATAATCATAATTTCTCCAAAGATTAGATTAAAAGGGTATGAAAAAGAGGGGGTTTTGTCAATTAGAAATCCTGGCGTAAAAAATTGGCCGACTTCTGAGGGTCGGCCGTCTCCAATATCCCAAATGAGATTATCACCAGGCGCAACTGCGCGTTATCAGCATAATGCGAGATAACTTGCTATCGCAAGAATCAAAATCCGCTTCTTATTGAAAGTAAACGGAAGCCAAATCGTGTAATAAAAACTTCTAATTTTTGCCATTCTAAAACACCTTTTCCTGATTTAAGCGCATTATAACAAATAAAAAGGCAAAAGGCAAATATTACAGGGCATTTAAATTGTAACCTCTTGCAAACAAAGGAGTTGTATAAGCCTGATTTTGTCCGTTAATCAAACAATGCTTCGACAAATGTCTCGGGGTCGAACTCGGCAATATCCTGGGGCTTTTCGCCAAGACCTACAAACTTGACCGGAATATCTAATTGATCCTTAATCGCAATAACGATTCCGCCGCGCGCCGTGCCGTCAAGCTTTGCGAGAAATATGCCGGTAACTTTGATGGCCTCGGTGAACATTTTTGCCTGTGCGATGGCATTCTGGCCTGTCGTGGCATCGAGAACCAGCAGAACCTCGTGCGGCGATGTCGGTATCTGCTTTGCCACGACATCACGAATTTTCGTAAGCTCCTTCATAAGATTTTTCTGGGTATGAAGTCTGCCTGCCGTATCGAGAATGAGATATTGCGCACCTCTTGCAGTCGCCGCGGAACAGGCGTCAAAAGCAACGGCTGCAGGGTCCGAACCTGACGGCTGCTTGATAATATCAACGCCGATTCGCTCTGCCCAGATTGTAAGCTGCTCAACGGCCGCTGCGCGAAACGTATCACAGGCGGCGACAATAACCTTTTCGCCGCTGCGGCTTAAAGTATAAGCGAGCTTGGCAATACTCGTGGTTTTGCCTGAGCCGTTGACGCCGGCGACGAGAATAACTGTTGGACCCGCTGAAGATTTGTTCAACTGCCGGCTCTGAACCGGCCAGTAATTCTTGATATGCTCCTTCAGAAACGGGATAATATCATCGGTTTTTACGATTTTCCTTGAGCGGTAAGCCTCCCTGAGGTCTGAAACCAATTTGTCCGTCATTTCAACACCGATATCATCACTTATCAGCGTTTCGGCAAGCTTATCAAGCAGCTCATCATCAATATCCCTGCCAAGCGTTAAAACCGCCTGAAAAGAAGATTTAATCTTATCGCGCGTCCTGCCGAGATGGTCTCTAATATAATCAAGCGTTTTTGTGAAAATTCCCATAAAATCTTTCCAAAACTGTCATTATATCAGACAAAACATAAAGGTAAACCCCGTTAGAAAGAATATATCATAACTGAATACCTGACAGCCATTAAAGGCAACCTCTTTCTAACGGGGTAAAGACTCAGGCAGGGTAGTTAAAATAAAGAGTTTAAAAAAATTAAAAATGTTTTTGATAATTAGAACGGATATACCGCATTTTTCCTTTGACAAAATCGCCGGGGGGCTGTAGATTTTTGTAGTCGTCAGGGACGATGTATCAATCCAATCATACTCAACGGCGTGAGTAAATCCCGTTAGAGAACGAAGTTCTCTAATAAATGGAAATGGTGGCATAAGGCCACTGTCTTTGCTATTGATTTATACGCCGGACTAATGCCCGGGGCTTTCTCTAACGGGATAAATCTTTTATAGTATATTAACAGGGATGTATTTCCTTTGAGACGGCGCTTTGTATGAACAGACAGTGAGGAAGAAATTGGCACAGGATGCAAAAGAAATATTTGAAGCGATTGTGGAACGGGTCAAGGTGCTTGACCCCGCAAACAGCCGCAGATGGTTTGACGACCTTGTTATAAAGAACTTCGGCGGCGGATTGCTCGAAATAAACTGTCCTGATATGGAAAGCGCAGGCTTTCTGCAGGATAATTGCATCGGCAGTTTCACCCATGCTGCTCAGCAGATTACAGGACACCTTGTAAGTATAAAGTTCAGCGCCGATGGAAAGGTCGTAAAAAGTAAACTCTCCGAAATAACAGCGGAGCCTCGTCTTCATCCGGATTATACGTTCGATAATTTTGTCGTAGGACCGTGCAACCGGCTGGCACATGCAAGTTGTATCGCGGTAAGCAATTCGCTCGGCACAACATATAACCCCCTGTTCATCTACGGCAGCGCCGGTCTGGGTAAAACTCATCTTCTCCACGCAATCTGCCGGGAAACACGCAACAACCTGCCGAAGGCTAAAATACAGTTTTTAAGCTGCGAAGAGTTTGTCAACCGCTTTATCAGTGCAATTGAGACCGGTTCACTTGCCGAGTTCAAGAGCCTGTATCGAACGGTCGATTTGCTCATAATAGACGATGTGCAGTTCCTCAGAGAGCGCGAACAAAGTCAGGAAGAATTCTTCCACACCTTCAACGCGCTTTATGACAACCGCAGGCAGATTGTGTTAAGCGCCGATGAGGCGCCGGGACAGATACCGTCCCTGCCGGAAAGGCTGACGAGCAGATTCAGATGCGGTCTGGTTACAAGAATCGACGCCCCGACATACGAAACGAGAGTGGCAATCGTGCAAAAGAAGGCGAGACTTCGCGGAATGAAAATTTCAGATGAGGTCGCCGAATGCATCGCGGGAATGGTCAAGGCAAATATACGCGAACTGGAAGGAGCGCTGACCACGCTCTATGCTATGACAGGCACGACAGGCGAGGAAATCGGTCTTGATATCGCCAAAAAAGCTTTAGGCGAAAGAGAAACTACCGGCAAAAATGTCTCCATCACCGATATAATAAAAGTCGTAACCGCATATTATGATGTCCGGCCGGCAGATTTACAAAGCAAAAAACGCAGCCAGAGCATTACAACACCCAGACAGATTTGTATGTACCTTGCCAGAAAACTGACAAGTCATAGTCTTGAGGAAATCGGCGGACACCTCGGCGGAAGAGACCATACCACCGTTATGCACGCCTGCGACAAAATCGGGGGGCTGCAGCAAACCGACGATAAAATTCAGTCGCAGCTTGTGGAACTTACAAAACGAATCAGCAGATAAGCTCGGCTTGCTATACAGGACATTCAACCTTCTTTTTCTGTGAGAGCGGCCAGGCGTCACAATTTTCGGCATAGACACTTCTGAACGCCTTTGCCACTTCCGGGTCGAATTGAGCGCCGGCAAGGCTGACAATTTCATCGACTGCTTCATCGGCTGATTTGAGATTGTGAATGCACCAGTGCTCCGAGGTCATAGCATCAAAACAATTTGCGACGGCAAGGATTCTTGAGCCGATTGGAATATTTCTGCCGACAAGACCATTGGGATAACCTGTGCCGTCAAAATTTTCGTGATGGTGACGGATGATTACTATTTCCTGACTGAATAAACCTATCGGCGCGAGAATTTCAGCGCTTAGAACCGGATGACGCTCAATAATCCTGCGCTCATCATCGGTCAGCGGCGCCTGTTTGTGAAGAATATCGTTTGGAATTACGATTTTGCCGAGGTCGTGCAGCATTGCCGCCGTCTGAAGCTGCTCCGTCAGAGCCTGCGATACCGCCATCTGCCTTGCAATTGCGGTCGCATAAGTCTTAACATTTTCGGCGTGGTCGACAAGATAAGCGTCCTTGGCGGCAATCGCCTTTGCAAACGCCGTTATAGTGCCGAGCGTTTGCGCTTTTATCTGCTGGGCGAGCATTGAAATTTTAGCCTGCAGTTCGCGGAAGTCCTCGTTTTGATGTTTTTGCAGCTGCTCATCAGGATTAATCTGGTCATACAAAACAGTGCAGTTTCTGCCGCGATACTTGGCGGTATAAAGAGCGTCATCGGCTTTTCTTATAATCTCATACGAGTCGGCGGCATTAGTTCCGTCAAAAACAGAGATACCCACACTGCACGTAACCGATACGGACTCGCCGGCCGCTTCCCAGCGATATTTGTCAATTATCAGACGGAGCTTATCTGCTCTTTGTGCCGCGATTTCTACGGGCATTCCCGGCATAACAACAATAAATTCCTCTCCGCCATAACGGGCGGCCATATCAAGCGGATAAATATTTTCTTTCAGGATTTTGCCGAACTGCTGCAGGATTTGGTCGCCGATGAGATGGCCGAAGGCATCGTTAATATTCTTGAAATGGTCGATATCAAACATCATCACGGCAATTGAACCGCCGCGAAGCTTGGCCTGCAGCATTTCACGCTCAAGAATTTCAAAAAAGTGCCGTCTGTTCGCAAGACCGGTAAGCTCATCGGTATTCGCAAGCAAAAGCAGCCTTTCCTGAAGCTCAATCATCTGAAGCACTATGCTGATTCGCGCCTGAAGCTCGCCCCTGTTGAAAGGCTTGGTTACATAATCAATCGCGCCAAGCTTCAAGCCGGAAATTTTGTCCTCGCTTTGGTCTTTGGCGGAAACGAAAATGACAGGAATCGAAGCTGTCCGCACATCGGTCTTGAGCCGTCTGCAGGTTTCAAAACCGTCAACTTCCGGCATCATCACATCAAGCAGAATAACATCCGGCTGCTGCTCTAACGCTATTTTTATGCCGTCAGCGGCATTTTCAGCGAGAAGCGGAACAAGTCCCATACTGCTAAGGTGAGCCTTTAGAAGGACAAGATTCGCTTGACTGTCGTCAATAACCAGAATTTTTCGCTGTTTTTTGGTATTCATCTGTCAGAAATTATCGACTTGTTTTGCCTGCGTGTTAATCTGAAGACCTTATTTTAGAGCGATAAACAATCTTTTTTAAGACAAGGACTTATAATAACCGGATTTTCAGGCATTGTCATTTTTGACTTGTGCCTCAGTTTTTGCCTTTGCGATTGCTGCGTCCTGAGCTTGTCGAAGGGCAGCCTGGACTTCTTCTTCTGTATAATGCGAAGGCCAGAGTGTTCGCCAGCCAGCAATATAAGACCCTACCGGCAAAAGCGTAAGCAATCCCGCAAGCAGCCAGCCGGGCTGTTGAATTGTGCCTATCGCCATCATCCTGTCCTGTTCCGCCTGTCTTATTGACAAATCCAAAAGGCCGATTACCTGCTGATACTTTTCCTTGTTGAGATTAGCCAGATAATCGAGCCGCAATTGTTCGCCGGTATAGATATCCACTATTTCATTACGCAAATTTCTGGCGGTATGAATGTTACTGTTAAGCAAATTGATGCCGTTTGGGTCTTTGCCGACATATTTAACCGCCAGAGGCGATATGTCCGCAGGCCAGAAATCATAAATAAACTGACAGCCTGTCGTGAATACAACCGCAGAGACAATAATAATTGATAAAATTGCTTTCCAATTCATAAAAAATCCTTTCATCTTAGATTCAAATTTATTTATTCATAACCTAAAAAGTGTTAAAATACGTACGAACCTTATTATCAAAATTACAAAGGAAAGATTTTGGACACAGCAAAGAACTTCAAGCCAGACATAATCCTGCTCTGGGATAAAGCCGCTGACAATCTCGAATCGCAGAGAATAATAAATTTATTTAAAGATATTGAAGTAACAATTATTAAAAACCAAAAACTAAACTATTCCAGCTCTCTGTCTATGTCGGAAGCCTTGCGTAACAGCAAAAAAATTTTAATGATTGGAAAAACATCTTCATTTATAAATCTCTTTAACGGTAATATCGGGAAAAACATGCGATGCTTTCCTTATCATAAACTCATTCCCCTTTCAAATGGATGTCCTTATAGTTGCGTCTATTGTTATCTCGCTTACGTTTACAGAAAATACGGCGCTTTCATAAAAATCAATGTAAACTACGATAAAATGCTCAAGCAGATAAATAATATTGCCTCATCTAATCTGCATAAAGTCTGTTTTAACTTTGGTGAAATGCTCGACAGTCTTGCTCTTGACCACATTACAAATCTCACCACGCTACTCGTCCCGCTATTTAAAAATTTAAATAATGCATATCTAATGATGCTTACAAAAAGCTGCAACATAGACAATCTTTTGAAAATAAAACCTAATCCACAGGTTGTCGTTTCCTGGAGTCTTAATCCTCAGACAATTATCGACAAATTTGAAATCGGAACTGCCTCACTTGATGAAAGAATCAATGCCGCAAGACAATGTCAAAAATACGGTTACAGAATAAGATTCAGGATAGACCCCGGCATAATTTACGATAACTGGAAAACAGACTACGAATCTGCTCTGAAACAAACATTAACCAGCACAGAACCGGAAAATATAACGATTGGAATGTTAAGGCTTTTCAAAGGCCATATAACCCTTTCAAAAAAAACTTATGACATTAAACCTGACTCGGATATATTTGGGTCATTGAAAGAACCCGCGGAAGATGGGAAACTACGATATAATCTCAAACAACGCATAGAATTTTATAAATTTCTGATTGATATAATACTTAGCTGTAATAAAAAAGTCAGCATCGGAATCTGCAGAGAAAACAAGGAAATATATAACAATCTTAATTTCAAAACACAATTGTGTAATTGCATAGCATAATGGCAAAAGTCTATCAACTTTCGCAAGGTACCAAAGAGCAATAATATTCATAAGAGTATGAACTATTAATATTTTGTTCAGAATAAACCAAATGCGTAACGCTTCTTTTTTCTGCATCATTTTCAATCTGGCTTATTAACTCCTCATTATATTTGTCCTGGACAATAAGAATTTGTCCGTTTTCAGTGCATATTTTCTTTAAATTCTTTATGCCTGAATTTATATCAACATCTTGTTCATCCAACGGTACAATCACATACGAAAAGACAATTATATTGAAGGGGTTTAAATTTTTTGCAATCCTTTTAAACTGCATAAGTGTTCTGGGAAATTGTCTATCAAGAAAAAAAGCTCTGTCCAAAGAAATATCATATAAACTTTTTATTTTCTTAAAATAATCAAATAACATTTCCTTTCCTAAGCCTAAACATATACTTGAAGTATCATTCAATACAAAATTTAAACGGACTTTTGAATTAATCTTTTGAATTTCGGCTAAAATTTCTGTAATACAACCTACTAAATCAGCAATTGCCAATGAAGCTACTGCCGGACCTGAACCTATATCCAGAATATTTATATAACCATTATAAATAGCTTCTAAAAACGGTTCCGAGACCATATAATCCAAAAGGCTGTCCTGAACTTGAAAATAATGTCTTGCAAAGAATTTATCAAGATAGGCACCCATTCCACTTTTTGTGGTAGGATATCGTTCTTCCGTTTCAGTAGTTTCCTTATTAGGGAATCGATAAATAGCACCATTAAAAACGGCTTGCATTGGATCACTAAATCTCCAAACGCCATCGGGACAAAGCTTCTCCTTAACAAGTTCTTTTATGTCATCACTCATAATTTATCTTCTTCTATTTTCACATTTTTCCATCTTTGCCTATGTCAGCCTGCGGCAACTGCTTTTCAATCGCACGCAGGCGATACTCATAACAAATGCTGGTCTTGTTTAATTCCTCTATTCGCTGCTGAAATTGCCGCTGTGTTTCAAGCAGCATCGTTATATCGTGCTGCAATAATGAAAGCTGTTTTTGCAGATTGACCCACGTGCCGACAATCAACGCCGCAAGAAAGACAATCTGAACCAGCACTGAAAGGTCAATTTGTTTATTAAAATACCACTGTTTGATTTTCTTAGTATCAGTCATAATTGAGCAATCATATAAAATATTAAAAATAAAATATAAAAAATGAGGAATGGCCTTCGGCCTGAATTTTTAATTTTTTATTTGTATTTTTTCATTTTTATTTTTGATATTTAATTTTCTTATACCGGTGCATAAAAACAATAGTATTCGCCGATTTTGAATATTATCACATAACTGCCTACCGGCAGATTTCCCTGCGACAGAAACGGCTCTGCGATATTTACCGCTTCGACTTGGCTGCCTACAACCACTGGAATTGACCCGGCGCCGTCAACTTCAACAGCCTTTACGTTATAGTGGTTGTAATCGAATTTGCTGATTACTTTGGCAGCGAAGCCTATGGTTCTTCCGCCGGCTGAAGTTACAAACGCGCTTTCATTCAGGCCGGTGCTTTGGCGCGAAAGCCGTTCAATAAACTGCTGCTGCTCACTCTGAGCGATATTATCCGACATCTTTACCCCCACACCAATGTTCTAAGTCTTGAATATTGCCTTTTCCAGGATTTCATTTTCATTTCCTTCCATAAATTCTTTCCCCTGACCCCCACTCTTGCTTTCGCCGCAAGAAAGCGTGGGGGTGTGGGGGTTTATTTCCTTTTCTTTACTGCCGTAAGAATTGTCTGCTGATTTACAAAATCCATCTCTATTTTCTCAAGCCGGCATACGCTTCTGTTATCGTATTTGACGCCGAGAATATCCCTGCTGTCCGGGCTTGTAATTATTTTGTCGCCGGGACTGAAGACAGACGATAAAACCATTGTCTTTATCTGCAGCTGCTCTGTCTGGCGTCCGCCTGAATCTGAAATACCGCGGGCATATTCGACAATCGATGCCGTATCATCTTTCTGGTTTGCGGAATCATTTACAAAAATGCTGTAAGGCGACACTTTCTGGTATTTGAATCTTCGGGGCAAAGTTACGACTTTATCAACCACTTCAATAGTTGAATTGACCGGCCCATCGGCAACGGCGAAACTTATCCTTTCATCCGCACAAACACTGGCGGTTATCCTGAACTTCAGGAGTCCTTTGAGAATTGCAAACCACATATCGGTATCAAGCTGCTCCGCCGACAGCCAGATGCCGCACTGGTCGAGCAAAATCTTAAATGAACCCATATAAGGCCACCAGCAGGTACCGCCGGTATATGAAACCTCAAGATAATAACCGATTGAACTGCCGTCTTTGCCGCAAGTCAGCGTTGGCAAAAACCGTCTCTTTTTGCGAACGTATGAACCATTCTCGAATATCTTGGAGAAATCAAACGCCGCGCCCTGATTGTATGGACTTGCGCTGTAATCGCCCGCCTCGTTCAGGCACCATTTGCGCCAAACATCCCTGACCTGGTTAAAATTCTCATTGGTAAGAGGCGAATATATGTCATAATCATTCGATTCCAGCGCCGGGTCCCACGCCTTTACCAACTCGAATGTCGCTTCATAAATTTTGTAATCGCCCTGCACGAGGAACCTATGCGTTACAGGCGAATAATTCTTTTTGCTTGTTATTTCAGTGATATTTGTTTTTGAAATATCAATTTTATCGCTCGGCCATTGACAGTTCAGCTCGACCTCTCTGCAAAGCTCCGGCCTGAAAAAAACAATAGCTTCAGCCGGTGATGTTTGGGCAAGAGTCGGCACAAATTTAAATCTCAAGCCTGCCTGACTGCAGCATCGCCGCAAAGCCTCAATCAGATTAAGCCCTGTTACATCAACATCAATAATTTCGCACGCTCCTGACAGAGTTTCAAGCTGTTCCAGTGTCGGTATGGCAATCTCGCCGGACGGCATATAGCTGCACAAAAGATAATAAACAGCTTCGGCACAGGTGAAGTAATCGCTCTGGCTTTCATCTGCGCAAAAAACCTTAAAGCTCCTGCCGTTTTGCTGAATTTCCTGTTTTGAGGCATTTGGTTTTCCCTCCGGATTAAAAACAGTATCCGCGCTGCCGATGAAAATCCCCTGTCCCTGATTTGAAACTATTGCACCGTAAACTGTCTTTCTTGCCAGCTTTGCTGAAAAATCTTTCGCGATAACCGTTACTTTTTGCTGATTTGAAGATATATCAGTTTCAATTTGCTCTATGAAACCCGCGAATATCGGCAGTTCCTGGCCAGATGTAACGCCGATGCCGCCGTCGAATACGGATTTTAAAACAACTCTCTGTCCACATTTGACCAGTGAGCTTATCTCCTCAGGTAATTGACTGTTGTCTTTCAGGTAGTAGCTTAGCACGGCCTGATTGAAGTCAGGCTCCGCCGCGAGTGTTATTTTCTCAGGAACGAGAAAATCGCACCATTGCCCGTCAAGATAAACGCTTGCTGCGGCCGCACCGACAGCAAGTCCATTGCACTGAGGCAGAAATAAATCTATTCTGTTTGACATATCTAAATCACACTGCTTTGAAGTATTGAAATGCCGTCAGGCCTTTGCCTGTTAAGTTGAATAATTATCTGCCCTGTAAAATTGTCATCGGAGTTATCAGCAGCAGCAACTCTGATACAAAACTTATAGCTATCGCCTGAAAGTTCACCGGTAATAAACTGATAGAATTTCCGCCCGATGTAATTTACGCTGCCAATCGGGTTTTGATAATCAATAATCCCTGTAGAGTTATCGCTGTAAATCTTAAACTTGATTATTTTTTTTGCCTGATGTATCGGCTGATAAAACCACTTGAGCAAAATCCTGTCGCCATCAACCTGTTTAGCGGTAATAATGAAAACTTTATTACAGCTCCGCTCAATCAGACTGCCAAAACTGTCAAATTCAACTCTTACTGCCGCGCCGAGCGTTTTCTCCTCATACCCGCTGCAATTGACCCTTCTGACAACATAAAGCCATTGAGTTAAAGGTTGGCCGCTGGATATTTCAAGAACATCCTCATTTATTTCTGATGCTGCGGTTATCCTGTCAAAATCAATATTATCATCTTGTCCCTGATATAATAGCTGAACGCCTGCAGGTCTTGCCCAGAAGTCACCTTCGGTCAGTCCCATACACAGCTTTGCGCCGTTGGCGGAATCGCCGCCGAACAAACTGTCGAAAAACTTCGTATCCATCAGACTATTGCCGGCTCTCTGGTTACTTCACTTTCGCTATCTGTAATGTCGAGCTTCAATATCGTATTGCCGCCTGAATTTTTTATTTCCATATCGCCGGTAAGTTTATTCTGCGACATCTTACAAACGCTCCGCAGAAGGCTGTAAAAATCAAGCCTTACTTCAACAGGGATATATCTTTCCGCATTAGCAAGCAAATTGCTGCCGTTCTTGTCTGCATCTATTACACCTGCTAAATCACCCCCATCAAAAGGAGCGGTGCCGTAAGCAGCACTGAATTTGTACCAGCCGCCGCCAATCTCGCTGATTGCTGGAGCAGAGGCGACTTTGTCCGTTCCGCCAATCGTTTTTAAAGACTCAAAACTCATTTCAGAAGCTGCGCCGCTCAGAGGCAACCCGTCTTTTGAAACATAAAATGGTATATCTATCGCTGTATTTGCCATTATTAAACCTCCTATTTAAAAATAGTTAATTCTTGCGGATAAATTTTAAATTACTATAATTGGCCGTCAGTTGAGCGTAAACAATGTTGATATATTTATTATTACAAAAGGAGTTTTTATGAATAAAAAGAGCGTCGGAATCCTGATTGCAGTTCTGGTACTGGCAGTATCGCTTTCCATCGTATATGCGGCTGCGGAGTCAAAAGACCAGAACTCGCCGGCCGGTATTAAACAGGACCCTAACAGCCAGAAGCAAAAAGACCCTAACGCCAGCCAGGACCCCAACAGCCCAAAAAAGGTTGACCACTATGTCGGCTCAACGGAAAAAATGAAATTCCATACGCCGGACTGCAAATGGGTAGCGAAAATACCGGAAGCAAGCAAAAAGATATTCAAGACCAAAGAAGAAGCCATCGCTGCCGGTATGACGGCATGCAAAACCTGTAACCCATAGAAATTTGCCGGCTTTGAACCTCCTATCTGAATATTGAAAGTCTGCCTATATTGGCGGCTCTGGCTTTTGATATAAACTGATATCTGCCCTTGACCGCTCCGATTTGAGTCGGATTGCCTGTTATGTCCGGCATACCACCTCGCAAAACCAAAGGATTCCGCGGCCGGAAATTGCCATTTGCCGCATCGGCAAACTGCGGGTCTATACCGCTTAAACTATGAAGACCTGTTAAGGTATGAATTACAGTATTTGTACAGTTATAGTCCTCATAGCTTATTCTTGGTGCCGAAATAGGAATATCAGACGCCGGCTGGGCAAGATAAATAATATTATTTGCAAGAACGGGCCCGACCAAATTATTGCAACTTATCGCCGTTACACCGCCTGTACCATTACAATAAAAGGTACAGTTCGTAACTATAGCTTCACCACGTTGCGATGGAGCACCGTTTATCGTAATCGCTGTTCCGCTATTCTGGCCATATTTAAATAGACTGCCCTGCACTGATGCTCCGAATGAGGCATAAATCGCAGGACAAACTGAATTAAAAAAATTGTCAAGCACAACAGGCGTATTCACAGCAGACCAAAAATCATAGGAGGTATTTCCAGAAAAAATACATCTGCTAACATATATGTTACGATTGTTTATGTTGTTGACATATAGGCCATAGCTGCAATACGAGAATTTGCAGTTTATAAAATTAAAACCAAATCTTAAAACAGAAGTAGTAAGATAACATCCAGACTTGCCTGATGCTGAAGCTCTTGTGAAGTGAATGTTTTCTATGTGCACCATATGTATGTTGAAGATATTTACTATATGACCGGCAAGTAAATTTTCGCCGTCAAGCGTTACATACTGGCCATGAGGTAAAGGATTGCCGGTAATACTGTCACAGCCAATAATTCTTAGCCAATTGTTATTTGTATAATCACCGCCTGCGGTATCAATATCTATTGTATTGCCATAAGTGCCGACCGAAAAAGTGTTACGGACATAAATTATTGTATCACTGCCGTTGACAACATTATCGAGAGCGGTTTGCAGTCCGGCACAACCACGATAAGCATTCTCCCAGATTGTGCCATTATTCAGACCGGTTGCCAAAGTACCATCAACATAAACTATCGTAGCCATTTTCGTTATGCCCCCTGGACAGGAACGTAAAAGTTATGATGACCCCTTGCGTCTGTTATTAATGTTATATCACCGCTGCTTGTTGTTATAACTGCCAGACGCAAATGCGGCGTAGTTTGCATATTTGGAAAACCGTTGTATTCATTTGCAACAAGGTTGCCTTGTGAATCAAGATAGATGTAGATATTTGCTTTGTCATCAGCCAGTGTGTTGCCGCTTGAGCCGGTATAATTTACAAGCGTCGTTCCAAGCCAGAATTTGCCGCTCTTTACACCAATGTCTAATCCGCCTTCATCGAAAACTCGTAAATCATTCGCACGCTTCATCGCCAGAAGCAGTCTGTAAAGCAGTTTGCGAAACTCAAGATAATAAGGCGCTTTGCCGGTAGTAATGTATTCAACGCCTGTTTCCATATCATTTGCAATATTCAAAAGCTCATTGTCTGATGGATAAACTTCAGCCATTTTTAAACCTCTCTAAAAACTATTTTATTTCCAAAACCAGTTTCCCGTTCTGCTTGTCAAACGATTTGACTTCAAGCCTTTCAGCAGGCCTGGCAGGAGGAATAAACGTTATCTGTTCCGTCTCAATCGTCTCCTGTGTTTTATTACCTGAACTATCCGTAACTTTAATATTGAATTTATAATTTCCAGTTTGAAACTGTTCGCTTTGCCAGCAGAGCATATCGGAATCAAAACCAAACCAGCCGATACCAAAATTGCCTTTGCCGAATCCTATTGCAGCGGAGCCGTCATAACCAAAATCGCTTCTGCCAAAACAACTCAAGCCAAACCCGCCTTTGTCCGCAGATTCCGGCTGGATTTTTATATCTCTCCTGTTCAGTCTGTCGCCCTGGAGGTAATAATCAACATTGCCATTCAGCGGAAGATTATCCGTTCGTGGAAATTCGAGTTTCACACGTCCTGCCTGAATCTGTTGGGTCTGGAACTCGTCTGAAAAATCAATATCAGCATATCCCGGTTCAACAGCATAAACTTCTATTCTAACAGCGGTTTCCTGAGAAAGCGGCACAGGCACAATCAATTGTTTTTGGCCAAGTTCAATAGTTACGCCCGCAAATCTGCCATTGACATAAACCTGATACAGCATATCGCTATAAATCGAATACCATTTGACAACTGCCGCACCTGCGAGCTGATTTGCAGCTCCATTGCCGCTGACTCCCGCCGGCAATACAAACGCTCTAACTCTGCTTATTCCTTCACTTAGAATCATTAACTCAATCCTGCTGCTTATATGTTATGTTATATTGGCAGCTTGTATGTGCCCCGCCGTTAATAAATGGTTCTGTCTGAAATTCTTCAATCAGAAGATTCTCAAAAACATTCCCATCGGAACATTTTAAAATATGTAAATTGCCGTCTATAAGTTCGTTTATCGCACCAATCTGCTGCTCAAGCTCAGTCTGATTTCTGGCACGTAATTGGCCTTTCTGTACGAGTTTTCTCCCTCGCGAACCAAGGTCAATATTTATCTGCCCGTCAAGACCTGCCGCCGACCTTTGAATAATACTCCTTTGAAGGCTTTTTACCTCAAGCTCAAAAGATTCTTCAGCAAAAAATATCTTATCGTCAATCGCTGTCTTCATTTTCTAATCCCTCAACAGCCTGGCACTGGCGCCGCTGCGAACTGAATCACTGATGCCATCATCGCCGCGGTCGATGCAAACTCTGCATCTCTGCAAAGCCTTTTCAAAAAGCTGCCTGTAATATTTGCTTTTCTGGCGGAAGTTTTCTTCGCTGTCTTTCGCCCTGCCCCAAAGAGTGGCAAAAATTATTGACAGAACCTCATACACTGAAACCTGTCTCAAAACCGATACATCAAGAATATCGTCGGCGCTATAATCTCCATCGGCAACGCCCGGCTTTAACCCAAAATGCTGTGTAAGCTGTAAAAATACTTCGCTGCCTTGCGGCTGATATGTGCAGATTCTATAAATTACATCATCAGCATCCTGCAAGGCAATTGCTTCATTTTGCCCATCTGCCCTTAAAACAGAAATTATAAGCTGTGTTGCGGAATCCACCGACACTATCTCATACGCACCATCAACAACGCCGTCTGCGCTTTGCAGATATATAACCATTCCTGCCGTGATTTTGGCGGCATTGAAATCCGCGTCTGGCGCATTGAAGGTTGTGTCTTCAATCGCTCCGCCTGTGCCATTTATCAAAACCTGACCGGCAAAATGCAAATCGCCGAACAAACTTGGCTCATATCTCAAAATATCAACATCATTTGAAAAACTGTTCATTGTTTTACCTCACTCTTGTCCGGCCGGGCCGGAATAATCTAACCTTTATTATTACTGCAACTGTTTTTTAGATATCCGCGCCCGGCCGAAAAAAGCAAAACTCCTTAACTTACAGCAAGGTCTCTGATAAGACCGTGCGCAGCCTCATTTCTGAATTCAAGTGTGTATTCACCGATTAACTGGCCGCATTCATAATCGCCGCTGCTTGCCAGAGGTTTGAATTGAAAACTTCTGCCTGCAAGAGGAAGCACGTTTACCCGCGATGAATCAAGAAACAGCACAGCGTCCTGTGGAATCCACTTGCTTGTTATAATCCTGCACACACCAAAATCGCTCTCATAGACGCTAACCATATCTGTGTATGCCGTATCAGTTGGGCCGAAACTTCTGCTTGCGCTCAAAAACGTGTTGATTTTGCGCTTCTGGAAGCCTCCGACAACAATCAGGTTGACATTGCCGCTGCTGTTTTCCCAAATCTGCCGCAATACATAGTTAATCTTTGCCTCATCGAGCCCGGTTCCCGATGGGAATCCTGAATCGCCCGGCCGATAAATATGTGTTGCAACATTCTGGATAATCCCTTTCATACTCCTGCGAACAGAAGCTGAACCCTGCGGATTTGCCGAAGGCTGACCGCCGTTGATAACAGTATTCTCAAGGTCGCGAATAAGTTCACGCAGTCTTTCGCCCTTCTGGTAATCCATCTCGTCTGCAATGCCAAGATGACTTGCGGCAACATTTGTACCGCTGACCTCAACGCTGGAAGTGAAAATCTGCGTGTAGTTGCCGCATCGCACTCGATTCGTGAACCTCGCGGCAGGTTTGTCATCACCTTCAAGCGCAGCGTTGCCGAGAATGTGAATTACCTGACCGTTGGCGATATTTTCAGGCGTTGTGCCTGCATACCCGCGAACAACGGTAATCGTATTATCGCTTACACCTGTTACCAGTATCAACTCTTCGGAACCATCTACCTGAATCTGGTCGCCCGCTCTGAATCTATCGCTATTGGCAACATCAAAGCTTGTCTCGCCGTCAGGGTCGCTGATTGAACTGTCGCTGATTGTATCCTTGTTCGGCACAAGTGAATCTTCGAGCCATTCATGATAAGTGCTTTTCGCCTCGCGAAGCGGGTCGCCTATCGCATCCAGTAAAAACGTCTCAGTCGGCGAAATAATCCCGATGAGGTCTGATACATCTTCTGCGATTTCAGGCAGTGTAATCCCTGCCGAATATGTCGCTTTACCTGTAAAAGCCATTGTTATTCTCCTTTAAAATTGCAAAATTTTTTATACAAAGTTTCTTCTTGCCCGCAGGTACTCCTGCAGATCTGCCCTTGAGCCGGTATTTACGGCCTTTTTGGCCGCACGCTCAAGAGCCCCTGTTGTGCCGGACAACCTGTCTTTGACTCCGCTCGTCTTTGCACTAACTGCGGCAGATGAGATGCTGTCTGAAAACAGATAACTTTTTTCTTTTCTCAACTGTTCAACAACATCTGCTGCCGTAGCTTTTTTGTCGTCTCCGAGCCTTGCCCTGCCGATAATCACGGCAGCCTCCATATCTCGCACGCCTGCCGAAACAAGTTTGTCTATCAATTGCCGTTCAATTGTCATTTGCGAAAGATTTTTATTTAGTCTTTCCGCTTCAGCCCTGCTTTCGGCAAGTTCCTGTTCAAGCAGCGTCTGCTTCTGCTCGGCACTCTGTGCCCTTTTGCGGTAGCGAATAGCCTCGCTTACATCTACAAGCCTTTCGCTCCGCTGCTGGCGTTCTTCTGAATCGTTAGTTTCTGCGTCAATCTGACTCATTTTAAAAACCCCTTTTAAGAATTTATCCGCCTGTGGCGGGATTTATTTCATAACCAAGTTCCCGCAGTATCTGCTCTGCAGGCACTCCGAGCTCCTGTTTCAATTTTGCTTCATTGAGTTTCTCAAGCATGTTCACCGGCAGAGGACTTGGAAAAATAACATCGAATATTCTTTCATCTTTCGTATTGGGATAAATATTCGTAACATCCAGCAGATGCATTATCATCGCCGCGATTTCTTTAAGGCCCTGACCATACACATAATGTTTTCGCTCGGTCTTTGCCAACATTCCCATCAGTGTCATACGCAGAGCAATGGCGCTGGTCAGGTTGCCGATTTTATCTTTTAGCACTCCCGCGACTACCGGCGTAACACCGCTGGTCTTGTCAATCGCCTCTCTTATCTCCGCGATATGTGCATCTTCGCTTGGCGTTGCATTGTCGCCGCCGAATTGTTCGATACTCGCATCAGGATTATCGGTGCACCACATCCTGCCCGGCGAAACAGCCCTGTTCTCAATACCTTCAATGCCTTTGGCAAGATACATCTTGAACGCCTGGAATGTTATCCTGCTTGCCCTGTCGCTCAGTCTCGTATTAAGCTCATCCTGAAGCGGTATCAAAGGTTCAACATCGCTTATCCCTTCGTAATAAAGCGGCTGTGCGATATTCTGAATATGCACAACAGGAATAATGCCCATAACATTCGGTCCTTCTGCGGCCAGTTGCTCATCTTCGTATCTCTGCCACCAGTCAGAGCCGATTATTTCCGTAACCGCAGCTGTTCGCCTTGCCGCACTGTTGCCTTTGCCGCCGAGCAGTCTGCGGAGAAAATTCCCTTCAGATGCCACATCATTTTTCTGTTCGACAAAATGCTGAATATAAAAGTTGATTTTGCGAAAATCTCTTTCATCGAGGACAGGCAGTGCTCTTGGGGCTTCAATCAGTTCAAGTGAACAGTCTGAAATAATTTCAAGTGTCTGTTCAAAGAACGTTTGAGAGGAGGAGGAAGAAGAAGTGTTGGAATTTTTCGCTGACGGTCTCCGTGCATAATAATCAATAATTTTTTGCCCCGGCCGAACGACACAGTCCACAAATCCATAAACCGCCCCGAGCACTGCCATATCCTGAAAGAACCTTACCCCGCCGTTGGTATTGAATATCTGTTTTAAGATTTTATCTATCTCGGCCCGCCTGTTTTTATCCTGTGCCCTGCTGACAATATCAACGCCTTTGCCGAAAAGGAAATCCACCATAGCGTTGATTCGCCAGCTGATATCATTTTCTATGACAACCTCTTTTCTTTCGATATCTGCGACAGCTTTGCCGCCCAATATACCGCTCATTTCTGCCCGTTTTATGCCTGTAATTCTCGCAGGCAGCCCTATTTCCTGTGCCTGTATATAAGTTCGCGCGGATTCATTCAATTTTGCGTCGGCAGCGGATAAGCCGGTCGTCGAATACATTGGATTTTGATAATAGTCCCATAGCCTGCCAAAGTGTATTTGCATATTGACCCATTGTTCATCGACGAGCCAGTCAATAAAACCTGTCTTGAGCGAAGTCGAAAGATCGGGGGCCAGACCATCGCTTTCAAAATTTGTAAAATCAAATGACATCAAATTGTTCCTTTGCAATCTTCAATTTCTTTAACTTTTCACTTTTAGTTTTTCACTTTTCATTTCTTCTGTTCACTTATCACTTTTCACTTTTTACTGTCCCTCCGTATTACCTGGGAAGTTGCGCGTTTTTGTCGAAATTTCGACAAATTTTCAGAGGGTCGATTTTGTAAGTCCTTGTCAATACGAGAGAAAAATTTTTTTATTTTTTCAAAGCGCGCAACTTTTTTGTTGCGCGTTTTTGCTTATCTGGACAAAAAGAATGTGGAATTCTTAATCTAAAATCGGCAATCTAAAATTGACACTTCCGCCTGTGGCGGATTCTTAAAATCTTCATTCTTCAATCTACAATCTTTAATCTTTAATGTTTCCCTTGACATTCCCGACCTTTCCGGTATGTTATTTATTAAACTTGCAAAGGTATTAAAAAATAAGTGAGTGAGAATCAGGTGTAATTAGAAAGTATTCCTCTATGGCTGAACAATCTAAAATTCTTCTGTGGCTTTCGGAGTTAAGGGCGCCATTTTTTACCGCAAGCGCACTGCCTGTAATTGTCGGCACTGCTGCTGCATATTCGCAGACAGGACAGTTTAATGTAATTATTTTCATTCTCGCCGTCTTTGCAACTGTCGCTCTTCACGCGGGAGCCAATATCGCAAATGATTATTTCGACCATATCTCCAGAAACGACTGGCTCAACGATAATAAAACGCCGTTCTCCGGCGGAAGCAGACTGATTCAGCAAAACCTTCTCACCGCCGGTGAAGTTATCGTAGGAGCCTGGATTGCCCTTTTTATCGGTGCAGGTATCGGTCTTCTTATAGTGATATTAACAAAAAGTTTCTTTGTGCTGCTGTTAGGCGTCATTGGCTTATTTGGCGGATATTTCTATACCGCAACTCCCTTTAAGCTGGGTTATCGCACAGCAGGTGAAATAACGATAGGTCTGCTTTTCGGCATTTTGCCGGTCTATGGCTCTTTCTATATCCAGACACTAAGTTTTAACGCTTTGCCGACACCACCGGCAGCTATTGTTGCCGTCCTGATTTTCCTCGTAATTTTCGCAAATGAATTTCCCGATTTTAACGCTGACCGCGCAGCCGGCAAAAAAACGATTGTCGTTACCCTCGGCATAAAAAATGCTGCGAATTTCTATAGAGCAATACTTATAATGCTTTGTGTTTTGGCTGTTATTTATGCGATTGCAAATCTTAAAGCTCTTGCATCAGCAGTTCTGCTGATACCAACAATCAGTATCAGCGCAATATGTTTCAAAAACGCAGATGCAGAGAAACTCTCACAGAAAGGCTACACCGCTTTAAGTAAGTCAACCATCCTGCTGCATACTATCGGCTGTATCGCACTTGTCGCGGCAATATTACTTTCCAAGCCGGCTTAAAACATTCGTCGCATATTCACTCTGGCCTGTTTTCCCTTCGCCGCGATAACCTTTTTCATAAATCCGCTCCTGCAGATAGCCTATGCGGTTTTCAGGATTCGGATGTGTTGAGAAAAATTCTATAGTCCGAGAACCGCTCGCTCTTTGTAATATTTCCATCGTTTCAATCATACCGTAAGGCGTAAAACCGGCCTTGACAAGATAATCCAGACCGACCTCGTCAGCCTGTTTTTCCTGTTCTCTGGTAAAAGACATACTCTCAAGCTGTCTTACAATATTTGCAACCCTCATCGCTGACGATGCCGCCTGTGAACCGACAACACCCAAACCGGTATCAATCAGGATATCTCTCGTAATCTGCTGTGCGATATGTCTTGCCGTAACGTGTGCTGTTTCGTGCGCCAGCACCGCTGCAAGCTGTGCTTCGCTGTTAAGCTCTTTGAGCAAACCTGTAGTGATATAAATATAACCGCCCGGCAGAGCAAAGGCGTTTACCGACTGATGGTCGATGGCTTTGTAGGAAAAACCTTCGTCCGGCGTATGACTTATCCGAGCAATACCCTGTCCTACTGAATTTATATAATTCTGAAGCTGCTGGTCCTTGACGCTCTGGCCGAGTTCTTTTTCAACTTGCGCTGCGGTATCGCGTCCCATTTGCTTTTCCTGCTCAGGACTTACAAGTATAAGCTGCTCTTCGCCAGTTACAGGATTTGTCTGGCAGCCGCCGCAAATAAGCCCTAATCCTGACGCAACTAACAATAATAACCATAAAGTTTTCATAACTTTTTCCCTTCTTAAACCCATTTACATAAGACACTTACAGCTTGGCAGCCGCTTCTGCATCAAAGCGGCTCAATACAATAAATATGTCAAGAGTGTTTTTGTATTGCAATATCTTTTTCTTATTTTAGTATAACTTATACTATTTATCTATGGATTTAATTCAATGAGTAAACGGATTTTCTCTTCAATACTTGTTTTTATCGTTGTAGTTTTGAGTCTGCCTTTCATCTGCGGCTGCAACGCCCCCAGAGAACAGCTAATCGCCTTCAACAAATATTTTGAAGCGTCAGATTTCAATTCAGCCGCAAATTATGCGGTAAAAAACATCAAACAAAGAAAAAATCCCGATGGCGAAGACTTGCTCTGGACGCTTCAGGCCGCTGCCGCAAAAAGAATATTGCAGGATTATAACTCCAGCACTCGACTTCTTGATAATGCCGAAAAACATCTTCAGTATTATGACACACGCTCCTCACTCGGCGATGAAATGTCTGCCATCGCCATCAACGATAATGTTATGCCTTACAAAGGTGAAGAATACGATGGCGTGATGGCAAACACATACAAAGCTCTGAATTTTATGTCGGAAAACAAACCCGACCTGGCAAGAGTCGAATTTAACAGGGCTATCGACAGACAAAGAAGAACTAAAGAAAAATTTGAAAAGGAAATCAAAGAGACAAAAGATAAAATTGATAAAATGCCGTATGGCAACCTGATAAATCAAACCGTCTCAGACCCGAATATGGGACAAACTCTGCACGACAAATATCCGGAACTCTATGAATACCAAGCTTATAAAGATTATACCAATCCTTTTGTAACTTATCTGGCCTCCATATATTTTAATGCCGCAGGTGAACCTTCAACCGCAAGAGATTTGCTGAAAGAGACTTACGGCTTAGTGCCTGAAAATAAATATGTAGAGGAGGAATTTAAGGAAACAGAAAAAATACTTGGCGAGAATAGACAAGTCAAAAATATCATATGGCTTGTCTTCGAGAACGGTCTTGGACCGACCAAAGAAGAATTTCGAATTGACCTGCCGCTCTTTGTGGCAACCAGCAGAGTGCTGTATGCCGGAATCGCATTGCCAAAACTCCAATACAGAGATTCCGCATTCCCATATCTGCAAATTGAAGCCGATGGAACTCAGTATAACACCGCAGTTGTCAGCAATATGGACAGGGTTATAAACAGCGAATTCAAGAAAGACTTTGATGCTATCTTGATGAGAGCGATAATTTCAACAACCGGCAAGGTCGCCGCGCAATATGTCTTATCGAGCCAGGATTCAACTGCGGCAACTATCGGCTCCATAATGATTGCCGCTTATTCGTTTGCAACCAATGCCGCGGATGTCAGAATCTGGACCGCACTGCCGAAAGAATTCCAAATCGCAAGATTTCCTAAGCCGCAGAATAAAATACTTAAAATTACACCCTTCAATGCTCAATCATTTGACATTGAACTGCCGGATTGCGATAATGTCCTGGTATATGTTAAAATTATAAACAGAAATTCCAGACCGGTTTATAGTATTATTACTTTGAAAAAATGAAGTTAGGATATTGTTATTGGTATGGGTATTGTCGAAAAACAACAATGGCTAACAAAAAATTACCGTTACCAATTCCGTTACCGAACCACATAATAAGGAGATACCTATGAAAAAGTTTTTTTTATTGTTGTTTTTTGTCGCAGCAGCCGTCCTTCTTAATGGCTGTAATAAGGAGTATAGCGACAATCGCGTCAATCTCGATACCGGGGTAAAAAGCGATAATGTAGTAAATAATGCCTTGACCCGACCTGTATATGGAGCGTTCAGCCTGCTGATAGGAGAGGGGATTGATTTAAAAGACGTGAAAGTTTTTAGAAATGACGCCGACTTTATGGAAATTCAGGTAACCGGTTACAATCGAGCTATATACACAAAAAGATTCGATTATAAAATAGATTGGCTCGATAAAAACGGTATTGGGGTCGACTCAAAAGCGAGCGTCTGGCGGCCAGTATCCGCAAAGTCAAGAACCACATTTAGTTTTAAAGCTGTTGCGCCTTCAAAAGATGTTGTTGATTTCAAAATGAATACAAGAAAAACTCCGGAATAATGAAAGGATAAAACTATGAAAAACCTGTCGATACTTTTATTTTTCTCAATGCTGTTCTTAATCGGCTGCGAGGAAGTTCAAAAAATTGACACTACCAATGACACCGGCAAACAAGTTATGTCGCTCGATTACAGAGACTTCGACCAGGCGGCAAGCCAGATGATTCAATCGCTTATAAGCTCAGGCTCACTGGCCAAAAAGGATGGAAGCAGGTATGTCGTCGCCACAAGCAAAGTCACAAACGACACTATGCAGAGGATTGATACCGACCTGCTTACCGCAAAAATCGAGCAGGACCTGATGAAAAGCGGACAGGTGGTAATGACTTCCGCTGTCGGCGGAAAAGAAAGCAACCGTGACGACACAGTTTATAATATGAGAGAAACCAGAGATTCCTCAAAAGGCGAAGAATTCAAGCAGGAAACCCTGCCGCAAAAAGGCCAGATAATTTCTCCTGAACTGAGCCTGTCAGGCAAAATCTATCAGAGAAACTTGCGTTATGACAAGGATAAACAGCAGGTGGAATACTACTTCCAGTTAAAAATGACGGATGTAAAGACCGGCCTGCGATTCTGGCAGGAAGAAGTGCTTATCGGTAAACGCGGCAGCAACAAATCTGTTGCGTGGTAAAAAATAACGGATTAAGGACAGATAAAATGAAAAAGACAATAATATTATTGTTGATTCTCCCATTCTCTTTGCAGGCCATCGCCAAAGAACAAGTGATAATTCAGGAAGGCAAAGGAGTTGCCTCAACAAGAGAAGATGCCATTAAAAAAGCCATCTTTGAGGCCGTCGCTAAAGCAAAGGGAATAGATGTAGGTTCAGGCAAATACCAGTTCGCTTTCGAATCCGCCTCAGCAGATATTGAAAGAAAGCCGGGCGGAAAAGAAATCGGTTTTGACGCGGTTTCGATATATGCCGAAGGCACGTCAACCAGCACGGCAATCAGGGCTTTGGTGAAAACCTATGAGGTTCTCGAAGAGAAAAAACCTGACCCCAACACGTGGGAAGTAAAACTTAAAGTCTGGATATACGACTATCAGCCTCCGGACAAGACCGGCAGATTAAGAATAGCTGTAATGGCACCAACAACTTTAAGCAAAGAGTATTATTTCGGCAGCATCAAACTCAGCGACAAAGAGATTGAACAGAAAATTACACATATATTGAACACCAAGCTGGTAGAAACAAATAAATTCACTATTCTCGACAGACACTATATTGATAAGGTTATGCAGGAGAAAGGGCTGGTATTGCTCGGCGATACTTCTCTTGAAGAAAAGGCAAAAATAGGTAATCTCCTGGGTGCGGACTATATCCTTACCTCAACGCTCAATGAGGCCTATCTCTCTGTAAAAGAAAAATATCTGGAAGCTATTGGACAAAAAACCTACGAACACGAGGCTAAGTTCAAAATGGATTATTCTCTTATCGGCGCAGCAACAAGCCAGATTAAATTTTCAGATTCTGTAAATTTGTGGCTCCAGTATGATAAAGATGTCAGAAAACTTGTTCCAAACTGGCAGGACGATAAGATTGATTACCGGCTGCTTGCCGACGAATTGATTAAGTTGGCGACTGCCCCGATAGCCGACAAAATCGCACAAGGCCTTTATCCGGTCAGAATAGCGAAAATCCTGCCGAATAATATGATTGTTATTAACAAAGGCGGCAAAGACGTTGCCGAATCGGATATTTATGATTGTTTAAAAGAAGGCCAGGAGCTTTTCGATTATGATACAAAAGAATCGCTTGGCAAAATTGAAGAGCCGGTCGCCACAATAAAAATTACAAAGGTTATGTCCAATTTTTCTTATGCCGTATTAATTGGAGGCAATGCTTCAAATTTATCCGAAGGACTGATTTGCAAAAAGCAGGGTAAGGAACCTCTAAAACCCATAGAACAACAAAGCGATACTCAGGTTACGCCAAGCGGCGGAGTCAAAATGCCGTTTGATAAATAACAGGAATGGTCAGGATTAAACCTGACAGATAATTTTTGACGCTCCGCAAAGGATATTGATTTTTGCGTTGTTGCCGTGTCTTTTCATCGCTTCAGCCAGAGCCTGTTGTGGACTGGCTGTCCAATCAAAGCCTATCGTTTGGGCTTCTTTTCTGGATATTCCACCGCTTACAATAATAACCTGACAATGTTGAGTAATTTCGTTTCCAGCCCACACATTGGCCGCAACTACTTTGCTCAGCCGCCCTGCGCCAGTAAGTTTTTCAATCTGCTCGAAGCCGCATTTATATCCGATGTCTATTATTTCAGGATGTTGCGAGCTTATTTTTTCCGGACTGGGCGTTGCGAATATCAAAGTTCCGCCTTTTTTGACCGCAAAGTGAGCCGAATACATCGCTTTAATAGACTGCCAAAGGTCAATATCAGCCGGATAGGAATCGGCAACGACAATATCGGCCTGTTTAACTTTGACGCAGTATAATTCCGCGGCGAAACGGCAGGCTCCCCTGTGAGCTTCTATCGGGTCCCCTGCAAATGCTTTTGCGATTGTGCCATCTTGTTTTGGTATTTCATTGACTATGAACTTCAGGCCGCTTTTAACGGCCACATCATCTACCAAAGCCCTGACTTTGTTTTCTCTGACTCCAAATCTTTTTTCTGTCGGAATAGTATGACTGAGCCAATGCATTTGGCCGATAGTCTGTTCTTCACAGCAGCCGGGGTTGATTATCTTTCCGCCCCCGCCGAAACCCGCATACATATGCGGCACTGCCTGTCCAAGTCCAATCACAAAATCAGCTTCAAGTATCGCCTTATGCACTTTGATTTCAAAACCGTCCGGGCTTTTTTCGACAACCTGATAATCCTGCTTTGTTTTCCAGTCAGGATTTATAATTTGATGATTTTCCGCGGCTTCCTGTGTGTATTTGAGCCTTATTTCCTGCTCGGTCATCTGCCGATGAGTCCCCAGCGCGATAAAAATTGAAATATCTTCATTTTCTATCTTTGCCCCTTTAAGCTGCTTTAAAACTAAAGGCAGCATAAGCTCTGTTTTTGTCGAGCGGGTAATATCGTCAACAACTATGACAATTTTCATACCGGCTTTTACAATTCTATCGAGCCGGTCTGTGCCTATGGGATTTGCCAGTGCTTTTTCGAAAATTTTGCTCTCGTCATCCTTCTGTGAGTATTCAGCAGGCTTATAAATACCGCCGATATTGCCGTCTGGCAGCTCAATTGGAGAAAAATCTTTGTATGGAAATCTATGCAGCATAGAATTTAGTGCTCAACCGGTTCGCCGAGAAGATTTTTTATCTCCGCAAACTGCTTTTCCAGCAGTTCTTTTGTCTTTGCTTCGACATTGAGCCGCAGCAGCGGTTCAGTATTGCTCGGCCTGCAGTTAAACCACCAGTCCTTGAACTGCACCGTTATCCCGTCAAGGTCGTCTGTCTCGCCCTGGCTGAACCTGCGGCGAAGCTCCTTCATCATTTCTTCCTTATCTTCAACTGCAAAATTTGTTTCCCCGCTTGCGAAATATCTTCGCAGAGGCTTTATAAGCTCACTGACAGGCTGCTGCGACTGACTTAAAATATTTATCATATGAACCAGTGTAATCATACCGGAATCCGCATAGAAATTGTCACGGTAATAAAAATGTCCTGATAATTCTCCGCCGAAAATCGCGTGAGCCGCTCGCAGCGTCTTTTTCATAAACGCATGGCCTACTCTTTCGCGTCTCGGCACACCGCCATATTTTAAAATCTCTTCACGAACCACCCAGCTGCTCCGCAGGTCATAGAGAATCGCTGAATTCGGCGCCTTTTTCAAAAAATACGGCACCATAAGAGCTGTCAGCAAATCACAGCTTATAGTCTGTCCTTTTTCATCGACCATCATCAACCTGTCGGCATCGCCGTCAAAGCAGATACCCGCGTTAGCCTTGCGTTTTTTCACCATCTCTTTGAGCTGTAAAAGACTGCTCTCAATCAGTGGATTAGGGTCGTGCTTAAATACTCCCTTATGCTCAAAGTTCAGCTTGATAATATCCATACCCAGCCCGTCAAAAATCAGCGGCACTACTTTGCCCGCCATACCGTTGGAGGCATCTATAACTATCTTTAATTTTTTTATCTTCGGGTCGAGAAACTTGAGCACATGCTCTTTATATGCTTCAGTCAGGTCTCGTTTTTCAACAGAGCCGTGCATAGTGCCAAGAGTATGAAGCAATGCCGTTGAAATATGTTTTATCTCTTTCAGACCTGTATCCTGTCCGACAGGTTTTGCCTCAAGACCTGATATTTTAAATCCGTTGTATTGTGCGGGGTTGTGAGAAGCTGTTACCTGCACGCCGCCGCAGGTGCCAAGATGATTTATCGCGAAATAAACCTGCGGAGTATCAACCATACCTATATCAATAACATTTGCGCCGACAGCGTTCATACCTTTGATAAGCGCTTCGGCCAGGCTTTTGCTGTGCTGCCGCATATCGTGACCTACGCACAGACTCTGGCGATTGGCAAGTCCGCGGTCATAGCCGCGGAGCAAAGACCGCAGAAAAGCCGCCGTCGCATTGCCTATCTTCCAGGCCGCATCTTCATCCAGCTGGTCGGGGTAAACGCCTCGAATATCATAAGCCTTGAAAATTTTCGGGTCCATTTAACACAAACTCCTTGAAATTAAGAAGTTAAAACTTACAATAATGTTATATTAAATATTAAATATGAAATTTTCAATATTAAATTTTAAATATTAAAATGGACAAAGACCTGAAAAGTAAAACTCTAACAGAACTTCAGTCAATCATTGCTGATTACGGAGGCAAGGAATACCTGGCAAAATATATATTCAGCTTCCTGCACATCCAGAACATAAACAGTATTGACCTTATAACTCCCCTGCCGAAGGAATTCCGCGCCAAACTTGTCGATGACGGTTATTTCATTTCGCAGCTTAAAATCTTAGAAAAGCTCACCGACCCTGACGGCACGGTAAAATATCTTTTTGAAACTGCGGACGGACAGAAAATCGAATCTGTCCTTCTTGATGAAACGGACAGAAAAACAATCTGCCTTTCAACACAAGTCGGTTGCCGATTAGGCTGCAAGTTCTGTGCGACAGGTTATCTCAAATTTGAGCGGAATCTTACCACAGGCGAAATCGTCGACCAGGCCGGCACTATTTCAGCCGACAGCAACTGCAAAATAAACAATCTTGTATATATGGGTATGGGCGAGCCTTTGGACAATTACGACAGCACTCTAAAGGCCGTGCGGATTCTTTCAGACCAGGCCGGCAGACAAATAGGTCTCCGCAGACAGACTATTTCAACAGTCGGCCTGCCGGATGGAATAAGAAAACTTGCCGATGAAGATATTTATCCGCGTCTTGCGGTTTCTCTGCACGCCCCTAACGACAATTTAAGAAAACAAATTGTCCCCGCCGCCAGTAAATATCCCCTGCCGGCATTATTGTCCGCGATGAAATATTACACCCAGAAAACCGAACGCAGAATAACAATTGAATACTGTATGATAGATAATATCAATGACAGTCTCGATTATGCTGAGAAACTTATTAAACTTCTGAGAGGCTTGCATGTTAGTTTTAATCTTATTGAATATAACCCTCATCCCGGCAGCGATTTCCAGGCTTCGCCGAAGGAGCGAATAAAGGCCTTTAAGGATTTTCTTATGCAATCGGGCTTTGAGGCGATTATAAGATACCGCCGCGGCAGAAGTATAAAGGCCGCCTGCGGCCAATTAGGCGCAGACAGAATAAAAAACGAAACAAGGGAGAAAGAATGAACAACATGCCGCAACTGCCTTACGGTGTGATATTTGATATGGACGGCGTTTTGGTTGATTCAGAACCTTTTATAATTAAGGCGTCGATGCAGATGTTCGCCGAGCTTGGTTTGGAAATCGGCCGAGACGATTTTCACCCCTTTACCGGAATGGGTGAGAACCGCTTCATCGGCGGCGTCGCTGAAAAATACAATTTTCCGGTTGATATCCAGCAGGCAAAAAAACGCACCTATGACATTTATCTTGAAATAATAAAGGGCAAATTAAAACCCCTGCCCGGCGCAAGAGAATTCGTCAATAATTGCCGAGCCCTCGGCAAAAAAACCGCCATAGCCTCAAGTGCGGATTGGCGAAAAGTCGAGGGAAACCTGGCTGAAATCAAACTGCCCGCGAAACTTTTTGATGCCGTTGTCGCAGGCGAAGATGTCGAACATAAAAAGCCGGCGCCTGATATATTTCTGCTCGCCGCTAAAAAAATTGTTATTGACCCAAAAGATTGTCTTGTAATTGAAGATGCTCTCAGTGGAATAAAGGCGGCAAAAGCCGCCGGCTGCAAATGCCTTGCGATAACTTCAAGCTTCACTCCTCAGCAACTGGCCGGCGCGGATTTCTACGCCCCCGATTTAGCTCACGTGCCAAAAGAAGCTATCAACTGGCAATTATAAAAAACAAAAAAGCTCCCCCTTAGGGGAGCTTTAAACTGGAATCTTCCCGGCCTGCCGGTAAGGCCCTTTAAATTTATTTTCATCACCCTCCTGCAAGCCGGTTTATCAGCTATTTACCCCCACACCTATTTGCCTTGTTCAAAAAAGTTCTAAATTAGTCGGCAAAACTAACCCTATTCAGCCGTTATTTTCCCAACTATCATGCAAATAAGTGTGGAGGCTTACTAACTGCAGGGCTGTGCGTCAAATCCGCAATAGCCCATTTCATCACCGAGCTGTTTTATCCGCTGCCATATTTTATCATCTTCAATAACATCCAGCGCAACAGGATAAAGGATGTTATCTTCCTGAAAGATATGCTCCCTGACAATCGGCACAATCGCACATGAAAGTGCGTTAATCTGAATCTTGAACTGCTCAGGCTCAAAATGCTTGAAGTTATTTACCGCCATTGTCAGGTTGCCGACCATATTTTTTATCCGCCAGTGCGCCTTGGACATAACCACGCAGATGCCCTTGCACGGATAGTTTTCCAGTGCCGGGAAAATCAAATCGTCTTCCCGCTGGTTATGAATATCAATTGCCTGCAGATGCCCCGCTATATGCTCCAGTTTGCGGTATTCACTGCTTAATTCAGTCAGCGTCTCTACTTCCTGCAGCTCAAGGTTCGCCTCGGCAAGGTCGGCAAGAAAACATTCAAACATCTCATGCTCCGCGAGTATCCTGCGCACAGGGTGGTTGGCAGAAAGATTTGCCCGTAAGAGCGCAAACTGGTCGCCCAAAATCGAGGCAAACGCGTAAACAAGTGTGCGGAGCTGCTCAAGCGACATACCTGAACCCAGCAGATACTTATGAGCCTTGCTGATATCGCTGAGCCTTAGAGTTGAAAGAAGCTGACGTGATTCATACCTGATTTTGGCCGGGTCCTCGCCGTCGCGAACGCGCCCAAGAATATCCGCAAGTTTTCTTGCCTTTTCCATAGCCGTGCCTCCTTTTGCAAAGCGCCAATTGAAATACTCAATTGCCTTTAAACAGTAAACACGCACTCTAAATTGTAAATTAGCTATACTATTATACGTATTAGTTCGACAAAGTTTCGTAAAAAAATAAAAAAAGCGCATAAAATTTCTAAAATCGTGCTAACGAATGTTAAGACAGGTAAGACAGGTGAACTGCACCTGCCGGTAAACGTTTACTGAAACTTGAATGCCCCGAACCCCCTGTCCCTGCCCCTATCTACTGTGGCGGTTTGCAGACACCGCAGGGAGAATATTTGCCCTTTGCCTCTTTAAGCTTCATTGGTATTGAACTCTTACTCAGGAACCGGCAGCCCTGGCTGTGATATTTAGTGCCTGATTTGGTAACATAAACAATAACATCGTCATTGCCCGGCTCTTTGGGATTATCACTTCTGACTGCCGGTGCAACAGCTGATAGCGGTTTGGCATCCTGTTTATTCGGTTCATTCGGCTCGACTGAGCTCGCCTGCCCTGAGCCTGTCGAATGGGTCGAAGTCTGCTTTTCTGATGGGATTGATTTATTAGATTTATCCGCCATAGCTTTCTTGTCCTCCGTAGCTTTAGCGAAGGAGGAAGCGTCGGCGGATGCCCATACCCCTTTTCCTGCCTGCCGGGCAAAAAGCTCAAGACGATGGAACTGGTTCATATACTTAAACAGGCTTTTCATCGCAGCAAGACCGTAACCCTGACGAATAATCTCAGCGTTAACAAACAAACCATCTGGCGAGCGATAAATATATGCTGCCATACAGTTATTCGGGTCGGTCTGTTTCTGTTGTTGGTCAGCTACGACATAGACACTTTCCCCTTTCAGCAGATTACCGACAAATCGGTCTGCGGCTCGACTGAGCTCGCCGAAGTCCAGGCCGGCGGAATTTGCCGACTGCACCGCCGATGCTTGCCCGCCGTAGCCCTGGCGAAGGCGGGGCCTTTCAACACCGGCAAGACAAATCGTTGCCTCATTACCATCCTGAACAATAACGATAGTATTGCTGTTAATCGTTTTTATAACAGGCGAAGGTTTAAGCTTCGACAAATCCGGCTTTTCAATCGCCGGAACTTCAAAGTTTTGCACCGAAACAGCAACGCAGGCAATCCCCAACAGCAATAAACAGCCTGAAAACAGAAGTCGATATTTCTTCATAATAAATCCTTTTCAAATATTTTTATTTTATTAATCGCTGTAAAACAGCTTTCGTTTATTACTAATCAAGGAGTATATGAATAGTAAATCGAAAAGTTCAAAAATCAAGAAAAAAGGATAAATCTGTTGACAAATAGCAATACTAAAAGACTGTATTATTTATTGAAAGGATTTATGGATATTCTGCGATAACCGACTGCTAAGCGAGCGGTTTTGATAAAACAAAAAAGCCCTGTCAGAAAACAGGGCTTTTTTAATGCACGATAAATAAATTATCTTTTCCGCAGGGCAAGCAAGCCAAAAGATAATAAAGCCATCATTACCGGCTCAGGAATTTCCACAATTACATCCTGCAGCGAACCATTGCTCAGCGAAACAAGCTATTTCCATCCCATACACCCTCCTTTAGCCAACAGTATTCTAAACCTTTTCTTGTTAAGTATTTATAAAACTTTGTAAAAAATTTACAAATTTTGTGAAATTTTCCTTGCTTTCTTAATATTTTATGTTAAAATACCTCTATGTTTATTGAATATCTAACTTAATTTAAGCCTTTTATGAAGAATAACAGCTCAAACAAACAAGAACTTTTACGACTTTTCGAGAGATTCTCGCCGAGAATCGACCTACTCAGCGAAGAGCAGAGGATGCTTGCAAGAATGTTCCTCAGCAATCACAGCTACAACTCCATAGCAAGAATCGCAGGTGTCAACAAGGCTACAGTCGCAAGAAAACTGAAAAAAATCGCTGACGGAATCAGCGACAACAATTTCTTCGCCGCCCTGTCGAAAAATAACAATCTGTCTGCTGAAAAAATGGAAATACTGAAAGACCACTTTGTCAGCGGCCTGTCCGTAAAAACAATCGCTCAAAACAAAAACGTATCCATCTACCTGGTGAGAAAAGCGATGGTTTGCAGAGCCTTTGGAATAACGGTTCAAAGACTAAAAAACAACACCATTACACATCAATGCGATATTAAACTTTCGCCCGGCGAAATCTGCTACATAACAGGCCCTTCCGGCGGCGGAAAAAGCGTTCTGCTGAGGGAGTTTTACAATACATTCGACAGCGGCCTGAAAATCAATATTGACGACATCCCCCTGCCTGACGACAAAACCTGTGTTGACTGCCTCCAGGCCGGTTTTCTTGATACGCTTAGGAATCTAAGCAATGCGGGGCTGACAGATGTATTCTGCGTCCTTAATTCGCCTGCCAATTTGAGCGAAGGACAAAAGTATAGATACCGCATAGCAAAAGCTATCGCCAGCGATAAACAATTTATCTTCGCAGATGAGTTCTGTTCAAACCTCGACAGGGTAACAGCGGCCTGTGTAAGCTACAACCTGCGGAAATTTGCGACAAAGACCGGCAAAATATTTATTCTCGCAAGCTCGCACGATGATTTGCTGGCCGATTTGCTGCCTGAGGTAATCGTCATAAAACATTTGGCAGGTGATGCTGAGGTAATTTACAAGAATGAAAAATAACAAAACGAAAAAACTATTATCATACTCAGGCACTATGCTCGTATGCAGTATACTGCATACGAGCATAGTGGGTGGACTTATATGAACCCCGCACCTTCTAAATATTCATTCAGATTTTTTAAGGTGTGGGTTTGAAATAGCGTAAGAATATAATTTATACAGATTCAAATTAGAATTGAACAGAAAGAAGGTGCGGGGTGAACTGCACAATAAAAAGATATTTAAAAATTGTTCCGGGAACTATCGCTGACTATAAGCCTTTGTCTCGTTTTCATTATCGAGACAGCAGAACAGGGGCGGTAGCGGCGGTTTATAAAATCATCGATACTCATCCGATGAGAGAACAAATTGAACCCGTCGTCGGCATAATCATTTATTCAATGCCGGCCTGCTCCGTGCAGCTTCGCAATATCGCGACAAAAGGCCTGTTTACGAAATTAGGCTCCGCGAATGCGAATATGCAGCTTATAAATCAAAACATCCGCACTATCGCAAGAGTGGTAATCGAACCGCGATACAGGGCTCTGGGACTTTCTTATGAACTCGTCCAAAAAACGATGCCGTTGCTGAATATGCCTTACATCGAGGCTCTGGCCGTGATGGGCAAGGTCAATCCATTCTTCGAAAAGGCTGGAATGATG
The DNA here is from genome assembly GCA_026386845.1 of Phycisphaerae bacterium. GTDB lineage: Bacteria > Planctomycetota > Phycisphaerae > Sedimentisphaerales > UBA12454 > JAPLMW01. The sequence goes on from JAPLMW010000063.1 coordinate 100,630, forward strand.
AAATTCGAAGCTCCTCAGTCTTTGCGCAGCGTTAAACTCCGCCAGGCCCTGAGCACAATCGGTATTGAAGACACCGACCTCGTCGATATCGAAAAGACGCACAATAAACTGCAAAGTCTCAATCGAAAGGCAAAAAGTTTTATCGAAAAGCATATAACGGATTTCCTCGCCGCCTACGGCAAAAAGGGCAGATTAATGCGGGACGGTTTGGCAAGAACAGAATTTTTTATCAGCAGGCTGTCTGAGAGGCCGGTTTACTATCTCTGGCGAAATACCGCCTGCGATTTGAAGATATAATCCCGTTTTAACGGGACGTTTTTTGACAAGTTAATATGAGAATAAGACAAATAAAAAGGCCGGCGTATGGCCGGCCTTTTATACATTTTAAAAACTATGCCATTATTTTATTTAATAACCCAATACATCAGGAGTATCTAAAATGAATAATCAAACCACTTTATCCGCCGTAGCCTTGGCGAAGGCGGAAATTATCAGGATACCGCTTGATAAACTTCTGCCGCATCCGGAAAACCCAAACAAAATGAGCAAACAGACGTTTGAAAAACTCAAACGCCATATCAAACAATCACATAATTATGAGCCGCTGATTGTCCGCAAACATCCTGAAACTGAAAATCATTTTCAAATAATCAACGGCCATCACAGGGCGGATGCCCTCAAACAAATTGGCGAAACATTCGCAGACTGCGTTATCTGGAACATTGATGACGACCAGGCAAGAATCCTGCTTGCGACATTAAACAGGCTCGGCGGAAAAGATGAACTGAGCGTAAAAGCAGAACTGATAAAAAGCCTTTCTGAAAAATTCAGCGTCAAGGAACTTACAAAGCTGCTGCCTGACAGCAAACAGGCGATTGAAAGATTAAAAGACATAACAAAATCACTGCCGCAGTTCGAAGATGACGCAAAGGCATTTTTAAATACGCTGGTTTTCTTCCTGAATGATGAGCAGATAAAAATTGTCAATTCCGCTCTCGACGCAACGATAAAAACTCAACAGAGCCGCGATAGTATCAGAGCGGGCAAGTCAGAAAAATTGGCTAATGCAATAACAATTATCGCAAAAGATTATTTGAACCATTCACGGAGGTAAATATGAAACGCAAAAAAATAAAATATGTATCGCTCGAATCGGGGGCTTTTCTTTCCGATATGGTTTTTCAGGTAATGAACGCCGAGGAAAGAGGTGTTTACTGTTCGCTGATTTTTTATTTATATGAAAATAACGGGGGCCTTCCCTTAAATCCTGAATACCTTAAACATCTTTGTAACTGTGAAAACTTCGAGAAGGTATGGGAATTTATCAAACGAAAATTCATCATCAAGCGGGGACGAATTTATCATAAAAGAGTGACGGCTGAATTGGAAAGAGCAAGGCAGATTTTTCAAGTTCAGTCACAGAAAGCCGTTAAGAGGGCAATAAAGCGGTAACGGCAAAAGAAGAACGCCGCGGGCCGTGTTTTTCGCACAGGTTAAAAGAGATTTGGGTTATAAAGATGAAACCTGAAACCGGTGATTTTGCTTCAAAAAAGCCTGTTTCAGCCCCATTAAAGAGATAGACTACCGAGATTTTCCTTGATTTCACAAAGAAAACAGGTATAATAATCTTTGTATCTGTAAAGGACGACGGAGAAATAAAAGGCAGGAAGAATAACAAGCACAGTTTTGTTTTTAAGAGCAGGTTATGAAGAAGATTCTGTTATTTTCAGCGATTCCTGTTGTTCTCGTAATTTTTAGTTTTTACATCTTTGCGACTGCGGATTCCGGCATTCAGGAGAGGTCTTCGCCAAAATTGCTTAACATTGACATCATCGGCCCAAATTCCGTGCCGGAAAATACACAAAACGTTTTTCATGTCGCCGCAATTTATGATAACGGCTCAATCGTAGAGGTTACTCCTGATGCAAACATTATGGTTACTCCTGAAAAGCATGCGGTGATAAACCTCGGCGGAATTATTGAGACGTTTAAGCAAAATCAGCAGGAACAATTTACCATTCACGCCAACTATCGGGGCTTTGCGACGGAAAAACTGGTTATCATTTATCCTCTCCGCGACGGACACGAAAAATAATTAGTTTCAGCCAATTCTTCTATCTACAATTTTCAACCTCCAATTTTAAAAGGGTCTTACTATGTCATTAACAAAGAAACAATTAGAGATTATCGACGATTTATTTGAGTCCGGCGGCGACGAAACAAGCGTTCTGCAAAAACACAATATTCCGCGCAAAGTCTGGGCCAAATGGCTTGCTGACAAGGATTTCGCCGATGAGATTGCAGCCCGCGTTGAAGCGTCAAAAAGGCAGAGCCGGATTATCCTGTCAAAATATTTATCGGTTGCAGCGGTAAAGCTGGTTCAGCTTTGTAATAGTGAAAATCAGGAGACCAGCCGAACCCGCCGCAGAAATAAAAGTTTAAAATAGGTAATTTGCCTAAAAAAATTCACTCTTCTGCAATATTTCAGCCTCTTTAAGCGTCCATAATATAGAAAAACGTGAATTTTACGTTACTTTGACTTAAAACCAACCACTGATAGACGGTAAAATATAAATTTGATACTCCGCATCCCGTTAGAGACAAGCCACTCATAGGCTGTCAAGCCTAAGGCTTTGTCTCTAACGGGACGCATACAGGTTAAAGAATATGAGAGATAGAAAAACAGGATTTATCCCGTTAGAGACAAGTCGGCAGGGGCGACCGTCTGGTATTTCAAATATCTCGTCTCTAACGGGATTTACCCCAACACCAATTTGCATTGCGATTGGGCAGGTAAAAACAAAAGATACGCAGTTTTGCCGGCAAAATTCAAATTCTCTTGCCATACGCAAATTGGTGAGGGGATTTACGCTGGTTGAGCTTTTGGTAGTGATGGCGATAATCGCTATGCTGACCGGCATACTTATGCCGGCCTTGGCCGCCACTCGCAGGATTGCCTACAAAACCCTTTGCAAAGAAAATCTGCACGGCTGCGCCATCGGGTTTCGTATGTATCTCGACGACAACAAGAATGTTATGCCGACAATTACAAATATGCCCAATGCACATCTGGCTGATAATCCTATCCCAATTTTCACCGCCATCGGCAAATATCTCGGCAACCCTGAAGTTCTCAAATGTCCCGCGGACAAAGGCACCGTCATAGGCACTTCATTTTTTGACAGGTCGCAGGCCGAAAAAGACGCAAACTGCTACTTCAGGGAACAAGGCTCAAGCTATGAATACAATACAAGGTTGGCAAACCAAGTTATTGAGAAAAGCCGGTCCGCCCAGCGTTTCAGCGTAAATGAGATATACCTGCTAAGAGATTACAGTGCATTTCACGGCACGCCGGGCAGGACAGGTTCGGTGATGTATCTTTACGCCGACTCATTAGTAGCTGACAGAGAAAGGGACAAATAATGTATCCCGCACCTTCTAAATATTCATCACGCCGATGTGATATATTACGTATATCTTTTAAAAAATCGCAAGAATGATAGAATCACAATAAGTTCAAAGAAAAATTAAATAGAAAGGAAGGTGCGGGATGTATTCCGGCACACTTAAACAACCGCCGTCAAACAGAAAAAAAATAGTGATTATCGCTGTTATTGCAGTTGTCTTTTGTCTCTCAGCCTCCGGCGGACTGTATTATATGTTCAAAGGCAGTTCTGACCGCACAGATGAGTTCGGCAGACGAAGAAGAGATTGGCGGGACGCCAATCTTCCTAACCCAGACAAGCAAAAGCCGCAGGAAATTATGGCTTATATGGACAGCGCCGAGTTCAAGAAATTAGCGCCTCGCAAGCAGTTTGAGTATATGCGACAAGGCGGCCGGCAGGTTATGGAATATCAGATGGAAACATATTTCTCGCTTGGCGACGAGAAGCAGAAAACCGCCTATCTTGACCAGATGATTGACAGGATGCAGGCCGAGCGAGCCAACTTCGAGCAGATGCGTGGGCAGATGCCAAGACGCCAGCGGGACGCAAATGAACCAAATGACCCGAACCGTCCTTCTCGCCGGCAAGCTCAGGCCGGCGGCAGAAGAACTCAGACTGCTTCCGGTATGCGGGCAAGGTCTGAAAGAGGCACAGCACTTCAGAGAGCACAGCGCGATGCGTTTATGACGGCTATGCGAAAAAGAATGCAGCAGCGCGGGATAACAACGCCCGGCCCAGGCGGCAGAGGCGGTCCCGGCGGGCCTCCGCCCGGAAGATGATAATTCCTTGACGAATCATATCTGCCGCGTTAAGTTCGGATAAATGAATCCCGTTAGAGACAAGACATCTTCAATACCTGACAGTCGCTGCAAGCGGCCTATCTCTAACGGGATGAAGATACATAACCGTATTATACTTTTTGTTTTACCGGCTGTTCTCTTGCTGCTTTCCTGCGAAGATAATTGGGGCAATTCTTCTCTGTCAAAAATTGTAAAACGAGAGCTTGACAGATACCCCGGCCAGAGGCTTGTCGATATTTACAAGACATTCTTTCAGGGCTTCTTCGGCCCTGCTCATTTAATCACTGACGCAAACGAGGCTGTCCAATATACAAAACAGGAATTGGCAGAGGCAAACGATTTTGAAGATTACGATTTTTATCCCCTGCCGCCGGACGACAAATTTGTCCGTATGAATTTAAAGCTAATCAAAAACAACAAAATATCGCTCGATGATTTTACTGAAATTTTTGTCAAAAGCGCAAAACCGGTCGGCAAGGCTGATATTGAAAAATGGAAGAAACGCTGGCCGAAAATCTTATCAGAGATTGAAAAACAAAAACCGGATATGCCGAATTTTCAGCGGGACAAGGCTTTCATTGAAGGTTTGCTCGCAAAAAATGAGTATGTCGTTGACCACAGCGAGGAATTTATCGCAAAGTATCATCCCCATTATCGCGTCATAAACACCGAGCAGCTAAAAAACATTTTGCAGAACAGAGCTACCAGGTAAAAATCAGGCTGTATCTGGCGAAGACAGCAGGGTCGTTTTTGTCATCGTTGTAGAAATCGCCCGGGCCGAACAATTCGCCTTCAAGCCTGTGCTCTATGTTTTCGCTGGCTTTGTATGAAAGCTGAATCCTGGCTAATTGGCCTCTGAAGTTGCCGCTTTTGCTCATACCGCCTGAGCCGCCTTTATAGGTATTGTCGTCGGCA
>JAPLMW010000018.1 GCA_026386845.1 Phycisphaerae bacterium
ACGGGACTTGCGCCTGTTTTGGAAAACTATTCCATACGCGCGGTAACCGGAGGCAAAGAAGCCCTCGGCGAAACGTCCGTCCGCATCCGAAACGACAAGGGCAAAACCTTTATCGGCAGAGGCGTCTCCACCGACATCATAGAATCCTCTGCGAAAGCTTATGTGGACGCCCTGAACAGAATGGCGGGATGGTCGAACAATGCAGCAGCCGAAACAAAAATCGAACTTTAGAAAACATCAGGAGACAAGCCGGATGCCAATGACCATTACTGAAAAGATTTTCGCGCGGGCCGCGGGCAAACAAGCCGTAAAGCCCGGCGACATAGTCAACGCCGGTATCGATGTCATAATGTGCCATGACGTTACTACGCCGCCTGCAATCTCGATGCTCAAGGCCCACGGCATAGACCGCGTCTTCGACCCAGGGAAAATCGTCGTAACACCCGACCACTTCCAGCCGGCAAAGGATATCCAAAGCGCACAGCTTCATAAGCGACTTGACACATGGGCGAAGGAAAAAGGCATAAAATACTACTACCCCATCGGCAGAGCCGGCGTCTGTCACGCCCTTCTGCCTGAACAGGGACATATCAGGCCCGGCGAGGTCATCGTCGGCGGCGATTCGCACACCTGCACTTATGGGGCATTTGCCGCATTTTCCACCGGCATCGGCTCTACCGACCTGGCCGCGGCCATCGCGACAGGCCGGCTCTGGTTCAAAGTCCCCGCCTCGATGAAATTTGTCCTGAACGGGAAGATATGGCCATCGAGGCAGGCGGAAAATCCGGCATCATTGGCTTTGACGACATCACAAAAGAGTACCTTGCCGGCAGGCTCAAGGACAGGACAGAATATACAGTCTTTGCCTCCGACCCGGATGCGCAGTATGTATCCGAGGATACAATAGACTGCTCAAAACTTGAACCAATGGTCGCCTTTCCGCACCTGCCCGGCAACGGCAAGCCAATCGGCGAATGCGCGGGCCTGAAAATGGACCAGTGCTACATCGGAAGCTGCACCAACGGCAGGATTGAAGACCTGCGGATTGCCGCAAATATATTAAAAGGCCGACAAGTCAAAATCCGTACGATTGTCGTACCCGCTACGCCAGTGATATGGAAACAAACCATCGACGAAGGGCTTGCGGAAATCTTCTACGACGCCGGCTGTGTCGTCTCCGCCCCGACCTGCGGTGCGTGCCTCGGCGGGTTTATGGGAATCCTGGCCGAAGGCGAAAAATGCGTCTCCACCACAAACCGCAACTTTGTCGGACGTATGGGCAGTCCCAAGAGCGAAGTGTATCTGGCCAGCCCGGCGACAGCAGCGGCAAGCGCAATAGAAGGCAAACTGGCTGACCCGAGAAAGTATATTTAACCACAGATTAACGCAGATTTTCGCAGATTAAAAATGACTTATTTGCACGAGGATTTGACGGAGAAAATTATAGGCGCTGCAATGGAAGTCCATAAGACTCTCCGCAATGGTTTTCTCGAAAGCGTTTATGAAGCGGCAACGGCCATAGAACTGGATTTGCAGAAAATTCCGTTTGAAAGACAGAAACCCATAGATGTGTTTTACAAAGGCAAACTTGCCAAACAGTTTTTCTGCGATTTTGTAATCGAAGGGAAGGTTTTAGTAGAACTGAAAGCGATAAAAAGACTGTCGGAAACCGAAAAGGCGCAGGTGTTAAACTACCTCAAGGCGACTGGCCTGTCTCTGGCATTGTTAATTAACTTCGGCGCCCCTTCGCTTGAGTTCAAAAGAATCATTAATACGTACTAAGGTTTTAATTTATATTAAATCAGTGAAAATCTGTGTTAATCTGTGGTTAAAGGAGAAGTTATGGCAAAAGCTCACGTATATAAACGCGATAATATAAACACCGACGAGATAATTCCGGCGCGGTATCTCAATACCGACGATACGGCTGAGCTGGTCAAACACTGTATGGAAGACCTGGACGCCGAGTTTGTCAAAAAATGCCGGCCCGGCGACGTCATTGTCGGCGGCGACGACTTCGGCTGCGGCTCTTCTCGCGAACATGCCGTCTGGGCCATACAGGGCGCAAAGGTCGGGGCCGTCATCGCCCATTCGTTTGCGCGGATTTTCTACCGCAACTGCATAAACTGCGGCTTTTATCCAATTGAGCTTGACGGAGCGACAGAAAAAATCAGCAGCGGCGATGAAGTCGAGATTGATTACAAAAAAGGCGTTATTAACAACAAAACGCAGAAAAAAGAAATTAAGTTTAAGCCGCTGCCGGATTTCGCCATTGAAATTGTCAATGACGGCGGACTGTTAGATCATATTAAAAATAAAAAATAAGAAATAAAAGATACAGATAAAAAATTAAAAATGGCAAAGCAGTCTAATAATGAGTTTAAAAAAAGGTTGTATGTTTTTACGCTTCGGCTTATAGGTTTCCTCGACCATCTGCCTAATGACAATGTCTCAAAGCGAATTGGTGATCAGTTACTGCGCAGCGGGACAAGCATTGTGGCAAATTTTGCTGAAGGCCAGGCTGCAAATGGCAAAAAGGAATATACTCAGTATTTCCATTATTCGCTAAAATCTGCGAATGAAAGCAAATTATGGCTGGCATTGCTTAGAGACACAAAAAGAGCCGAACCGAATGAAGCAAATAAACTTCTGGCAGAATTGGATGAAATAGCTAATATTTTTGCTTCCAGTATTTTGACGCTCAAAGGCAAACGATAATTTTTTATTTTTGATTTGTATTTTTACTCTTTTATATTTTATTTTTAATTTTGCTATAGAAACAGGCTTATTTTAAAAAAAGAATTTACTTTACGAAAGGACATTCTTAAATGAAGACGTATAAGATTGCTGTAATAGGCGGCGATGGGACTGGGCCGGAAGTAACGGCTGAAGCAGTAAAAGTTTTAAAGGCTGCTGCCGCGAAGTTCGGGTTCAAAGCCAATTTGACCGATTTCGATTTCGGCGGCGAAAGATATAAAAGAACAGGCGAAACTCTGCCGGACAGCGCCGTTGCAGAACTGCGCAAGTTTGATTCTATTCTGCTCGGCGCTATCGGCCATCCCGATGTAAAGCCCGGCATTCTTGAAAAAGGCATTTTGCTCAAGGCTCGTTTCGACCTTGACCAGTATATAAATTTAAGGCCGGTCCGATTATTCCCCGGCGTTGAATGTCCGCTCAAGGGCAAAGGGCCAAAAGAAATCGATTATGTTGTCGTTCGCGAAAATTCCGGCGATGCATATACCGGCACAGGTGGCTTTACAATGAAGGGCACGCCGAACGAAGTTGCTGTGCAGTCTGCCGTTTACAGCCGTTTCCAGGTTGATAGATGCCTGAAATACGCCTTTGAATACACGAAAAAATATGGCAAAAAGGCTCGCGGCGTTGGCCCGGAAAATACACTCGCTCTTGTCGGCAAGACAAACGTCCTTACATATATTTATGATTTATGGGAAAGAGCGTTCCACGAAATGGGAAAGAAAGATTATCCTGATATCCGCAGGGATTATTATCACGTTGACGCGACCTGTATGTGGATGGTCAAGAGTCCTGAGTGGTTCGATGTCCTTGTTACCGGAAATATGTTCGGCGATATCATCACCGACCTTGGCGCGATAACGCAGGGCGGAATGGGTATCGCGGCAGGCGGAAATCTCAATCCGCAAGGCGTTTCGATGTTCGAGCCTATCGGCGGAAGCGCACCGAAATATACCGGATTGGGCGTAATCAATCCATTGGCGGCAATCTGTGCGGCTCAAATGATGCTCGAAACGCTCGGCGAAGAAAAAGCAGCAAAGAAAATTGAAGATGCTGTAAAATTCGTAACGGCCAACAAGATGAAGAGTATGGCCGCCGGAAAAATGGGCTATTCAACAAGCCAGGTTGGAGACCTTGTTGCAACTGAAGTTGCAAAATAAAATATAAAAAATTAAAAATAAAAATTGTGGAGTCCGGCACCTAAAAACTTTTGGTGCCGGACGACTTCCTTATTTTTTATATTTGATATTTAATTTTTTATTTTCGTTACAATGCCTGCGAACCTGACACCGGATTATTTGAAGGCTGACAAGTGGTTTAGAGAAGCGACCACTGACGAGGAGAAAATTCTTGCCCTTGAGGAGATGATGAGGGTCATTCCCAAGCACAAGGGCACAGACCATATGCGGGCGGAGCTGCGAAAGAAATACAGCGCACTTAAGGAATCCGCCGAGAAAAAGAAAAAAGCATCGCACGGCCTTGACTTTTTCCATATTCCTAAAACTGGTGCCGGACAGGTAGTCCTTTTAGGACTGCCCAACAGCGGCAAAAGCGCGATAGTCGCCGCTGTAACTCACGCCAAAACTCACGTGGCTGATTTTCCATTTACGACAAGTCTGCCGATTCCCGGCATAGCGCAGTTCGAAGATATAAAAATTGAGATAGTCGATATGCCGCCGATAACGGCAGATTTCGCTCCTGCGGGAATTGTAAATGCATATCGAAACTGCGACCTTATCGGCGTCTGTATAGATTTGAGCGGAATTATAGAAGAGCAGATTAAGGTTTGTTTTAATTTTCTCGAATCAAAAAGGCTTTTGCTCGACCCGAATAATCCTGTACTCGATGAAAGCGGCAAATCGCTGGCGAGAAAATGTTTTATTATCGCAACAAAAAAAGATTCGGCGCTGCCGGACGCGATTGATAATTTGAAAAAGCAGCTTACGAAGCCGGTTGAGATTGCCGCAATATCTGTAAATGACAAGGCAAGTCTCGACAAAATGCTTGCCGATATTTTCAGGCTGCTTGATATTGTCAGGATTTACGCCAAAAAACCCGGCCAGCCGCCGGATATGAACGGGCCGTTTATTCTGCATAAAGGCGCGACGGTAGCGGATTTGGCGCAGTCGATTCACAAGGAGCTTGCGGAAAGATTAAAAGCGGCCCGATGTTGGACTTCGGCGAGCTCAGTCGAGTCGGGCAGCAAAGTTCATCCCGTTAGAGACAAAGCATCAGAGATGCTTGACGGCCGCCAAAGACGGCCCGTCTCTAACGGGATTCGTAACGGCCAAAACGTTCATAAGACACATATTTTATGCGACAAAGATATTATAGAATTGCATTTTGCATAATTTATTGATGAAATTAAAAATAAATTTTGAAACAGTGTTAATCCGTGTCTTAAAAAAACAGTGTTAATCAGCGTCTATAAAATCCGTGTAATCCGTGGTTTTTATTAAAGGAGTAAAGATGGAATGTAAGAAGAAACAAAATATTAATTTTTGCACTTGTTCATACAACGGTTGTGATAACAAAGGTATTTGCTGTCAGTGCATTCAGTATCATTTAGCTTCGAAGCAACTCCCCGGCTGCTGTTTCCCGCCTGATGCGGAAAAAACCTACGACCGCAGCTTCAGGGCATTTGCTAAAGCGTGGAAGTTATAAAATCAGAGCCGTGAACAAACTTTCATAACGCAACAGAGCCGCGACAGTTATGGAGCGGTTTCCAGATTCTCAATTATTTTTTCGACAACCTGTTCGTGAGTCAGGTTTAAACAGTCTATCGTAATGTCCGCCCATTTTTTATACAGCGGCGTTCGCTGTTTATATAAATCGTCCAGAGTTTTTCCTTTGCTCATTACAACGCCGCGGATATTCATCCCGTTAGAGACAGGCCGCCTTTGACGGCCGTCAGGCGTCTCTGATACCTTGTCTCTAACGGGATTTAAATCTGTCAGTCTCTTTTTTATCATCTCAAGCGGCAGATTCAGATAGACAATTTCCCCGGTTTCCTTCAAATGATTCATAGCAGTATCGCTGTAAACCGCGCTTCCACCGGTAGCGATAACGCAGTTTGTCCTGTCGATGCAGGTAATATGTTCCGCCTCGAGCTCGCAGAATTTTTCCAGCCCGTCGGTATCGATAATCTCCTGCAGGCCTCTGCCGCTAACCGCCTGAATAAAGACATCGGTATCGAGGAAATATCTGCCGAGTCTTTTCGCAAGCAGAACGCCGATAGTGCTTTTGCCGACGGCAGGCATACCGATAAGAACAATATTTTTATCCTCGTTCTCGTTCATATTTCAATATCTTTAAGCTTTATTATACTTTTAAAGGCGGCGGAAAGATAGCTTTCAGGGGATTGAGTTTTTCCATCGCCGATAGCCTCGAGCATTAAAACGCCTTTATAATCTTTCGGCCAATTTAAAACTATTTTTCGCCAGTCGATTTTGCCGCTAAAGGGAATCAGATGGTCGTCGTCGGAGCCTAAGTTGTCGTGCAGATGTGTCGCGGCAAGTTTATGTCCCCATTTTTTCAGGATTTCTATTGGTTTGTCGCTCCATATAAAATCATGTCCGCTGTCGTAGCAGAATCCCAGATATTCAGAGTCGAATTTTTCAAGGATAATATCAACATATTCCTTTCTGCGTATATTCTCGACGGCAAGGATAATCTTCGCAGATTCGGCAAATTTCAAAATTTCCTCGACGCTGTCAAGCAGCAGGTTATTTGGAGCAGGCGGGTTTGGAAAATCAGGGCACGTATGAAAAACAATTTTCGGTATATTATGCCTTGCGCAATCGCCAATCCATTGTTTGTGAAGGTCGATTAATCTTCTGCGTTCCGATATATTTTCCGATGAAAGCAAATGTGCCTCATTGAATGGAGCGTGGATATTATCGATTTCAAGACCGCTGTCCCGGACAATTTTCGGCAAATCGTCGAGTGAGCCGGTATTTGCCTTTTCATCATCAGACCACCAAAGGCACGTAGCGTCAAAGCCGGCTTTTTTAATAAATTGTGCCCTTTGGCTGATATGTATTCGCCAGCCGAACCATATAAAAATGCCCGCCTTTAAATCGTAAATAACATTTTTGTCCTGATTCATATTTCTTTATATATTAAGGAGTTTTCTGTTTTTTTAAAGTATTTTCAAGGAGCTGGCCAGCCATTGTGTTATTAGGTTCAAGTTCGAGGACTTTATTGCAGGATTCGATCGCCTCGCTTGGTCTGCCAAGTTCAATCAGGGCCGTGGCAAGACTCAGATGGGCGTTGATATAATCCGGTTTGATTTTAATCGCCTGCTTATAATAAAAAACGGCCTCTTCGAGCTTACCCTGATCTTGTAGTGCCAGGGCGAGGTTGAAATATGACAGTAAATAATTTGGTTCGTATTCTATAGCAAGCCTGAAATGTTCCATAGCCTCCTGGGTCTTGCCGGTGCGAGCCAGGGCGATGCCGAGATTGTTGTGAGTTTCAGCCGAGTAGGGCCTGATTTTCAGCAACTCATAGCACTGTTTAATCACATCGTCAACCCTGCCGGCCTCATTCAGATAAACTATGTAATTAGTGTGAATAATGTAATTATTTTTGGTAACCGCCAGTGTATGTTCAAATAATGTTTGACTGTTTTTCCAGTATCTCAACTGCCGACCGGCGGTTATGCCCCAGCCGGCAAGTATCACGACTGCCAGCAGGGATAGTAATCTATATCGTTGCCGGGGAACAAACTCTTTTGCGCTCCAGGCGATGATAATAAACAAACCTGTAAATGTCATATAGGTATATCGGTCCGCCATAGCCTGTCCGCCGGATTGAACTATACCGATTACAGGTATCAGCGTGCCGAGATACCAAAGCCATCCGACCGCAAAAAATTTGCGGCGTCTCGCTAAGTAAACAAAGCCTATCGAAATCAGCACAAGTAGCAGGGCACAGATTACGACTTTGATGGTTGGTAATTCGTTGCCGGGATGCGGATAAAATATAGCCAGCCGGCTCGGCCAAATCATTTTTGTAATATATGTAACGTAAGAAATAATAGCATTATCAAGTTTGGTATGGAAATTCAAAGCTTTAATAGCCGTCGTTGCACCGCTTTTGTGCTGGACTATAAGGGTTATGATGCAATCGATAAGTGAGCAGATGAAAAACGGTATTTTTTCAACCAGCAATTTATAGGACATTTTCCGCTCAAGCGGCCAAATGTCAAGCCCAAGCAGCACAAACGGAAGAGTAACAAGCATAGGCTTTGACATCAGACCGAGCGCAAAAAGTGCAACTACTAATAAATAATTGGTGATTTTAGGATATTTGACAAAACGAACATAAGCCCACATCGTAAGAAGCCAGAAAAAAGTGCTCAGCAGGTCCTTTCGTTCGGCTATCCAGGCGACTGATTCGACGTGAAGCGGATGCAGCGCAAAAGCGGCTGCGACAAATGCGCTCGGCCATACTGCACCGGTCATTCGCATCAGGACGTAAAACAGAATCAGCGTATTTGCGATGTGAAACAAAACATTTACTATGTGGTATCCGCCGGCCCAGTTTTTAAAAAACTGATAATCGAGCATCAAAGACAGCCACGTAACGGGATGCCACGTGCCTGAATAGTCCGTAGTGAAAGCCCAGCGGACACCCTCGTAATTTAAACCTGACGATAAGTTTGTGTTTGCGGTTATATAAACATCATCATCATATTCGATAAACGCATACTTATATACCGGCCAATATACCGCAATAATAGCCATAGCAAGACAGATACTTATCACTAAGGGATTGTATCTGCGAGATTTTTCTCTCATTTTTTCAACTCTTGAATAAAAACTTTTTGCCGGTCAGCTGCTCATAGGCCTCGATGTATTTTGCGCTGGTTTTTTCGCAGATATCGTCGGGAAGCTCAATGCCTTTGCCGGACTTGTCGAAGTTTATACTTTCGAGATAATTTCTTACAAACTGCTTGTCGTAACTTTCCTGGTCTCTGCCCGCCCCGTATTTGTCCGCCGGCCAGAATCGAGATGAATCAGGAGTGAGGACTTCATCAATAAGGATTATTTTGCCGCCGATTTCGCCCCATTCGAATTTCGTATCGGCAAGGATTATCCCTCTCTTTTCAGCATAGGCAGAAGCCTTTTTAAAAATCTCGATACTTTTATCACGAACATATTCGGCGTTTTTCTTTCCTATTGTCTTAACGCACCGCTCGAAATTTATATTTTCATCGTGCGTGCCGAGTTCTTCTTTTGTCGCCGGCGTAAAAATCGGTTCCGGCAGTTTGGCGCACTGCCCCAGACCGGCAGGCAGTTTGTGCCCGCAGACGGTTTGGTTTTGCTGATACTCCTTCCAGCCGGAGCCTGCGAGATATCCTCTTACCACGCATTCAACAGGCAGGACCTTTGTCTTTTTTACCAGCATACTTCTGCCGATAAGCTGTGATGGATAATCGCAGAAAGGTTTGGGATAGTCGCTTACATTGTCGCTGATTAAATGACTTTCGACTGTGCCCTCCAGAAAGCCAAACCAGAATTTTGAAATCTGCGTAAGGACAATGCCCTTATAAGGAATACCGGTCTTCATAATCACATCGAATGCGCTTATCCTGTCGGATGCGATTATAAGCAATGTATCGCCAAGGTCATAAATATCGCGAACTTTGCCGTGCCTGGCTTTTGTGCCGGGAATTTCTGTTCTTAAAATAATATCAGCCATTGTGCCTCCTTTAAATTTTTCGGCCTGTATAGTAAGTTCTAAGGACAGTATTGTCAAGATGATAGGTGCTCCCAATTATTTTGAAATTGTCTTTCATTTTGCTCTTTTTTAAGTTATAGTGCTTGATTCTATTTGGTATCTCAAAATAAAACTTTTCACGAAAGGATATTTTAATGAAAACTATCGTAAATATTTCACTTGTTTTGGTTATTTTGTTATCGACAGCGGCATTTGCAGCAAAGCCGAAGAAGCAAAAACAATCTGCCGCGGAATCGAAAAAGGCTGTGGCAGAAGCGAATAAACCCGTCGAAGAGCCGAATAAGCCCGCCGTCGAGCCGAGTGCCCCCAGCCCTGCCGAAGGCGTCGAGGCAAAAGATGCGAACGTTGTAGTTACTGTCAATGGGACATCCATCACCGAAGGGCAGATTGAGGACATTCTCAATCCGCGTATGCAGCAGATGACCGGTAGAGTTCCCGAAAATATGGTGCCGCAATATCGCCAGCAGATAAGAAAACGCATTATCGAACAGCTTGTAATCGAAGAGCTTATCACGGAGGATGAGAAGAAAAATAATATCGATGTTAATCAGGCTGAACTGGACCAGCAAATCAGCAAGCAGATTGCATCGCAGAATTTAACAGTCGATGAATTTAAAGCGCTGCTGAAAGCCTACGGCACAACCTTCGGCGAATATCAGAAGAATATGAGCAAAAAACTTATGTTTGAAAAGCTGATGGAAACCAAATTCGCCGACAAACTGCAGCCGCCCACCGACCAGCATGAGTCGATTCACGCCAGGCATATACTTATAGCCCCGGCGGAAGACGCCAATGACCCCAACAAGGCCAAAGCAGCGGCAAAGACGAAAGCCGAAGGTCTTCTCAAGAAGCTGAAAGGCGGCGACGATTTTAATGACCTCGCGAAACAATACTCAGCCTGTCCTTCCGCCAAAGAAGGCGGCGACCTTGGAATTCAGCCCAAGGGCAGCCTTGTGCCGGAGTTTGAAAAAGCGGCCTATGCTCTCAAGCCGGGCCAGATAAGCGATGTTGTAGAAACCAGCTTCGGCTTCCATATTATAAAGCTCATTGAACATATAGATGCCGGCACAGTCAGTTTCGAAAAGGCCAAGGATGAGATTAAGCAGACTCTTGCCGACAAACAAAGAGAGCAGATTATGATGGATTACATCCAGAAAATCAGGACAGGAGCCGATATAAAATATACCAATGAGGCAGACAAGCTTGAAACCGAAATCCCCGGCACAAAGCCGGCCCCGCCGAGCCGAAAAGCGACTGAGAATCCGCCGAGTTCAGATGTAAATAAGCCCGCTTCGGAAAAATCGGAAAAAGCAGTCGAACCCAAAAAAGAGTAATTAAGTTTTGAATGTTAAATATAACGCCTCCGCAGGTTTAACCTCGCGGAGGCTTTTTTTGCGCATCTCGAATTAGCCACTAAGGCGCTAAGGCACAAAGGTTTTTATTTATACCATTTTTATTAGTGTCTTTGAGTCTTCGTGGCTACGGATTTTCTTTTGCTTTCCCCCCAATTTAAGGGTATAATTTTACTAATATAAAAAACAAGAAGACCCGATATGAAGAAATGCCGTTTTTGTGCTGAGGAAATTCAGGAAGAGGCGATAAAGTGCCGTTTTTGCGGCGAGTTTCTCGATGACTCTTACAAGCAAATACAAAATGATTACCAAGATTGTTATCACCGTTGTTGTTATTGGAGTTACTCTTTGGCTTTGTCAGCTTATGGGACAGATGTATCATCAGGTGATAAAACAGATAAACGACCTTGGCATACATTAGAGCAATTTAAGCTATCCTGCCCTGTTTACCCTGAGTTTATCGAAGGGAGCGAAGTCGAAGGGGCCTGCCCTGTGAGAACAGGAATCCAAAATCGGCAATCCAAAATCCGCGCAGCGTCGCGGCGAAACGAAGTGAAGACGGAATTGACGCCCGCAAGGTCAACACCTTTCCAGCATTTCCGGTTAGTTTTTAACTTGCATTTTTAGGATAACCGGGATATTTTTAAGAGACAGGCTCGAAAACTGAAAAATGAATAGGAAATCTCAATTCTACTTATGAGCAAAAAGAAATGTCACCAACTTATTATAACCGAATAAGAGAACTAACAAGAGCCGTTCCGGCCACTTTAGTTGATTTCAATCTACCAAGGGATGTGGCAAGAACTCCTACTCAGGCTTCCTCAAACTTTATTACGAATAAAGAACAGGGTGATTGGGCTGAAAACTTAATATTACGTGCAATTAATGAAACTTCGAAAAATTTCGTTGCGATAAAATATGGAAAATCTGATGATGTAATCGCAGGAGAAGAAGGCTTTGATGAATTTTATCAGGAGTTTCAAACCGAATTAGATACTATTGGTAAGAGACCGGACATCTTAATCTTCAAAAAGGCAGATTTTAAACCGGAATGGGGATATGACATTAGCAAAAGACCTCATTCGGAATTAACGGAGTATGTAAAAAGAGCAGTTGCCGGCATTGAAATTAGATCGAGTACTTTTTTGATTGATAAATATGATGCTGCAATGCATGCTAGGACTGTCAAATTTACTCGAGCTGCGTTTCAAATAAAGGACGAAATACTGACGGGGTATCGCGATTTACTTGAACATCAAAGCAGAGAAAAATATATTGATGTCCTCGAAGGATTAACCGAAGAAACGTTAAGCATTTCAGACTTCAGGATTCCTGGTTGGAGTTCTTCTGAAAGACTTTTGCAGGTCAATGAATTACTCAAAGAAATCAAAAAGGCTATTAAGGAAATACAAAAGAGAGACTTCCTGAGTATTACAGCGAAAGTTGAAGACATTAAGGTTGTTTATAAATGGGTAGAAACCTTTAATGTTCCTCATTATTACTTTCAAGTATTTTTTGATAAAGTATATGGTATTTCTTTCGAGCAAATCTTAGAACTAATATCAAATCCAGATAATGAGGGTGTAATATTTTCTGTTGAGAAAAATACGAAAAATCAGAACAAAACCACTATTCATATCAATTCGAAAAGTGGGATTCAAATTGCTTATAAAATTGATGAGCCCGAACACAAAAGTATAAGGAAGGAAATGGACAGAGGGCGTTTGTTGTTTTATGTAACTTTTAAAGGTGGAACCGCATATTTAGATGTAAACAACCTGAGAAAAATTTTGGGAATAAGCGAGGTCACATTCTAATGATCGCAAGCAAAGAACATATTTCCTCTAATGAAATCGAGAGAAAATATTCTCAGTTAACTTCTATCGAACATAGAAAAAAATTTGCTCAATTTTTTACACCCTACCCAATTGCTGAGCTAATGACAAAATGGTTGTTGGGAAATAGAGAGCTTGAAAATGTTCTTGAGCCCGCATTTGGGTTAGGAGTATTTGCGAGAGCATTACTTAATCAAAAGCCAGATATTAATATTACAGGGTTTGAAATAGACAGAAATATTTTTGAAAAAGCACAAAGTATTTTTTCTGATGCTGAAAAGATTCAATTACATCCTCAAGATTATATGCACAATGACTGGGGCAACAAGTATGATGGCATCATTTGCAACCCACCTTACTTTAAGTTCCATGACTATGATAACAAGAGAACCCTGAAAGAAATTGAAAAAAGAACTTCCTGCAAACTCAACGGTTTTACAAATCTATACGCCCTATTTCTTTTAAAATCCCTATCTCAACTAAAGAGAAATGGTCGTATAGCCTATATAGTTCCTTCTGAATTTCTAAATTCTGATTATGGAAAACAGGTAAAATTTTATCTTATTAAATCAAGGTTTTTGAGGCATATTATAATTATAGATTTTGAAAAAAACGTATTCGAAGATGCTTTAACAACCGCTTCAATCCTTTTATTTGCCAATGATGACAACCAAAAAGGTGTTTATTTCACCAATATAACAAATCTTAAAAATATCGGACAAATTGAAAAAATCATTGTAGAATACCCTAACGTACCTGGAGAAGGTTTCGTCTCTTTTGAAAATCTCAACCCAGAAATAAAATGGCGTGTATATTATCAACCACAGAATTCAATAAAGTATAAGCACCTTGTTCCATTTGCCAATTATGGTAAAGTAGTTAGGGGGATTGCAACGGGAGCAAACGAATATTTTACCTTTAATTCTTCAAAAGCAGAGAAATTCAATATTGACAGGAAATATCTTTTGCCATGCATCTCAAAGGCAGTGAACATAAAAAGTTCATTTTTCACAGAAAAAGACTTTGAAAAACTACAAAACCGGGATAAACCCGTATTTTTATTCAACGCAACAAGTCTAATTGATACATCAGTTGAGCAATATATTCAAAAGGGCATTGACGAGGGAATCCATGAAAAATATCTAACCTCACATAGAAATCCTTGGTATTTATTGGAAAACCGGCCGCCAGCGCCAATCTGGGTTTCTGTATTTAATCGAAACGGATTAAAGTTTATAAGAAATGAAGCAAACATCCGAAACCTGACTACATTTCATTGTATTTATCTGGATATGTTTTCCGCCCCAAAAACCGATCTATTGTTTGCATATTTGCTTACTGATGTTTCGAAAGAAATCTTTGAAGACAACCGAAGAGAATATGGGAACGGACTTCAAAAGTTTGAGCCTAATGATATAAACAAAGCAAAAATGCTGGATTTAAACCGTATTGATAATACGAGTGTAGATAAAATATACGAATTGTTTAAGCAATATAGACAAACAGATTTAGATAAAAAACCCGATAAGGCTATATTAACAGAGATAAACAAAATATTTGTTGAATATTTCTCTTAAAATGAATAACTAGTGGCCGTTTATCCCGCGGCGTTGTTTTTAGTTTTTCAGTTTTAAATTTTAATTACACTTCTTTCTTCTGTGTTCTCTGTGGTGAATAGTTGATGCCATTTTCCGGCAGAAACGCAATATTTTCGAGTTAAGTTTTGTTTTCTTCCTGACTTTTTGGTCTGTGCCAGTCCGTGTTTTAGTCGGTGTTCGTCCGTGTGTATCTCTCTTGCTCTTCTCCTTGAAGTTACACAAATCTTCCTTCATCAAAATGCTTCTCAACGGCTCAAATTTCCAGCACGGGAAATTCAGCGGCGCGTATTCCTCTTCGCCTTCCTGCAATACAAATTTATCTCTCGCTAACGCTGTCAAAATCCTGTTAAACGGAGTATCAGGACAGTGAAAATATAATTTTTTCCCTTCTTTTGTGCTAAAGGTTGTGTTGGCGTAAAATCTGCCTCTATCCATATAAACAGACACGCCTATCAGGCCTGTATTATTTTTCATTATCCGATTGAGCATATTTTGTCTTGCGTTTACGATTCTCAAATTACATCGTCTATTATCTAATGGACTTCTGTTTATATGGTCAACTAAATCGCCTCTGCCGGCATGCATAATATATCTTGGAAGTGAAATATATTTATTTGTTTTTCTTTTTAAAATAATATGCGGACAACTACCAGATAAGCAAAAGCCAATTATAAAGGTGTATTTCCGCCGGGGCGGTATATCCGGGTCTTTGAAAAGCCTGCGATAAATAAAATCATCTATTATTATTGTTTTGCCGCTGACCTCAAACGTGCGATAGTTTTGTTTTTGCTCTGCTGTTGTGCTTTTATTCATTTTTAATAATTTTGCGTTTTTTTAATTGGATGTTCGATGCCTGCCCTGAGCGCAGTCGAATGGGTTCATTATTCAAAATCCTTTTGTACTTTGCAGAAAAAAATCATTTCGACCACAATGAGTCTGTTGGTTGGGACACTCGTCGCTTTAAGGGAAGTAAGGAAATAAAGACGTAAGGATGTAAGGAACTATTAGTCTGTGCCGTTTTTTCCTTATTTCCTTGCTTCTTTACCTCTTTACTTCCTTTTATCAATTACCGCCACGATTCGACTTTGACGGTCCGGCACAGTTTTTGACTCATCCTCACTACTCATTATTTACAAACGGTCTTAAGCCATATAAAGGACAGGCCAGACAGGAGCAGTTGGTAATCTCATTTTTTTGCCAGCAGACGCATTCTAAGCAGAAGGCCTGAATAGCCGCGTCTTTGTTGTTGTTTTCAACCGCTTTTCTATAGATTTTGCGGTATTTTTTTGGCATTTCCGCGATTCTGCGGGCTATTTTCTGCTTTCTTAGTAAATCCATCTCCTGTTTTTCCAAATTTGCTGTTTTCATAAGTCACTCTCTAATAAGGGTTTCCAATTATTGCCTAACGCTTTGTTCAATAATCATCAAATATAGTGGTATTTTGCCATAGATTTCTAATAAGTCAACTATTTTTTATAAATTTTATACAATATTTTGCAAGTATCTAACAAATAAAGTGTTAGGAAAGAGCCGGCTGTTTTGCCATAAGGTATGGCTGAATCCGCTGATACCGTATTTTTGAATAGGTTTGCAAGGCCGCAGCGGTTTATATATAATGTCGGGCTGAACCCCCGCACCAATGGATAGGGGTGGGGGATGAGTTTATTGGAGTAAGAAATATGGACACGAAGTCTTTATCGACTGCAGGCCGGTATTAGTAACGAAAGTAACGAAAAGGAAGATTTCTAACGGGATAAAAGGACTTATTTTACTTGTTATTCTCGGTTCGATGGTCTTTGCCGCGAAGCAACAAACCTGGCACTTGAAAGACGGCCAGGAATGGCAGCAGGTCGGACAGGAAAAAGACTCCGGTTATATGTTGGCCGTTTCAGACGCAAAACAATTTGTTTCTACCGGCAAGACAGGCAAGGCTAAAGATGCCTTTGCGAAATTGAAGAAGGATTATCCTCAACTGGCCGGTGCTGATTTTGACGCGTTTGTCAAAGCGGAATTATTGTATAGTCAGCGAAAATATGACAAGGCGTCGGATGCTTATGACAAATTCACAGATGACTTTCCGCAAAGCGCATTTTATCAGTCAGCGCTCGAGAGGCAGTATCAAATTGGCACCGCGTTTCTTGGCGGACAGAAAAAAAGAGCTTTGGGGGTAATCAGCATTACCGCTTACGATGAAGGCGGGGCGATAATGAACAAGATTGCAGACAAGGCGGGCGATGCCCCGATAGCGAAAAATGCGCTCCAGACTCTTGCTCAATCCAGTGAAAAAAGAGGCGCTTATTACGATTCGTATCTGGTATGGTCGGATATTTCAAACAGATGGCCGACAGGACAAGTCGGGCAGGATGCACTGCTCGGAATGGCGCGGACCCTTGAAAAGGATTACAGGGGGCCGAAGTTCGATTCAAAGGTGCTCGAAAGCTCAAGAAGCTACTATGCTGAGTATCAGAAAAGATATGAAGATAAGGCGGCTGAACTGGAAATATCGCAAAAGTTAGGCAAGTTAGATGAAGAGCTTGCGGAAAAGGAACTGAATGTCGCGGATTATTACGCCAGGACGGGCAGTTTCACCGCTGCGAATATTTATTACCAGAGAATAACCGAGGTCTGGCCGAGCAGCGTTGCGGCAAAATCCGCCGAACAAAAAATACCCGTCATAAAAAAAGAGCAGGACAAACTGCTTGCGCAGAGCATGTTAAAAAAGAAGAAATTTAACTGGAAAGGCTTGTTCCTATGAGTCCCGTTAGAAATTACAAATCGCTGGGGCTTGTGTTATGCAGCGAATCGCTACCTCGCAAAGCAGCATCTGTGACGAAAAGGAAGATTTCTAACGGGATGAGGGCGGGCGCAGCAATATTCGCGGCTCTCTGTGCAGCGGTTGTATTTGCAGGATGCGGCGGTTACAGCAGTAAACCTTTGTATTCGCAGGATATAAAAAGCGTCTATGTTGAAATGTTCGACAATATAACGTTCACCAGAGACCTTGAGTATGACCTTACCGATGCGGTAGCAAAAAGGATAGAAGCTGAAACGCCTTATAAGATAGTTTCAGACAGAAGCAGGGCCGATACGGTATTGAGCGGCAAAATAACGGGGATAGGCAGTTTGCCGCTGACGCTTGAACGCGAGACTGGCAGGGCACTGGAGAATCAGGCCGAGGTTTTCGCCAGCTTCAGTTGGAAGAATCTTAAAACCGGCGAATATCTGCTTGAAAACAAGGAAGCAAGTGCGACAGCAAGTTATTCGGAGTTTCAACAGCAGGGTTTTAGTTATGCCTCAAAGACCGCCACAAATAAACTTGCTGAAAGAATAGTCGAACAGATGCAGACGGGGTGGTAGGCGACAGTTAGTCGCTAGTTGCTAGTTGCTAGTCGCTAGTCGTAAGGCACAAGTCGATAGTAGAAAGAATAATTTTATCGGGGCCGGGGAAAGTATTTGATTTATAAGGGGTTAAGGCACAAAATAGTTTTGAGTTTTTAGTTCTTAGTTTTGAGTTATGGAATAGCGTATAGCGTAGAGGGGATAGGTAAAAAAGAAGTTTCCTTCGACTCCTTCGATTCCACTCCCTTGTTTTACAGTGAACAGTTTACAGTTTACGGAAGGCAGATTATAGATTATAGAAAGTGAAAAGTTAAAAGTGAACAGTGAAAAGTTGAGGAACCGCCGGAGGCGGACAAGTCGAGGTTTTTAGAATAATGGCAGAAAATATACACGGATTAACACTGTTATATTTAGACACGGATTCCGCAACGGCGGAACACGGATTAACACTGTAGAAAAACAGATAGAAATCAGGGAATGATAAAAAATGCCTAATGCACCTGATACGATTTTAAAACTTGTTGAAAATTTCGAGCAAAACCTCGAATCTTTCAAAAGTCAGGGGTATAACGAAGCAACACTCAGACAAGAATTTATCAATCCATTCTTCGAGGCATTAGGCTGGGATATTCAAAATAAAGCGGGTATAGCACAGGCATATAAAGACGTAATTCATGAAGACTCTATCAAAATAGGCACATCAACAAAGGCGCCTGATTACTGCTTTAGAATCGGACAAACAAAAAAATTCTTCCTCGAAGCGAAAAAACCGGCAGTCGATATAAAAACCGAAACCAGTCCGGCATACCAACTTCGCAGATATGCGTGGTCGGCGAAACTGCCATTGTCAATTTTGACAGATTTTGAAGAGTTCGCAGTTTATGACTGCCAAATTCGGCCAAATGTAAACGACAAGCCATCGACAGCGAGGATTTTTTACTGCACATATAAAGAATACAGCGAAAAGTGGGAGCAAATCGCAAAAATATTCAGTAAAGAGGCGGTTCTAAAAGGATTATTCGATAAATACGCATCTGAAAAGACAACAAAAAGAGGCACAACTACAGTAGATAAAGAGTTTCTGGCTGAAATAGAAGGATGGCGGAACGAACTGGCAAAAAATATTGCGATTCGCAACGGTAAACTATCCGTTTATGACCTTAATTTCGCCGTGCAAAAGACTATCGACAGGATTTTATTTTTGAGGATATGCGAAGACAGAGGGATAGAGCGCAGCGAACAACTTTTAGGGCTTATTAACGGGTCGAGAATATATCCGCGGCTTTTTGAACTTTTTGAGAAATCCGATGAAAGATATAATTCGGGCATTTTTCATTTTCGCAGGGAAAAAGACAGGCCGGAATCACCTGACGAACTGTCGGCAAATCTAAAAGTCGATGATGATGTCCTCAAGAAAATCATCAAAGATTTGTACTATCCCTGCCCTTATGAATTTTCCATTATGCCGGCCGAAATCCTGGGCAACGTCTATGAGCAGTTTTTGGGTAAAGTGATTCGGCTGACCGCGTCGCATCAGGCAAAGGTTGAGGAAAAGCCGGAAGTTAAAAAGGCGGGCGGGGTTTATTATACGCCCTCGTATATTGTCGATTACATTGTAAAAAATACGGTCGGCAAACTTTGCGAAGGCAAAACACCCAGACAAATTGAAAAATTAAAGATACTGGACCCCGCATGCGGTTCCGGCTCTTTTTTAATCGGGGCATATCAGT
>JAPLMW010000010.1 GCA_026386845.1 Phycisphaerae bacterium
ACCGGAATAATTTGAACTTACTAAGACTGATTTTTAGCCACGTTCGAGGTTTGCAGCAGAAAATTTGTTTAATCCGGAAAATTGGGATATGAAGAAAATTTATGCCACTTTTTCAACAGCCCCAACGTCCCCTATTTATTCTTATTTAGGAATATCTGTTTTCTTTTCGACTTCGTCTTTGTCCTTGACTTTTTTCTTATTTTCCGAAATTTCGACTATTTTCAGAAGTTGCTGTTGTTTTTCATATCTGTCAATATACCAATCTTTCAATAACATCTCAATTAGACCTATTAATGCTGATGCCTCTTGCGGCTCTACATCAATAATAAGGTTGATATCTTTTTCCATATGAGCCCCAATATTGCCAATATTCCTGACAGCATCTATAGCATTCCATACCAAGGGGTCTATTTTACCTTTTAATGCTTCGATCTCATCCACGAGCCGT
The DNA here is from genome assembly GCA_026386845.1 of Phycisphaerae bacterium. Taxonomy (GTDB): domain Bacteria; phylum Planctomycetota; class Phycisphaerae; order Sedimentisphaerales; family UBA12454; genus JAPLMW01. The sequence continues at coordinate 449 of JAPLMW010000010.1, forward strand.
GATTTTGTGATTTTATAAAAATCTCGAATTATGCCTTGAAGACATCTCCTAGATAAAGTAGCCGAAGCTTTAGGGCTCAAGTCACGGATTAGACAAGCTTCCTTGTAATCTTCTAAAATTGCTGCAGGGATATATGAAGGGAAAACTTTTGCCTGTGATTGAGGTTTCAAATTCCATTGTAATAAAAGTTTGTCACGGTTCCACTCGCCAAGAAGTTGGTTATATGAAGAACTTTTGAACAAACAAGCTGAAATTGTATATTCCTTGCATTGAGAATTGGGGCAGACAATTACCTCTGTGGTTAATAAAAGGCCGCCTTCTTTGTTATTATGCTCAAAGTGATGGTAATCATGGCTATAGTTTGAATCAAGTATCGTAGCATTACGACTGCAATATGGACAAGTCCACAGAAATCCTGCCGGCATAATTTATACCTTTCAAATCCTAATGTTTTACAAAGCCACCGTCACCATATTTAAACAAACCGAGGACATTTACCAGTTTTTAATTTTACACTTTAATTTTTGATATTTGATTTCTGCTGTTGCCCCTCAAGCAATCGGACAAATTATACCCTTAAATCTGGCGGAAAACAATCCATTTCAATTTTGGATTTTAGATTGCCGATTTTGGATGCTGCCTCTATAAAAATTATTTCTTCAGTGTAAGGCAGTCATTCCTGAAACAACAGGTTTCCTGCGGACAGGAGCCGTTTGCTGTGCCAAAGCAAGGCGTAAACCCCTCGGTTCTCTGGATAGTATGGATAAGCTCTGTTTTTTTCATCTTGCCCGGCTCTATGCCGAGATTTTTAGCCTTTACCTGTAATTGACGGATGTTCATTTTTTTAGATGCAGCCTTTGAGCGAACCATATTTTTCTCCTTAGTTGCCACTGATATAATTCCTTAGTAAAATCTTCGCAAATTATAGCCTAAAAAAAACAAAGAGCAAAGGGGAAAGTTGAGCAGTTGAACAGGGGATAACCAGAAAAAATCAGCAAAATCTGCGAAATTTGCCGCTTTTGTTACGCGAGCCACTTTTCGGCAGGATTTGAGAGAAACTCTGCCAGAGGAATTCCCTGTCCGCCAACTAATAATTTCCTCTTAACCTTGAATTGGTCGCAAAAATCTTCCAGACTTTTGGCCGTATATTTACGGATGCCGCTTTTTACTTCGATTGCAGTAATATTTTTGCCGGAAGATAAAACAAAATCCACTTCACGGTTTCTGCTCATCCAGTAATATACCTCAATTGATTTTCCTTTGGAGGAATTGACCAGGTGAGCGCCTACCGCCGATTCAGTGAGCCTGCCCCAAAACTGGCTGTCTGAAACCGCCTGTTCATAAGTTAAGCCTGACAGGACGCTCATCAGAGCCGTATTGAGAGCCAGGAATTTCGGACTTGAGCCTCTCTGGCGATGTTGTTTGCCGGAGAATTTGTGCAGGCCGGTTAATAATCCTGCGCCGCCAAGTAAATCCAGATAATGTGCCAGAGTAGTAGTATTGCCTGCATCCTGCAATTGGCCGAGCATCTTTTGATATGATATTACCTGTCCCGAGTATTCACAGCCAAGATGGAAGAGCCTTCGCAGAAGCGCGGGCTTGTCAATTCGCGTAAGCAGGAGAATATCTCTGGATATCGTAGTCTCGACGAGTGAATCTAATATATACTGCTTCCACCTTTGAGGTTCTTTTATAAGTTCGGCTGCGCCCGGGTATCCTCCGTAATAAATATATTCATCAAGGTTGACCCCGAAACAACTTTGCATTTCATTAAAATCCCAGTGTGTGACGTGAATAATTTCAAAACGGCCGGCAAGACTTTCGGTTAAACCCTTTTGAACCAACAGAGGAGATGAGCCAAGCAGCAGCACTCGCAAAGGGACATTACCGGCAGTATCTTCATCCCACAATTTTTTTACAGTTTCAGACCACCCCTGTATTTTTTGTATTTCATCGATGATAAGCAATACCGGTTTACTGCCGGAGATTTTCATACGCGCTATATCCCATTGCTGATTTAACCATGTTCTGTCCTGAAGCGTTGGTTCATCCGCAGAAACATAGTGAGCCGGCAACCCGCATTCCTGCATAACCTGTCTTGCCAGCGTGGTTTTTCCAACCTGTCTGGGACCGGCGAGAACCTGAATAAATCGCCTCTTTTCCTCAATTCGCTTTAATAGACTGCCAAATACGGGCTTTTTAAACTTTTTTTCCATAATATATTTATCTTACAATTTACTCAACACCTTGAGTAAAATTACTCAATAAATCATAAATTGCAAACAAAATTCTTGTGAAATTCACAGTTTTTCCCTTGACTTTTGTTATGCAATTTAGTAAAATACCCATATAGTTAGGCAAAAAGTTAATAAATCAACGTAAGTTCTTATTCCGTATGGGAATAGAACAAAGCAAATCTGGATATTCCCTGCAGAAATTCAAAGAAGTGCATTCTCGGGAATGACATTTTCCTTCAATTATCCGTTTTTTGAAGCAGACTTAGTAGCCACGAAGGCACTAAGACACAAAGAAGTAAGGATGTAAAGAAATAAGGAAAAAATTGAACGTCGAACCCCTTCGACTTCGCTCAGGGTAAACATTGAACACTGAACGTCGAACATTCAACATCGAATGAAAATAGAGAAGAAACAAAACGACTATTTAACTCGTGCTACGTTGCGAAACGCTACTTCGCAGAGTATGATAAGAAAAGCGGCGGGACGAGAGGTTCTTTTAGACAGAGAGGATTTCTACAATCCCAAAATCCTTAATTCCACACTTTTAATCTCCGAGGCAGGACGAGTTAAGCTGCGAAACAGAAAAACAATGAAAACGGCCTCTCTTGCGAGAGTTATCCTTAAACCAAAAAAAGGGCAGGTAGTTGACCATAAAAACAGGAACCCTTTAGACAACCGCAGATGCAACCTGCGTATCGTCAACCACCGACAGAATTTACTTAACCGTGTCCTGAAAAATTCAACAGGCTTCATAGGCGTCAGTATAAAAAGAACAAAATCAAAGAAAAACAAGCCGGTTTATTACGCCAGATATTCGAACGGAAGTAAAATGGATTGCTTTCGCAGCCCATTAACGAGAAACGGACTTATCTTATCAGCGATGGCAAGAGATAAATTCGTAATACTAAACGGCGATGAAGAATACGCACCGCTAAACTTTCCAATATTCAAGAAAGAACCATTCAAAAGTTTCCTGTTAAATAGTAATTTGTATGAAATGAAAGAAACGCATTGCCGTGCCGGCAACGGCTAAACCAAAAAAACACCCTGCGCTAACGCTTGGGCTCTGAACCCCGCCAAAGTATTGGCGGGGCTAACCACTACGGTTTAAAATTTATTTTATCACACTCTTTAATTATTTCATCGTCTATCGGTGTCGGCTCATCATCTTCATTAACAGTCGCGAAAACAAGGATGAAATTCTCACATCTTAGTCCCGCAACGCTGCAAAAGCCTGCAATACCCTTCATATTATTTTCAATGTTGCCGTAATTTACAGCAATTGCATATACTTTTCCGGGCGATAAATTAACCGGTAAAGTCCATTCAAGACCGCAGGGGTCAAAAGACGGCAGGCCGGCCGATTTCGGCAAGAGCGGCTGGTCCGACCCTTCGGCTCCTTCGGCAAGGCTCAGGACAGGCTTGCTCGGGGCAGGCTCCTTCGACGGTTCGGCGGTGCTCACCGCAGGTTTAAATGAAGAATATAACCAGTCTGTCTTTTTCATCGGCTCGCTGAAGACAATTTTAATCGTTCTGATATTAGGGTCCACATCTGCCGAATAAAGTTCAGGAAAAGTGCCGATAACAAACGGAGGCTGTTTGGATTTCTTCTGAGGCTGTGTTCTCTGGCCGCCTTTTGCTGCGCGGATATTCTTAAGCATTTTCACGGACTTCAGTGCAGGGGCCCGCTGCAAAGGATAGTTTTCTATGACATACTCGAATTGCGACTCGGCTTTTTCCCTGCTGCCCATCCTGAGCAGGCAAACGCCAGTCTGGAAACAGGCCGCGGCTTTGTATTTTTCATCAGCGCTGGCATCATTCGTAATATTTTCGTAAATCTTCAGTGCTTCGTTGAAGTCGCCTTGTGATTCAGCCGCCAGTCCCTGCCGCATTCGGGCATTAAAGTCGTTTTTCGGGGCGGATTCGGCCGCAATAATTTTATTAATACCGGAAACACTGTTACTTTCAACAGCCTGATTGTTCTTCGCCTGAATGTCCTTCAATATTTTTTCAAATCCGTTCCGTGAGCGTTGAACCTCGGATTGATAATTGAATAAATCTTTTCCAGCCGATGTTAGAACCAGTTTTATTACTCCTTTGCTTTTGAAGTATTCGCCGAAAGGGTCTTTCCCCTCGGCCTGGAGCAAATCCCCGCCGGCAAGGGCAAACATAGCGGTTCGGGAATCAAGCTTTTCGAAATTTTGGGCCTCTTTGATATCGGCGAACGAAGAAATGATAATATTTACTCTGAATGTTTCCAAAAGGGCCGGCGGCAGTGATTCTGTCCGCTGATTTTCTGCTGTTTTATCATCTGCCGAATATTTCAGTTCGAGCGTCGGATTGCCCTCCTGCTCAGAACGCAGGAATACTTTTAATTTGCTTTTAACCGAACCGATAAGGAAATCTGTTTTATTTATGTCCCTGAAATACGCAGTGCCTTTGAAATAACATCTGCCGTCACTGAGCAGCTTCCAGGACACCTGGTTCCAGGTTTCGAATCCCTTGCCGGTCAGCATTTTTTCCAACTCTGTGAAGAAAAACTTTTCCGTTGTCCTGCAATCCAGTCCCATTGCCGCACAGTAGCCGGGCCAGTCGAAAATACCTTCATAAGCAACTTTGCCGCTGCCGTCTTTATTTATACTCAGCGCTGCCTGTCCATCGATACAGCCCGCAGCGAATATCAAAGGCAAAACAAAAACTAACAAGCATCCTGTTCTCTTCACAAGAAGACCGCCTTAAAAAATTATTTGCAGCATTTGCAAAACATTTCAATGGTTAAGAGTCTAACTGACCATCGCGGATTTCTCAACTTTTTTGCTGTGCCCGCCTTTAAGATGCCTAACTGCCTATCCGTGAAGCAGTAATAAAAACTATAAATGAAAGACACCAACAAATAGGACAATATCGCTCCGGATATATTAGTAGCGATAAAATCAGCATTTTTAATATATTTTTGCCAAATTTTTTAAACCTTGACAAAGGGATAGTCCGATAGTTAAATTAGGCAGATAAGGCAAATTAGGATATAAATAGAATATGGATATTCAAATGAGGAACGAAAGTATGGATACAGCAAAAGAGCTTTATACAACCGGTGAGGCTGCGGACGTGTGCAACCTCTCACAGCAAACCATTATTCGATGTTTTGATTCCGGCAGACTTCGCGGATTCCGTATTCCGGGTTCGAAGTTTCGCAAGATTCCGCGAGACAGCCTGCTGAAGTTTATGAAGGACAATAGTATCCCGATGCAGAGTCTGCAGTCGGGCAGGAAACGTCTGCTCATCGTAGATGATGACGCTGAGATTGTGGAAATGATGACCGATGTCCTCAATCGTGACGGCAGATTCGAAGTCAAGACGGCATCAACAGGCTATGACGCCGGGATTATGACGCAGAAGTTCCGGCCGGATATTATCCTGCTGGACTATATGCTGCCTGACGTAAACGGCAATATAGTATGTAAAACAATCAGGGAAAATCCTGAATTTACGAACACAAAAATAATAATAATCAGCGGCGTAATTAATCAGATCGAAATAGACGATTTGCTCAAATCCGGCGCGGAGGCGTTTATGAAAAAGCCCTTCAGCATTACCGAGCTTATTGAAAAAATCGCCGCTGTGCTTTCACTTTAACTTATAACCGGAGGAAGAAGCACGGTTAATGACGCAGAATACGTCAAATATCTCTGCACAGAGAATAAAACTGTCTGTGTACGAATCGGATTGCTTATCCGCACATCCCCTCTGTGCCGTAAAATGTGCGGAATATTTATCCGCCGGCTCGTATGATAACGCCTCGCTTTGCCTCGCATCCGACCCCGCTGTCGCCCTTGCCGTAATCAACCTCTGTAAACAAAAAAACATATCCATAAACTTTAAAAACCTCGACTTTGCAGTATTACTCAAGCAACTGTCAAAAGCAGACCTTCTGGGGACAATACTCACCCTGAAAGTTTATGATATCCAGGATTCGGATATTCTGTCCCTGACAAATGTTTTTATCCGCCGCAGCAGCATAAGAACTTTTGCCGCAAAACTTATCGCGGAAAAAACCGGCCTTGCCGGCACAGGCGAAGCGTTTGCCGCCGCTCTTTTCGCGGATGCCGGCTTGCTGGCTCTTGCGCAATTATTTACCAAAAGCCTTTTGATGCTCTGGCAGGAATCAAAAGAGCGAAAAATTTCTCTCCTGAGTCTTGAAAAAGAACATCTCGGCATTACAGACAATGTTCTGTCGCGCCTGCTTCTGCAAAAATGGCAATTCGGCGATTCCATTGCTGATACCGCCTGGTTATATAAGACCCCTGCCAACGCTTTAACAGATAAACTGCCTTACGGCAAAATCATTTCGATTGTCCGGCTTGCGGATATGCTCTGCGATTTAGATTATCAGTCCGCTGGGGAATGCCTTACGGCAGATGATTTTCAGAACCTTTTGCAGCGGCTGTCTCTTGCAGATTCGGATATAAACGAAATCAGGGAAAAGACGCAAATTTTTGCGGGGCAAATCAACGAGACGCTCGGCCTTGAAAATGAAAATCCCCGGCAGTTTTATTCCGAAACGATAAAACAGATATATTTAAATCAACTTACTGCACAGCCTTACGCGGAAGATGGTTTTACAGCTTTTGTCCGGAAGTTTATTAATTACATAAATCAGCCGATGCAGATTGTTGATATTGCATCTGTTTCGGCAAAGATAATTGCCGAAATCTTTTCAGCCGAAGATGTTTGTGTTTTTGCCGCTCTGCCGCAGCAGACAAACCCTGCCATAGTGATGGCAGGGCTAACCACAACACTGATAGAAGTCCCCGAAGGGGCTTCCATCGATAACCCGCAACCGTGGCTTTGCAAGCAGGCCGGGGTAGAATTTGATAATGAAAAAACTTCGTTTATTCCCATCGAAATCGCCGAACAGACTACAGGCGGCATAATATTTACGGGTTCACTGTCTGACAATGGATTCGGCAGGCTCACCATAAACAAACAGCTTGGACAAATTGCCGATTTTATCGCTAAAATATTTTCTTTTGTTTACAGAAACGAATATGAGGAATCAATTGTTCAGTTAGCGATAGATAACATAGGTCAACCCCAATTGCAGGTGCCCGCTATCCAGCAGGCTCCATCAACAAATGCCCTTGCGGAAATAGCGGCGGAACTTGCCGGCGGCGCAGCACACGAATTGAATAATCCGCTTGCGGTAATATCTGGCAGAGCTCAACTGCTTAGCCAAAGCGAAACTGATGAAACAAAAAAACTTATCCTGAATCAAATCAGCGAAAAGGCCAAGGAAGCACACGAAATCGTCGGCCAGCTTATGAACTATGCCCGACCCGCCCCGCCGCAGATTCGAACAGTCTCGCCGTTCATTGTCATTAACAATGCTCTTGAAAAGGTAAATGCACGTTATCTTTCGGAACCGCTTGACATTCATCTTGAAAATATCGAATCACTAAGCGATGTCGAAATTGATGCCGAACAGGTCGCCGAGGCAATCGCCCAGATAATTTATAACGCACTTGAGTCGTATGAAAGCGGCAACGGCCCGGTGCAAATTGCCGGCAAAGAGCAGAGTGGTTTGGTTGAAATCCGCATTAAGGATTCCGGCTGCGGTATGAGCAATGAAACCCTTGAAAAAGCTGCCCAGCCGTTCTTCTCCGACAAACCCGCCGGCAGACAGAGAGGTATGGGGCTGTCGCTTGCCGATAGTTTCCTGAAGAATAACGGCTGCACTGTGAAAATAGAAAGCCAGCCTGAAAAAGGCACAACAGTAACCATAAATCTGCCGAAAGCCAACAAGTCCGAAAATTCCTGACAATTGAAACTGCACTCCATATAAAACAGATAAACACAGCCTTTTTCAATCAACAAAAACAATTTTATAGGACTAAAGCATCCAAAAATCAGGCCTTCTGTTCGAACTAAACTGCGGTTTGGCTTATGTCGAAGTTCAAAGTGAAGACAATATAAACTTTTGGAGATATTCTATTGAAGGAAGAACAAAATTCAAGGTTACGGCAGCTTGTCAGGAAGCTGAACAGGGTCCGGAGGGCTCAAAAACAGCAAATCGATATCCTCTGCAATGATATTCTGTCTGCTCACGGCGACTTTATAAATCACCTCAGGAACTTCCGGTTCGCAGCGGATTTTTACGAGAGCCTGCTGGGAGCGGGAAATCTCGATGCGATTGCCGCAATAACAGGCGAATTTTTCACTGAAAATATAGCCGGCTGCAGCGCCGCGATAATTTTTACAACCTCCGACCCGCTTCACCCGCAAAGCGAGGCAAGTTCACCGCAGATGTATTTCCACTCAAAAGACCCTAACCTTGAGGATATCCCTTCTCATATCAGTCCTGACCTGACGCCAAAAATGGTCGAAGCCGTCTGTCAAAGCAGCCGGATATGTTCTGCCGATGATTTGTGCAGGATGGGCTTTTTTGCGGGCCCTGCGGTTTTAAAAAGAATAACGCTCGCGGCTATCGGCCTTAACAATACGGGTCCTGCTCTCGGTATGATTTTACTTTATCGCAGTGCAGATAAACCACTTTCCAATTCGGAATTATCTGTGGTTTCATCGGTCGTCAAGGGACTTGCAAAAGCGGTCAAAACCCTGCAGAGCGCCAGCCGCTGTGACAGCATCGCTTAACCCCGCACCTATTTGTTCTGTGAATTCACAAAATCAATATGCAAAAAAATGCCTGATTGCTCTGTTATTACTATTCCTCGCAGGGCAAATAGATGCGGGGCTAACCAATAGCGAACTTTCCATTCTCATAAATAGTTTTGCCGTCAGCAAGGATTTTCCCGTCATTCATATCCGCAAGCAGGTCCCAGTGTATTCCGGACTCGTTTTTCCCGCCTGTTTCCGGATATGCGGTGCCAAGCGCCATATGGATTGTCCCGCCCATCTTCTCGTCGAACAGCATATTCTTTGTAAATTTATTGACTCGCCGGTTATTTCCAATGGCCGCTTCACCGAATCTTCTCGCTCCCGGTATTTCGAGAATATTATTCAGCAGTTCCTGACCTTGTGCCGCGTGAGCTTTTATAACCTCGCCATCCTTAATCTCGAGCGTTATATCCGCTATCTCCTGCCCCATATAAATCCCCGGATATGAGAAGCGAACCGTACCATTGACGGAATCTTCAACCGGAGCGGTAAAGACTTCGCCGCTGGGCATATTGTGTTTGCCGGAGGAGTTAATCCATTTTCTGCCGGTGGTTTTAAATCTGACATCGATATTGCTGCCTTTAAAATGTATTTCTTTTCTGTTGTTCAGAAAATCCACGATTCTCTGCTGGTCGCTTTCCAGTTTCTTCCAGCATCCGATAGGGTCATCTTCATTCAGAAAGCAGCAGTTGTAAACGAAATCCGCGTATTCACTTTGGCTCATCCCGCACTCCTGCGCTTCGGAGTTTGTCGGAAAAACGCACAGCGTCCACCGAAGTTTATTTTCGGCCGCCCTTTTCATAAATATTTTATTCAGTTCCGCCCTTGCGGCGCCGCATTTCTGTTTCTTGGCAGGCTCGACATTCTGCAGCTCTTTGAGATTAAACGGCGCAAGAACATTCAAAACGACATCGTAATTTTCATAGACATATTTACTTAACTCCGAGATATATTCAAGCTGACTGCCGGAGGCGTTGTCAAAAAAGATTTTTTCAGTGCCGTTAAGTGCGATTTTAAACTCCGGATAAGCCCCCGCCTTCAGCGCCAGTGCATATACCTCCGTTAAGAGTTCCTCCGCCAGATATGTGGACTGGATAAGAAATTTGTCGCCTTTTTTCAGTCCAAGCGAATAATTGACCAGCAGTTTCGCGTATTTTTTGATAATATCATTTGTCGCCATAAGATTTTACCCTTGTAAAAACTCTCATTTTACAGAGAATATACCGTCTAAAAGGATTTATTGCAAGATGATAGAAATTTTTACAAGTTCGTTCGGCACCGCATTTAAGGCTATTTTTGAGATTTTGCTCATTTCCATAGCGGCCGGTCTCCTCATCAGGAAGAATATTCTGACGCAGGAGCACCTCAAGGCCCTTTCGACAATAGGCATTCGGGTCCTCCTGCCCTGCCTGATATTTTCAAACATTATCAAAAATTTCAATCCCGGCCAGCTCAAATTCTGGCCTCTGATTCCTCTTGCCGCGGTTTTAATGGTTGGCTTCGGCCTGCTGGTTTCCGCGCTATTATTTTTGCCGAACCTGAAGGACAAAAAATACCTTCTCGCCCCTGCCGCCCTGCAGAACGGCGGCTATCTTATCCTGCCGCTGGGCAAAATGCTTTATCCCGACCAGTTTGACGAATTCGCGATGTATTGTTTTCTTTATCTGCTCGGCTTAAGTCCTCTTTTATGGTCTTTGGGCAAATATCTTGTCAGTCCGACCGAAGGCGAAAAGCCGACCCTGCGCGAGCTTTTCAGCCCACCCTTTTATGCGAACATTATTTCCATTTTAATAGTGCTTTTACACTTAAAGTTTATTGTGCCTTCGATTGTATTGGAGCCGGTTGACCTCGTCGGCACCGCTGCAGTCCCCGTTGCGACGTTTGTCCTTGGCGCGGTGCTCGGCAGCATTTCGCTTAATATCAGGGCTTATTTTGCCAATGCGGTTAAGGTTTTATCGGTTAGATTGATTGCTGTGCCGCTGGCTGCGATTATTGTTTTGAAATTGTTGAATATTCACGCAGCTTATCCATTGCTTTGCAGTTTGCTTGTCCTGCAGTCGTCCTCATCGCCTGCGACATCGCTTATTATTCTGGTAAAGCACTACGGCGGCGAAGAGGAAGAACTCGGCACAATTCTATTTTTGTCTTATATCGCCTGTATTATCACAATCCCCTTCTGGCTCGCCGTCTGGACCGCTATAACGGCATAAGTATTGAAGATTTAAGAATGAAGATTGAATATTTGTGAAACTGGCGGCTAAATATGCCTGAATTCGTGTTGATTCGTGATTAATTTTCTATCTTGCGTTTATGTGTTTTCAATTTGATAATTCGCACAACTTTTTGAAGCCTTATTTCCCCATA
>JAPLMW010000083.1 GCA_026386845.1 Phycisphaerae bacterium
CCGACAGAACCAATCTGCCGCCTGTCAGGATGTTCGGTATATGCCTTAACATAGGATATAAAATATAGAGTATAGAAGGAAAAATCAAATCCTTTTAACAAGCAGGTCATAATTCTCGAAGCCCGCGACTTGAGCCCTTACAAAGCTGCCGGGCGGGTCTGCATGGTTTTCGACAAAGCAAACACTGTCAATATGGGGAGCCTGGCCGTAAAAACGCCCAACAGCCTGGCCGTCCGGGCAGGCTTCGTCGATAAGACATTCGATAATCTGACCCTGACGAGCTTTATTTTTCTCAAATACTATCTGCTGCTGAGCAAGCATTAACTGCCGGCGTCTATCCTCTTTGATATCCTGAGGTGTCCGGCCGGGCAACTGTGCGGCCTTTGTGCCTTCTTCAGGCCAGAAAACGAAACAGCCCAGCGCATCAAAACAAGCCCATTTTATAAAATCCAGAAGTTCCGTGAATTGCTCGGCGGTTTCGCCGGGGAAGCCGACAATCACTGTGGTTCGCAAGATAACATCAGGAATCTTATTGCGGATTATTTCAATAAGAGCGGAAATTTTTTCTTTCGTGTCCGGCCGATGCATCGCTTTTAAAATTTCATTATTTATATGCTGTATCGGCATATCAATATAGTGAACCGTCTTTTTGCTTTTAGCGATTGCTTCAATAAGATTATCGCTAATACCAAATGGATTGAGATACATAAGTCTAATCCATTTGAGCTTTTCGATTTTCTCCAGTTCGCCAATAATTTTTACAAGACCGTCTTTTTCTCCAAAGTCTTTTCCCCAGTTTGAGCTGTCCTGAGCGATAATGGAAATTTCCACAACGCCGGCATCGGCAAGCTGATTTGCCTCGGCGACTATATCCTCAAGGGGTTTACTTCTGAATCTGCCTTTGATTGCCGGTATGGTACAAAACGAACAGCTCATATCGCAGCCTTCGCTGATTCTCAGATACGCCCAGTGCGAAGGATTTATCAGGAATCTATCGGTATCTTTCTGCGTTTTATTCACCCAATCGGCAGGACTGTCATAAAATTTCACAGAAGAATCATTGAAAACATTTTCAATCACACCTGCGATGTTGTCTCTTGCGCCAAGACATACAACCGCATCTATTTGAGGGAATTTTTCAAGAAGTTTCTCCTTCGTTCTCTGGGGCAGACAGCCTGCGATGATGACTTTTTTTACTTTTCCTTTGCGCTTGCGTGTAAGGGCGCGGGTTATCGCTTCTGTCGCCTCATCAATTGCCGGTTTTATAAAACCGCAAGTATTGATTACCACAACATCGGCGTTGTCGGCATCGTAGTCGATTATGAAACCTGCCTGTGCAATCAGCGCAAGCATTTTTTCCGAATCAACAACATTCTTCGGACAGCCCAGGGCAATGAAACCAACCGTAACGGGTCTTTGATTATTTTTATCTGTTATAGACATACTCGGGATTATATCTTTTTAAAGGCGAGGGTGAATATATTTCTTTTTTCTTTAATATATTTTCTTTCGTAGTTAGTGCCGACAAGCTCATTTTCGTTTGCTCCGGCAGGTTTGATAAATTCAACAGGTTTTAACTTTTCCGAAAAACTTTCAAAAACCTTCTGCATCTGCTCAAAATATTCGGCGTGGTCGGTGGCGATATTAATCAGGCCGCCTTTTTTAAGACAGCGAATCATCTGCTCAACATTTTTTACGCAGACAAATCGTCTTTTATGATGCCGCTTCTTCGGCCACGGGTCAGGAAAATATATATGAAAACATTTAACAGAATTATCGTCGATATGCTCGGCCACAAAGACGGCGGCCTCGGTTCGTATGAGGCGAACATTTCCTACCTTCTTCCGTCCCATTCTATCCACGGCATACTTGTAATATTTGTTCGCCCATTCAATGCCGAGAAAGTTTATGTCAGGCAAGGCGGCTGCCTGATTAACCAGGAAGGTGCCTTTGCCCGAACCTATCTCTATATGCACCCCGTTAGAGACGGGCCGCTTTCGGCGGCCGTCAAGAATCCCTGCCTTGTCTCTAACGGGGTGCACCTCATTTTTACGTCCGAAAATGTCAAAAAAGTCGATTTTGCCGTCAATATCTTCGGGCCGCAAAGCAATATTCGGATACTCTTTTAACTGTTTTTTTGCCATACAGAAGCCTTTTTGTTTCTATAGGCCGTTTATTCTGACTTAAAACCATCTTAAGTCAAGTCCGGCAATTTTCGATACAGATTTTGAGAAACCGCCGAGCCGATAATAACGTAGTAACTAAGGAGTCTGTATTTGCGACAGGGATAGATAATATGATAAGGCCTATAGCAATAAGACGGAAGCGGGTTTTGATAGATATCGACACGCAGAGAGACTATTTCCTGGCCGATGGCTCAGCCTGCGTCAGAAACCATCGCAGAGTCCTGATGAATATAAGAAGGACCCTGGCTTGGGCAAGAGTCAAGAACCTCAAGGTTGTTTCGACCGAACTGTGCAGACCGGGCAAAAACGGCGACAGTTTCTGTATCGTCGGCACCGATGGCCAGCGAAAAATATCATATTCGCTCCGCAACAGAAGAGTTGAACTCGCAGCCGACGGCTGCACTGACCTCCATAGAGACACTTTCGCACATTACAATCAGGTGATTTTGAACAAACGATGCGAAGACCCATTTGACGAACCTCGCGCTGAAAGGCTGATGTCGGAATTAAAGGCTGATGAATTTATCGTCATCGGAGCCCTTGCCGAAGGCGCTGTTGAATCAACTGTTCTGGGGCTTCTGCAGAGAGGCAAAAAAGTAACCGTTTTTATCGATGCTGTCGGCACACACAACAGACGAAGGGCTGATGTCGCTTTCCGCAAAATGAAAGCAAAAGGCGCATCTCTTGTTGAAACACGCGATTATACGGGGTCAACACATCTCAAAAGCGTCGGTATCTGCGGCTGTAAACTCTGCAGAATTGAAGAAAAGTCCCGACAGCTCAAAGCTCACGTCGGCGCATAAAAATATTACGCCCCTTTACCGCGATATACGATAACCCCGGTCGGACACTTATTTTTTGCCGCCTCAAAAGACTGCCCCGGCTGATATTTTGTATAATCCAGCTTTGCAAGATTATCGGCCACCTTAAAAGCGTCATTCTGTTTTGCGCACAATCCGCAGCCAATGCAGCCGACTTTGCAGAAAGCCTTTGTATTCTTCACGTTTTCACGGCTCCGGCATGTAACTGTCATCATAATCGGATTGTTGAAAGGCACCATTTCAATAAGTTCTCTTGGACAGGCTTTCGAACAGGCCGTGCAGCCCGTGCATTTCTCATAATTGATTGCCGTAAGGCCGTCAATAATGTTGATTGCCCCGAATTTACAGGCTGCTTTGCAGTCGCCGAAGCCAAGACAGCCGAATTTGCAGGCCTGGACATTGACCAGCGCGTTCGCAGCAGTGCAGGTCGGAATACCGGCATAAACCGCGATGCTGGCTCTGTCGGCGGTATGGGCATGGCAGTGAACTATGGGTCTTTTGGGGGCGTGTGAATTGCTTACCTGCAGATTCAGTATTTCCGCTACAGCCGCCATTGTTCTGGCTCCGCCCGGAAAACATTTGCCGAGCAGTGTCGGGTCGGCAATAACTGCCTTGGCATACTCCTGGCAGCCGGTATTTCCGCAGGCGCCGCAATTGATATTCGGCAGCGCAGCAAGAACTTTCTCAACACGTTCATCCTGCAGAACCCTGAGTTTTACGCTGGCAATCAGCAGAACTATGGCAAAGCCCAGCCCCAGCAGGAGCATTGTAAGCCCTGCCGGCCAGGAAGAATTCCAAAGCGAAACCATATCAGCCAAAATCATCGTATCATTCCTGTAAAGCCCATAAACGCCATCGTCAGGAGTCCTGCGGTAATCAGTGTTACAGGAGCGCCTTTGAAGCTTTCCGGAACATCCACCATAATCAGGTTCTCACGAATAGCCGCCATAATACAGATAGCTACCGCGAATCCAAAGCCGGTGCCGGTGCTTAATACCGCAACTTCCAGAAGATTATTTGTGCCCCAGATGTTTATAAACAAACATAAACCGAGAATAACGCAGTTGGTGCTTATCAGCGGCAGAAAGATGCCGAAACTCTTATTCAGCACCGGAAAGAACTTTTTTACATACATTTCAACAAGCTGCACCGCTCCTGCAATAACCACGATGTAGCAGATATATCGCGTTATTTCCAGACCAAGCGGCACAAGGACATAAAAATCTATCAGCCACGTCATAATACCGCTCATCGCCGTAACAAATGTTACAGCCATTCCCATTCCGAAAGCGGTGTCAAGCCTGCCTGAAACACCTAAATAGGGGCAGGTGCCGAGAAACTTTGTAAACACAAAGTTGTTGACTATGACAACCGAAAGAAAACCCATTATAAGAATATATACTCTGTCCATATCAGTTCGCCTTCTTCGCAGTCAGGAGACTGGCGAGTCCCAATAGTAATCCCAGCGTAACAAACGCTCCGACCGGCATCTGCATCGCTGCCCACGGCACAAAACCCCGCGGCATAACTGCGATGCCCGCAAAGGTGCCGGAGGCGAGAATTTCACGAATGCCGGCCATAATGCACAGTGCGATTGTAAAACCCGTGCCTGAGCCGATACCGTCGAGGATGCTGAACCATACATCATTTTTGCTTGCGCAGGCCTCGGCGCGGAAAATGATAATGCAGTTGACGATAATCAGCGGCACATAAGCGCCGAGTATTTCACTCATCACCGGCGCAAAAGCCCGCAGATAAAGGTCGCAAATGGTAACAAACGTCGCTATTGAAAGACAAAACATAATTATCCGCAGATGCGGCTTGAGCAGATTGCGCATCAGGCTGATTGCCAAATTACTGCAGACCAGCACGAAAATAACGCTCAGGCCCATAGTCAGCGCAGGTTTGACGGCCGTCGTTACGGCCAGAGGCGGACACATTCCAATCAAGAGACGGAACGTAGGATTTTCCCGCCACAGACCTGCGGTAAGCGCGCCTAAATAGTTAATTTTTACAGAGCTTTCACCCGCCATTGCCTGTTATCAATCCTTTCTGCTGCAATTGTTCTTTTACGCTCTTTATAGATTTATTAAAAATATTTATCACGGCGGTGCTGGTTACGGTCGCTCCGCTGATGGCGACTATTTCATTGTCGATTTTGCCGGCATCGCCAATTTTTATAAGCTCAAGTTTCCCTGTCGGCGCTCCTTTGAACTGATTGCTAAAAATTGCGTTTTTCATTTTATCGCCGAAGCCCGGCGTTTCATTGCTCGACAACACATTAAAGCCGAATAATTTTTCGCACCTGGCATCAACCGCGATGACCAATTCGATTTTATCGGCAAAACCCGTTCCGGCCGCAATGAAGGCAAAACCGGCACAATTGCCCTGCTTATCGAGAGCCTTGTAAATATCCGTTTTTACTGTTTGTCCTCCGTTGCCGGGTAAATTTGCCTCTTTTATCGCAATCTCAAAAGAATTGGCATCACTGACGAGACTCGTCATCAGGCCGCTAAGTTTCTCGGCTTTATTCTGCGCTATCTTGGCCGACCATGCCGCATCCGCTACCGCTATTAAAAGTCCGAATAGAAATGACGAAACGAGCAGCAGCCAGCTTTCCGCAATAAAATATTTCAGCTTGCTAAACATTCGGTTTGCCTCCCGCCGGAATAATTTTGCAGAACTTGTCAATCAGCGGCGTAATAGAGTTCATCAGCAGAACGGAAAACATCATACCTTCCGGATATTCTCCGACCATTCTGATAAGCATCGTCAGGCCGCCGACGCCTATCCCGAAAATCCACATTCCTTTTTTCGTCAACGGGGAGGTTACTGGGTCTGTCGCAATGAAGAACGCCCCTATCAGCATACCGCCGCTCATTAGGTGAAAAACCGGCGAGGCATACACCGTGCTGTCCATAAAATAACCTATCGATGAAGCGGCAAACGCGGAAAGCAGCACGGCCAATGGAATATGAATACTAATAGTTCCGGTAAGCAGCAGGTATATCCCGCCGATTATCAATGCAACCGAGCTTGTTTCGCCCAGACAGCCGCCCCTTTGGCCGAAGAACAAATCCTTCAGCATATTATTTGCTATTGAGACATCTATCTTTTTAGAGACATCCTCAAGTTTTCTGCTCTTTATCGCCTGTTTGCTCCACGCAAGAGGCGTTGCCTGTGTTATGGCCGAGGTATTTTTGACCGAAATTTCCGGCATACTTTTATCTATCGTCGCCGGTACCGTCCAGGTAGTCATCATCATTCCGAATGAGGCTGTCAGGAAAGCGCGCCCTATCATTGCGGGATTAAACACATTGGCGCCCAAACCGCCGAAGACCATTTTGCCGACCGCTATCGCAAAAACGCTTCCGATTATCGCTGCCCACCACGGCAGCGCAGGCGGAAC
>JAPLMW010000020.1 GCA_026386845.1 Phycisphaerae bacterium
GCCCCCGCCACTTGAGGCGGGGGTCAGGCCGCCGCGAGCGGCGGCCGCTAAATGAATATTCTGAAGATAGATGAAAATTGATATTTTAAAAAAAAGAGTTAAAAAAGTCAGAAAAATACTCGTCCAAAAGGGTCTGGACGCACTGATATTGACTGCTGAGGCCGATGTTTCTTATTTGAGCGGTTTTAGGGGCGATGATAGCTGGCTGGTTTTAGGCAAGAGAGATGTCTGGCTTGTTACCGACAGCAGATACACACTGGCGGCAAAGAAGGAGTGTTCGGGCTGTAAAATTTACGAACGAAAAGGGGCAATGACGGAAGCAGTTGCCGATGTATTAAAAAAAATCAATAATGTCAAGACCGTCGCGGTTGAAGACAAAATCGAAACGGCTCTTTTTGAAATTCTGAAAAAGAAAATTCCGGGCCGTCTGGCGGCTTTGAAATCTCCCGCTGCGTTTGTAAGGCAGATAAAAGATGAGATTGAGGCCAAGGCGATAAGAAAAGCAGCGGCTGTTGCTCAAAAAGCTCTTGGCAGGGTGCTGTCAGAGATTCGCGCCGGCGTCAGCGAAACCGAAGTTGCCGCGATGCTTGATTTTGAATTGAAGAAAACCGGCGCCCAGCCTGCTTTTGAGGCCATAGTCGCTTTTGGAAGCAATTCCGCGATGCCGCACCATCGGCCGACGACGAGAAAGTTAAAGAAAATTGATACGATTCTTATAGACTTCGGCGCGAAATTAAACGGTTATTGCTGCGATATAACCAGATGTTTTGCCATCGGCAGGGTAAATGATTTTTACAGAAAAGTTTACAAAGCGGTATTTTGTGCGCAGAGCAGGGCGATGCAGATAGTAAAAAGCGGCGCCAGCGCAAAAAAGGTCGATGCCGCCGCCAAGGAAATTATCGAGTCGTCGAAGCTGCCGGTTTTCGGTCACGGCACAGGCCACGGCCTCGGCCTTGAGGTTCACGAACGGCCGGTTGTTTCGGTGCTTTCAAAGGATGTTTTGCAGCAGGGCAATGTAGTTACGATTGAGCCTGCCGTTTATCTGCCAAATAAATTCGGCGTGAGAATCGAAGATAATGTGCTGGTAACTGACAGTGGCTGTAAGGTTTTAACAACCCGCCTCAAAAATGATGAAGTGCCGTTATTGAAAATAAAAAATAAAAGATAAAATACAAAAAATACATCCGCCGTCAGTATACTTATGGCGGACAAGAATAAAAATTAAAAAAGAACGTGATTGGGGAGTTTCATAGTGAAAATAAAAAAGTTACATTCCTTTTTCCCCGGTATGGTGTCCCCGGATTTCGGACACCTTTAATTCTCCCTCAATATTCTTGTGAGTTTTTTATAAGCTTGATATCTTAAATTGGCTTTGGTTAAGCAAGGGTTCCGCCAACTTTTTAGGCGGTATTTGTTTTTATACTTCTTTAATTCAGGAACAGCACGTTGCCAATACTTCGAACTCCTCATTATGATTATTAGAGCATTATTCTTTAATGCTTGCTTTAACAAATGGAAATCGTATTTTTGGCTGAGCAGAGGAGAATTAAACTGTTTAAAAGTTTGTGAATGGTATGGAGCAAACTCAAGGCAGCAGATTTTTTGAGCGACAGTTCTGCAACCGAAATTCTCTATCAACTCATGCAACCGCTTATACCACCATTTATATCCCAAAGACGCGCTCAGTTTTGGATTTAACAAATAAAAAGGATACTCAGTTTTCTTATGTAGCAAATTTGCTCTGTTTACCCGTCGAAATTGCCTCTGACGATGAAAAGAGTTATCACGCCGATCCCAACCCGGATTTAAGTTCAAAAGGATTATAGGAGACTTGGGGTTGCCCAAGAACGGTTCTGGCAGCAAATTTTGCCGAATGCGATTACTTGAATTTGCCTTATTATTGTATTCCTTAATGACGCATAGGTCTATTTTTAGAATATAAGGCTTCTTTTTAGGTAATTTTAACCAAGGATTTTTCATATTTGACCTCATCTGACATTTCCCATATAACCCTGTATATTCTCAGCTACACCGCTAAGCATAGTTTTGAATAGAATATAGGATTTGTCATTAAAATTCAATACGAATAAACACTTTTTGGGACGCTGATTGCGCAGATTTTTTTAACCACAAAGCAACGTGCTGAATAAATGCGCTCGCCACTCTTCCAGAATCTGAAGTAACACGTTCAACTCCCAACTCGTTCCGCAAAGTAGATCGACAGCGTCTATGCACGGAAACTCTGTCTTCTCAGTAATACCAACTTTGTCCAGTGTCTCTGTGTCGTAATTCGTAGGCCATCGCGGCCACTCGTCGTGATGCTTGAAATAGTTCGCAGATGCGTTGATGAGCTGGATGCGTGTCACATCTCCCTTGATGAAGGTATCGTGTGCATAGCACTTATGCTTATCTAGCTTCTCTTCCTTTGACTTGCCGCGACTCATCCTGACGCTGTTTAAGTCTGACACCGTCCCAATCGCGTAGGTTTGGGCAGCGACAAAGCCGAGGCCGAATAATGGTTCTGCGTACTCACGCGCCTCGATTCCGTCGAACCACTCTTCAGTGTCTAAACGTTTCTGAATCGCTGCGAGTCCGGCATCAATGCCGACAATGACATTGTGCAGCGGCCCTATTCGCATATCAATCTCGTGGAAATTTGGGGACATCATATTTATTTATCTCCATCTAATAGCTTTTCGTATCTTCTTGTTAGGTTTGCGTCCTGCCTTTTTGCCCGTTTACAACGCCGCATTGTAAGCCAACAATGCCACGATGTAAAGCCACAATGCTACCGAAAAAGGTGAGAAGGTGTGAAAGTAGGAAGGGTGTGAGAGAAGTGAAAAATGAATAGTGAATAGTGAAAAATCCTAAATCCTAAACAAATTCAAATAACCAAAATTCAAAACTGGATTCCCGCTTTCGCGGGAATGACAAAAGAAGATTGCCGCGATGCGCTTGCAGAAATGACCAACCCGCCGTGAAACGGCGGGCTAAATATTTTTTAAATGAACCCTGCCCCCAATGAGATAGCCGAAGCGGCATCTCACGGGGTAAACTCCGTGATGGCAGGGCTAACCACGAACCACACCTAACCGGCAAAGATAAAAAATTATCTTAATTTTAACTGCTTATATTTTCCGCGGCGGTGGGCGAGGCGATCGGGGTTCTCGGACTGTATCTTTTCCTCATAAGCGGCGAAATTGCCAACAAACCACTGAGTTTTGCCATCGCCCTGGAAAACAAGCAAATGCGTGCATATTCTATCAAGGAAAAATCTGTCGTGGCTGATTACCATCGCGCAGCCCTGGAAATTGATTATCGACTGCTCCAATACCCGCATAGTGTTTACATCGAGGTCGTTTGTCGGCTCGTCGAGCAGTAAAAGGTTGCCGCCGCGGCGGAGCATTTTGGCCAGATGGATTCTGTTTCGTTCGCCGCCTGAACATTCTGAAACTTTTTTCTGCTGCTGGGCGCCTGAGAAATTATATTTGGCGACGTAGGCGCGTGAGGCGACGGAAACGCCGCCGAGGACGATAGAATCTTTGCCGTCGGAGATTTCCTCGAAGACTGTTTTGCCGCCATCGAGGGCATCGCGGTGCTGGTCAACATAGCCGATTGAGACGGTCGAGCCGATTTCTATTTTGCCGGAGTCGGGTTTTTCCTGGCCTGTTATCAATCTAAAGAGGGTTGTTTTGCCAATGCCGTTTGGGCCGATTACGCCGACGATTGCGTTTGCGGGCAGTTCAAACGAGCAGCTATCAATGAGGGGGGTATCGGCGAATTTTTTGCAGACTCCGGCAAACGAAAGCACTTTGTCGCCGAGCCTTTGGCCTGACGGGATTTGTATAAGTATTTCGCTTTGCCTGTCTTCGGGGGACTCGCCGGCTAAATCGCTATAAGCATTTATACGCGCCTGGTTTTTCTGGTTGCGTGCCCTGACGGAAGTGTTAATCCATTCAAGTTCGCGGGCGAGAGTTTTCTGACGCTGCGATTCTTTCTTTTCCGTTACGCGGAGAAACTCGGCCTTTTGTTTTAGCCATGATGAATAATTTCCCTCGAACGGCAGACCCCTGCACTTATCGAGTTCGAGAATCCATTTGGTAATGTTGTCGAGAAAATACCGGTCGTGAGTTACGATAATCACCGTGCCGTGATATTCGCGAAGAGCTGCTTCGAGCCATTGGACGGTTTCAGCGTCGAGGTGGTTTGTCGGCTCGTCGAGCAGGAGCAAATCCGGTTTTTCGAGCAAAGCCATACACAGCGCGACGCGCCTGCGCTCGCCGCCGGACAATCTGCCAACGGGTGCATCATCGGGCGGCAGGACCATCGCGTCGGAAACAATATCAATGAGCCTGTCGGTTTCCCAGCCGTCGCAGGCATCGATTTTATCCTGATAAACGGCTAACTCCTCAAGCAGCTTATTGGTTTGCTCATCGGATTGCGGCTCGGCAAGCTGGTGCGAAATTTCGCTGAACCGCTCGACCATATCAAGCGTGGATTTTATCGCGGTGAGCAGATTTTCCTTAACGGTCTTGTCCAATTCAAGCTGCGGTTCCTGTGCGACATACCGGAGTTTCATATTTGCGGCAAGTTTCGTCTCGCCATGAAAATCTTTGTCTAACCCAGCCATTATTTTCAGAAGTGTGCTTTTGCCTGAGCCGTTTTCGCCGATAACGCCGATTTTTGCGCCGTAAAAAAACGACAGCGAAATATCTTTTAAAACTTCCTTTTCGCCGAAGCTCCTGCTGACATCGTTCATTTCAAATATAAATTTGGGCGGCATATTTTGGTTTTATTTTTTTCCGCACATTGTGTGGTAGTTGTTACTTGCAGAGTTTGCGGCAAACATCAACAAATTCCTTTGCACGGTCAAGCATCTTGCCGGCCTGTAATTCCGTTACCTCAGCCATAGGCTGATAATCGCTCTCCTGACGAAGGTCAAAGGCTTCAGTAATATACTTATGAAATTTTGGTTCGATGTGTCCGGGCTTGACAAATAGCTGGCCGAATGCGGAAATGAGTCCCTGATGAGAATGACGTTTTATATCTTTTCCCGAAAGCAGCGCTGAAGCCGCGTGAAACATTGCGTAATAACTTCTGCCTACCGATGCTGACGACCGGTGAGCCGAAAGCAGTAATTCAGCGTCCTTAACGCAATCGTCCGCCTTTTGGAGGTGCAATTGCGATTCTTCATTCATCCCGTTAGACCTCCTTTCATTAGTATAAATTCGTCTCGAATGTTCCTGTTTTTTCCCATATTAAAGTATCCGTATAAATTCAAAATAGGTCTAACGGGATTCACGCCTGTATCCCTTCTTTTTTAATGAGTCTGTGGACGGCAAAACGGCCTTTTTGATAATCAGTTTCACTGACAAGCAAAAAGCTGACGAGAGTATCATATTCCAGGCTCACGTCCGAGCCGAGCTGGCTTATCCGTTCGTGCTCTTCGAATCTGTCCGGGATTTGGTCAAGTATTACAGCGATATCGATATCGCTATCTTGATGCAGTTGATTTCTTGCCGCAGAACCGTACAGGTAAACCATTCTCAAACGTTTGCCGTAAATTTTTTCGAGTCCGGCTTTCGTTTTGGCTGTGATTTCAAGGGCCTGTTGTCGTGTTGTTACCATATTTTTAATATAAGACAAACAATGTCGTCTGTCAAATGATGTTTTTTGTTATTTGCCATACATTTTCGACAATTCTTTGTTTATTCTGAGGCTGCAGAAATCTTTGCCGCACATTGTGCAGTAATCGTCGTTTTCAGCGGTTGGTTTGACGCTTTTTATGCAGGCCTGGCTATGGAACTTCTGGGCGGTTTTTGGGTCGATTGAGCAGGCGATGTGTTTTTCCCAGTCGAGAGCCGCTCTTGCGATACTTAATTGTTTATCTTTTTCCGCACAGCCGGGATGGCCTCTTGCGACATCGGCGGCGTGAGCGGCGATTTTGGCAGCGATAACACCTTGTCGGACGTCTTCGATATCAGGCAGACCGAGATGTTCCTTTGGGGTAACATAGCATAAAAACGATGCACCATAATAGCCTGCCGCTGTTCCGCCGATTGCGCTTGTAATATGGTCGTAGCCCGGCGCGATGTCCGTTACCAGAGGGCCAAGCACATAAAACGGCGCGCCATAGCAATACTTTTGCTGAAGCTCCATATTTTTTTGTATCTGGTCGAACGGAATATGGCCTGGGCCTTCAACCATAACCTGACAGTTTTTTTCTCTTGCGCGGAGAACAAGCTCGCCGAGCGTTTTTAACTCAGCGATTTGCGCCTCATCCGTAGCGTCGGCGATACAGCCGGGACGCAGGCCGTCGCCAAGGGAAAAGCATACATCATATTGAGCCATAATATCGCAGATATCGTCAAACAACTCGTAGAAGGGGTTTTGTTTGTTTTTCAGGACCATCCATTTGGCGATTAAGGCTCCGCCGCGGCTGACAATTCCGCAGACTCTTTTTACAGCCATCGGCAGAAACTCCTTTAATACGCCCGCGTGAATGGTAAAGAAATCGACTCCCTGCCGGGCCTGTTTTTCGATTGTTTCGAGAATAACTTTGGGATTTATGTCTTCTATATTTCTGCCGATAATCATTTCGTAAACCGGCACAGTTCCGAACGGCACAGGGCAGTTTTCGATGAGCCTGTTTCGTATGTCGTCGAGATTTCCGCCTGTGCTTAAATCCATCATGGTATCGGCTCCCGCCTCAAGAGCCGCTGTTAGTTTTTCAAGTTCGGCTTCTATTGACGAGCTTGCGGCGCTTGTTCCGATATTGGCGTTGACTTTTATGGTTACTGCTCTGCCGATGCCGACTGGCTTGAGATTTTTTTTAATATGGATTATGTTGGCGGGAATAACTAATTTTCCTTCGGCGGTTTCTTTACAGATTATCTTCGGCGAAATCTTTTCTATTTCCGCTACGGCGATTATTTCTTTAGTTATAATGCCGCTGCGAGCCAGTTTAATTTGCGTCGTCATTTTGTCTCCAACCCCCTCTCTTGCTTCGCAAGAAGCAGAGGGGGTAAAAATAAAAAAGGCCGCCTGTTACGAAAGCGACCCTTAATTTTCGATTATTGCCGTTTTAATCGCTTCCTACGCAGGCATTCCCATAAGGGGATAATCCTGTTCAGGTTCAAAGGGTGTATTCTCAGGCCGGTATTTTCCAGCCACCCCTGCACAGAAAAGTATATTATTGCTTTATCGGCAGGTCAAGATAATTTAAAATTCAATTTGTGAAACTATGGACTTTTCTGGTAAAAATCGGCTTCGTGGCCGGAGAGCTTTTTTTCTTCAATCATAGTGCGAATCTGCTGAATATCGACATCCCGCGGCCGGCCCGGCGTGAGCGAAGTCGAACGGCCTGTTGAAGATGTGGAAGCGGATGAGTATTCGGTCAACGCAGGAATGGTATCGAGGAATTTGTCTATATAAAGAGCCGATATGAAAATTCCAAACAATAGTACTAAAATCAAAAGATACCTGCCGGCTGAATATTTTGCCGCGGGCTGCGGCGAAAAAGGTTTGAGCTGATAGCGGCATCTATCGCAGTAAATGCAGTCCATATTGTCGCCGGCAGTCAGGCCGAACTCGCATCTGGTAAAATTTTTTACAGGAACAAACCGTTTAAGAATAACAAGATTATTAAATAAAGACAAAAACGCTCCGACAGGACAGAGATACCTGCACCAGAGGCGCCTGTAAAAGACAGAACCTGCGACGGCAAGTATGATTATTAAGAAAACCGCAGACCGCAAAGATAAAATGTGAAGATTAAAAATTGAAATTAACAAGTCCGGCGCAAGAGTTTGCCTGCTGCGGGAAATAAAAAATACCATTACCATAATGAAAAGTATTATATACTTTATGAATCTTGCTTTTCTCATTTTTTCATAAGAAGCAGGTTTTTTAAACTTATCCGGTATAATGCAGCCGAGCAGTTCCTGTGCCGCACCGAATGGGCAAAGATAGCCGCAATAAATATTGCCGAAAAACAAAACAAGAAACGGAACACCAACTACCAGTAAGAATACACCTGATAATTCAAAAGTATTCATCCGGCCCGACAGCAGGGCGATAACCTGTTCACTGGAATATTGTGTATTGAGAATGAAGCCGCCGATGACAAGATTAAACACAAGAACAATCAATCTGCTCCAGAAATTGCCTTTGAATATGACCCAAAGAGAAAAGATAACCGCGATTAAAAGATAAAGCCCGCTGCGGTCGGGCCAATTTGAGATTTGAGATTTCAGATTTGAGATTTCAGATTTGCCGAGCACCTGGTCTGCAAATTTTCTGCCTGCAGTCTCAATCGCTGAGGCAATGGCAGCAGAGCTTATTGTCGCTCCTGTGGCAGTATCGATATCGCTGAACGGATGAGGCTCCAAAAGCTGTCGTCCTTTGAGTTTAGCGAACCAGTCGGTCAGCATCGCCAGATAAGAAGGACTTTCTTCGGAACGAATTATATGAAAATTTATCAGTTTACCTGCAGCATCGATGTAAACGGCGAGATTAATTTTTCCGCTGAAGCCGCGAACATCGGGCGCAAAATCTTCAGTGCTGAAGATATAACCGGATGGTTTTGCGTTAGTTTCGTAAACTTTAAAATAAGTGATTTTTTTTGCCAGGTCCGGCAAGGCAGATTGCGCAGGCTTAATCTGCGATTGTCCTGCGAGCATTTGTGCTGTATACTGCGGCAAAGAGGGACTAAAATTCGCCGATTCAGATGTAAGTAAATTTGAACAGATAACTACAGAGGCGGCTATACCGAACAGGAAATAACCGATACCGCGGAAGTCCGAGGTGCTTGCGGGAAATGCAGTCAATTTTTTGAACGATTGGAATAAAGCTGCCGGGATATTAGCCAGGATGAGCGCAAGAAATACCAGTATCGTTCCATTTGTTCCAAGCACCGGCACAAGGACAATGCCGGTTATCAGACTGCCTGCTGATGCGCCGATATGGTCTGCCATTTCAAGTTTGCCGCCGGCAAGACCTGTCTCAAAATTGTTTTCTGCGAGCTGTCCTGCGGCGATTGGAAAATACGTACCGCTGCACAGGCCGCACAGGAAAAAAACGAGCGCGAAATTCTGATGTGTCCAGAAATCGACAGGCAGATAAGTAACCGCAGTAAGCAGTATCGCGTGGACCGCAATCACCATAAATAATTTTTGATATGAACGCCCCGGCAAATATCGAACTAAAGCGGCGCCGAAAGTCAGGCCAATCATAAACAAGGAAGAAATAATGCCGATATGCAGATACAGCGAACCGAATATAGTCTGATACAAATACATCAGAACGATTATCGTGCCGATACCGAGCCAACCGGCAGAGAAAACCAGGAAGCTGCTGTCGAAACTCGAAACGCTATTCTGTTTTTTTGTGCGGGCGATATAAAAAGTGCGCAAAATGACAAAAACAAAAACCGGAACCAGAAATACGCCAATACCTGTCATCGCGAGGAGTTTTACAATCCTCGTAACAGGCGCGCCGGATTGTTTCAAGGCGAGCAGGAGACTATACAAACTTGTCAGAGGTTTTGAATCCGTATTTATAAGCAAATCCTGCGGCAAATCCGAACTATTATAATTTTCCATTGCTGCGGCGGCACGGTCGGGCAGGTAAACGGAAAGCAGAGCCGGCGGGGCAAATACAGCTTCGGCATTTTTTATCTTTGCGAAACGCCCCTGCAAAGTGCCGGGGTCGCCGGTAAGATTTTCAGAGTCAGACGCTAAAAAAAATGTGTCATCGCCGGGCGTCAAAACAAGATGTGAAAAACTTTTTTCGAGCGTACGTTTTGTCGAGGCGCCTAAATCAATCATCTCCGTACCCATAATGTTTTCACCGCCAGTAATTCGGACAGCTATAACACCGTCCGCTGACATCGATTTTTTAAGCTGCTCGTAAAATTCAACGGTAAAGTAACGATTCAAAACCGAACTGGCAGCGGGGGGCAGATTGATTATCACAATATCGTATAAGTTTTTCGAGTTTCCCAATTGGCTGCGAATATCGCCGGCAGGAACAGACAATCGCAAATCTCTGATTTTGAACTGGGCAGGCAGAAAGCTATCGACTTTTTGTGCATATTGACTGTCGCTGTGCGTCCAGGTTACCTGTTCAATCTGCGGCAATAAGAGAAATTCATAACATAGCCCCAGCCCTGAGCCGATAACCAATATTTTTTTTGCATCCGGTTTTTGAGATAATGCAATTGCCGCGATTCGGCCGTTGCCCGCCTTGTCGGGCAGGGCTTCGCAGGTGCTGCCCTGGCTGACAACAACCCATTGATTACGATATGTTCCGTAAAGATATTCGGCCTGCGGAGTTTGAAACGAGCCTGTCAGAGCTTCGGCCGGCAATAGTTTGGTCCATTTTACGGTTTGAATATAATGATTAAGACGTTTATCAACGCCGACAGATAAACACAGCAGAATACCGGCGGCGATTAAGAAAGGAAAAACAAGTTTTATTTTTGACTTTATGCAGACAATAAACACGGCAAAGGAAATGATAAATGCCAACAGGAAGAAAATGGTTATGGAGTTTACGCCGAGGCCCAGCAGAATAGTTGTTCCGATTCCGCCGAGAAAGCTGCCCGCGGCTTCGAGAATATAAACATTTGAAGCGGGAAATAAACTATCCTGCTTAACCCATCGACAGGCAAGCGGGAAGAATATGCCGGTGATGATACTGACGGGAGCATTGACAAGAAGCGATAAAAATACCATTTGGCGAATCGACAGCAATGTATAGGAGCTGACGGACGCGATTTGCCGAGCCTGAACAATCAAAATCAACTCGAGCACAAATGCGGGAATATAAATGAGAAATAAAAGGTCAATGTGTTTGAGCAGCCAATCGGTAATTTTTGAAGGATGATACGCAACTGTTGCTCCCAAACCAATCCAGAAGAGCCACGATGCGAAAAACAGGCCGACGCTTATATCGTTGCCTTCGAAAGCCGTGATGAATTCACGAAAGAGCAGGGTTTGTGCGGCAATGGTGAAAAGACCGTAACAAAATATCAAAAAGCAGCGGGCAAATTTCATTGGATTCGACAAGCTCACCATAAATTTTCAGTTTCGCCAAAAACTTCAGCCTGGAATACGAGAAAACTGGCGCCATCTTTCCAGCCGTCAGCGGGCAGGCCGGCTTTTAAGGACAGATTGTTGAGCATTTCTTCTCTGCTCCATTTTTGTTCCGGTGCGACCTGCGGCAGAAAAACAGCAGAATACCCACTCTTTTTCAAAACAACGCCGTCAATCCCAATCCTGATTTCCTGATATGAAGCGATAGGTTTAGGTGCGGTCAGGGCGGATATTTCGATTGTAATGTCTTTCAACTCATTTTTGCCGACCGGATAAAATCGTGGGTCTTCAACGGCGGCATTAACGGCGTTTGAAATGACGGATTTATATAAGGGCTGGCGCGGGAAAATGTCGCCGATGCAGCCTCTTAACTGATTATTCTCTTTGAGTGTAACAAACGCGGCTCTCGGCTCTTTTAATCGCTCACTGATGTTACTGTCAGGCACATCCGGCATTTCGTGTTTGTCCAAAAAGTAAACAATTGATTTTCTGGCAAAATCCAAAAGCTGTTTTTTATCTTCTTCAGTCAGCCCTGAATTATTGTTTTCCTGCTTGTCCGCCGTAGCCTTGACGGAGGCGGATTTGACCGGTGAAGATTTCGGCTCGACTGAGCTCGCCTGCCCTGAGCCTGTCGAATGGGCCGAAGTCTGCCACTTACCGGAAAAAGCAATTGAAAAATAACTGACAGAATTAGTGAAATCGCCTGTCAATTGGCCTGAAGTGGAATAATTTATTAAATGAGCCTGTGAGGACTTATCGAATGTCGAAAGCAGTATCGCAATCGGGATATAGCCGCAGATTGTCGCGCCGGTTTTTTCTCTGTATTCCATAAAGCCATTGCTGTCCAATTTTTCAATGTATTTGTATGCGCCCATATCAAGGTTTTTTATTCCCTCCTGCACATTTTCCTTAAAAGGCACATAGCCGTAATTAGGGCCGTAATGAACAAAATCCGAACTTGCAATTACCAGTGTATCTTTATCGACGAGGCTGCTGAGAATCGAAGCGGCTTTGGTTATCGTTTGCGTTGAGCACTGGCCTGCGACAATAAGCACGAGTTTAAAATCTTTTTGTGCATATTGCAGCAGGGGCACTTGTATCTGTGTGCTGTGCTCCGGCTGATTTGCCTGCGGAATTACCTGAAACTGCGGATGCTTTAAAAGCTTATTGACAAATTCAACGTCAATCGCAACCTGACCCATCGGCGTCTGATAAACTGTCTCCTGCGGGACGCTTAATACTTCCATCGGCATATTATGTGAAGGGCCTATGACAATAATTCGTTTATACTGTCTGCCGAGACTCTGGATTCCCATAGCGGCGGTTCGACCGGAATACTGATAACCTGCGTGAGGCAAAATCAGCGCGATAATATCATTGGCTGGTTTAATATCAGATTTTGGCTCGACTGAGCTTGTCGAAGTCTGAAAAAGCCGACTTACTTCTTTTTTAAGTATATTTGCGTCATCAGAATACCATCGGCCTGCTAATGTCGAATTGAATACAGTTTGTTTTTCGGTTGCCGCATTGGTTGCGGTAAGAAGTAAACCTGCGACAATGAGTCCCGTTAGAAACAAGGTATATACGATGCCTGACGGCTGCCAAAGGCAGCCTGTTTCTAACGGGATGAGAACAAAAATTTTGTATTTTTTTTGCATTTTAACCTCTCCATTTACCTTGTGTGTAGATATTTGGTAATTGTTTTACTTTACCGGGATATTTTTTTTGCCTGAAAGCCTTTATTGAGACTTTATCAGTAAAAACATATATGCCGACGGCTATTGCCGCAGCAGTTTTGAGAACAGATTGGAAAAATTCTCTTCGTGTCATTTCCAGACTCCGTAAATTTTTTCGCCGCAATCCGGACAGCAGCCTTCTTTGAGCCGGTTTAACAAAACAGTATAGCCGCTGCGTTCAATCAGCAGTTTTTTGCAGCCGGGACAATAGGTATTCTGGCCGGTAACGCTTGCGATATTACCGATATAGACGTATTTCATTCCTTCACTCATCGCTATCTGGCGGGCCGTATCAAGCGTTTCGGCTGAGGTCTTAGGCAGGTATTGCATTTTGTATTGCGGATAGAATTGTGAAAAATGCAAAGGTGTATCGCCGCCAAGATTAGCTTTTACCCACTGGACAAGCGAACGAATTTGTTCGGGCTTGTCGTTAAGAGTGGGAATAACGAGGTTTATAACTTCAAGATGAACGCCGCTTGCCTTTGTCAGAACCAAACTATCTAAAACTGGTTTTAAAGTTGCGGAGCAATTCTCTCTGTAAAAATCGTCGGACATTGATTTCAGGTCTATCCTCGCCGCATCTGTATATTGAAGGAGTTCTTTCCAGGGTTCTTTGTTTATATACCCGGCGGTAATAAGAATATTTCGGATACCGGCGGCTTTTGCCAGCTTTGAAGTATCTAAAGTGTATTCATAATAAACGACAGGGTCGGTATAGGTATAAGCTAATGATGTGCACTGATTGGTTTTGGCAAGCTCAACGAGTTTTTCCGGCGGGCAGAAAACGACCTCGCTGTCTTCCGGGTTTGCCTGTGATATTTCCCAGTTCTGGCAGTTTTTGCAATGAAGATTGCAGCCGACAGTTGCCAATGAAAAGGTTTTAGAGCCGGGCAGAAAATGAAAAAACGGCTTCTTCTCTACCGGGTCGATGTGCATCGAGCAGGGATAAGAATACACAACAGTTCGCAGAACGCCGTCAACGTTTATTCTTACCCGGCATTCGCCGCTCTGGCCCGGCTTGATAAGGCACTGCTTCGGACATAACTGGCATTGAACGTTCAATTAAGTCTTAACTCCCGCCATCTTATTTATTGATTCTACATTGTAATAGGTTCAATAACAATAACATCATCATTTTTTTGTCGCTGACACCGCATAACAGCTTGTAAGAAAATGACTTATGTAATAGTCATTCACTCTCCCCCGGATTTTGGGCAAATTTAGCAACAAAAGAGGCTCGTAAAAAATATTTTGGCGTCATTGTAATTTAGGCAGATTTTGGTATAATGCTGCAATTGGAAGGTTTGGCTGTGTAGCCAAGCGTTTAATCCGCTTCTGGCGGATTAATATGGGAAATTTAGATTAAATTAGAAGAAGGAAGAAAAATTATGGAAAAGAAATTATTACTGTTGATTTGTTGTGTATTGTTTTCTTTGGCCGCCTATGCTTCTGCCGTCGAGATAATTATCCACGACATCCCGGGGGACTACGAATATGGGCCCGGCCTCGTCAAGGACAAAACGGAATGTATGTCCATTATCGAGGCGGAGGACGGTAATATAGTACCGGAGGACGGTTTTGGTCTATTCGGGGTAAAAGGTGACGGCAACTGCCACTTATGGCTCTATGACGGCTCATCGGTTACAGTAACCCTTTCAGAGCCGACGGACGTGATATATGTCCAGTCGTCAGGTTCGGACGATGATGATGGTTTTGCCGACTATTATGTTGACGACGTGCTTGTAACCTCCGTTCAAACATATATGAGAGGAGTCTGGTATCTCGAAATAAGAGGCCTTGAAGAAACAGCACATACAGTTAAAGTCGTGGCAAGAGGCGGAGTTGTAAATCTTGATTATTTCGGCTTTGGCGATGTGCCGACACCTGTCGATTTCGATATAAAGCCCAGCTCGTGTCCAAATCCGCTTAATGTCGTCAGCAAAGGTGTTCTGCCTGTAGCTATTCTCGGCGCAGAGGATTTTGACGTACATTCAATCGACAGAGCCTCTGTTCGTCTGATAGGTGTTGCCCCAATCCGCAGTAATTTTGAAGATGTTGCTGTTCCCGTAAACGCACAAAATCAGTGCGACTGCACCACAGCAGGTCCCGATGGATTTATGGACCTTACTCTGAAGTTTGATACACAGGAAATTGTAAATGCGATTGGCGATTGCAGCGACGGCGAATTGCTGAAGCTGATTATCAAAGGAACATTAACCAACGGCAAAAAATTTGAAGGCTCTGACTGCATCAGGATTATCAAAAAGAACGTAAAGAACGGAAGATAATACTTTAAATCAAAGGGCCGGCTGATGATATCTGCCGGCCCTTTTCATAACTTTTACCTCTAACCTTTTTTAATTACAGATGACTCTTTAAAGCCGCTGCTGTGTGCATCGCCAGGACCATCAGGTAGTCCAAATCGCTCAGACTTGGCTGGACTGTGCTAAATCTGAATGTGACTAAACTATAACAGAACTTGCTGTTGTGTGTGATGGTGCGAAGAAATCGCCAAAGTATTTCTATGAAAATCTGGTGACAGCATACCGGGGAAACTCGTGCTTCGTAGCCCCCGTTCTTGCTTCGCCTGCCGCCTCGACTTGCGTCGAGAGACGCGGAGGCTGGCAAGAAGCTGCGGGGGCAGAGTAGCAAAGGATTTACGGCGCAAAACCCTGTTTTTGGCACTCTTTTATAGTGTCGCCGGACTCATTTTCACCTGTAAGGTACTTCTTGCGGGTTTGAGACTATTTTTAGAGATTCCCTTTAATTGTTATTTATTTTTGGTAAAATCCCTCATACGAAGTCCCAAAAGATTATTTTTTTAATGGAAAGAAAGAAATGGAACACAAAAAATCAGGTTGTCCGGGAAAAGCGAAATATCTCGCCGGCAAAAGGATTCTGCCAAAGCCTATCGGCAAAGACACTAATATCGAACAATTAATCGACAATTTAGACGCCTACAACGGCGGAAGATTAAGAGCCGCCTGCCACTTGCTCCGCGACAGATATTCGCAGGATGATGTTACAATCGGATTAAGTCTTGCCGGAGCGCTTACACCAGCCGGTCTTGGCCCTTCAACTGTAATTCCTCTGATGAACCACGGCTTTGTCGATTGGATTACAGCCACCGGCGCAAATATGTATCACGATTTGCATTTTGCTTTCAATCTGCCGATGTTTCGCGGCAGCCATACCGTTGACGATGTTGACCTGCGCGCAAAAGGCATAACGAGAATTTACGATATCCTCTTTGACTATGAAGATGTCTTAATGGAAACCGACAGAAGACTGCGCGAAATTCTTATCAGACCGGAATTCCAGAAGGAAATGGGCACCCGCGAGTGTTATCATCATCTGGGCAAAATACTTGACGAGTGCGAACGTAAAAACAATCTCGGCCAGGTAAGTATCCTCGCGGCTGCCTATCGCAACGGCATTCCTGTTTTCACTTCTTCGCCGGGCGATTCGACTATCGGTATGAATGTAGCCGGCATTGAACTTCTTGCCGAAGCTTCAGGCCTATTGGACAAATTCAAATTGAAGATAAATCCGAGTATTGACGTCAATGATTCGACAGCGATTATCTTAAACGCCAAGAGATACGAAAAAGGCAAAACCGGCGTAATCCTCATCGGCGGCGGAAGTCCGAAGAATTTTATGCTCCAGACCGAGCCGCAGATTCAGGAAGTTTTAATGATTCCGGAAATGGGACAGGATTATGATATTAACATAACTGACGCAAGACCTGATACAGGCGGGCTTTCCGGAGCGCCGCCGAGCGAGGCGGCAAGCTGGGGCAAAATCGACCCGACAAAACTCGATGAAACCGTTACCGCATATTTGGATGTTACGGTGGCGTTCCCGATAATGACTGCTTATACTATACAGACAACAAAGCCAAAAAGACTAAAAAGATTATACGATAGAGGTGATGAACTTCATAAGAAGCTCATCAAATCTTATCTTGAAAACAACAAAGAGATTGAGAAGCTTAAGAATCTAATAAAAAAATTGTGAACAGTTAACAGTTTACAGTGAACAGTAAACTACGGAAAATGTTGATATTTTATTGCCAGTAAAGTAAAATGTTTTCAAGCAAAAAGTGTGGTAAATTATGATTTGAAGAAAACAGAACTCAAATTTTATTTATAATTTTGAGGATTGCCCATGACTTTGAAAAAAACAAGCATAATAATAATGATAGCATTGTGGATTCTTCTGTTTTGTTTGTCTTTTGCGGTAAATATTGGAGGGTGCCGGAAAATATGGCTTATTATGCTATCCGGGGTTAATGCCGTATCTCAAGCAGCCCTGGCAGGTGTTATCTTTAAACGAATGATATTTCCCCGGCTTAATCTGATATATTGGTGTCTTGGAAGCGTAATTTTTAGTTCAGCACAGATATTCGGAACTTTTTTGCCTTTATTAAGAACGAATTTAGAGTTTGACAGGTTATTTGTTCTTTTCCTGCTGCACCTTGGGTTGGCGCTTGTATTTTTGATATGCTGTTTAACAGTCGGGTTAGTATTCAATATCGATGAAGATGAATAAAGACATATAAAAGTTTTGAATTTTTAGTTCCGCCTGAGGCGGATAAATCTTAGTTTTGAGTTAAGGAATCCGCCAGAGGCGGAGAATAATTAAATGACGTCGCGGCAAAAAGGGCGGGAGATTATTAAGTTGGAGAAAATAAAATATGAAAAAACGACATTTTATTCCTTTCTTTACTATCACTCTAACAACATTTTTGCTTCTTGTTTTTTTGAATTCTGCGTATGCAAAACGATCTTTACCGCAGCCAGGGGCCACCGAAGAATATTTTTCAGAAAACAAAAATTACCGCATTGAAATAAAGTATCTCGGAGAGCAGCCAGATAAAATTGTGGAAGTAACTCTTTACGAGAAGGATATAAAGAAATGGCAAAAATTTTATCCTGTTCACCCTGGACTTATAAATGTTTCTGATAACGGCTCACGCATCGTATTTGCAAATTGGGGCTGGTATGACGAAGGTGGTTTCAAAAGTCTTACTATATGCGATGGGCAAGGAAATGTTCTCAAAGAATTGATGTTCAGTGAAATCCAGGAATCGAAACGCGGATACAAAGACAGTCTGCTATGGTTGCACGATGCAGCAATTTCAGGAAATGGTGATTATTACGCCATGGGGACGTATGGTAAAGAAAAAGCAGGGATTTATCTGCTGGATATCAAAAAGGCAACACTTTTGTGGCAGCAGGCATGTGGTTATGAAAGGTTGGAAGATATTAAAGTGTTTGGAAATGGCAGTGTTTTAGTCGCAACTTCAGATTATCCTTCCGGCAAGCTATTATTTTCTATCTTGAATAATCTGGGACAAGGGCTGTGGGAGAAAAGTTGTAGTTGGCGAATTAGTCATACGGTAGCAGATTATTTAAAAATTGCGGGTGATAGTTTTGGGGTACTGAATACTCTGGATAATGATTTTATAACTTTCCAGGTCAAAGATAGAAATATATATCCGCGAAATGAATTTCTGATATATAAAGGCGGCGTTGGCGCAATAAAATGTGGCATGTCTATAGAGAGTTTATATTTCTTGTATCCATATTCTATTATTAAACTACTGGACTTACACGCAGGTGAATTTTCTCCTTTTATTGGGATTTGCTTTGATGGTAATCGTCCATCTCTTTTAGCAGAGCTTGGCTGGAGTAATGAGAAGGGATGGATTCTGAATAGAATCTGGGTTTATGACCATAGATTTAAAACAGAAACCGGGATAGCAGTGAACTCAACTTTAGGTGACGTAAAGAAGGCAAATGTGATATCGTGGATTACATCTAACGAAAATAGAGATGTTATTGGATATATCCAGGAACTACAGATTGTGTTTCTCATTGAATCGTCGCACGTCCCAGAAGAATTCTATAAAAGCCATGAAGTTTCTCTTGTGCCTGAAGATGCAAAGATTTTAGCCATAGGGACTCCAGGAGGAAAAATATTTAGCGGCCCCAGGTGTACATCTTACTTTTTCCCAAAACTCCCGTGAGTAGCTTCTGAAAAATCGTCTAACTGGATGACCTCTTACGAGAGAGAACATTCCTTGTTTACCCAAAAAGATAAGAGATTGCCACAGTGCCGCGCAACGACATTTCCCTTGATTAAAACATCCTTAAAGATTATAAGGTATTACTGTTTTTTTAAGGGATTTACTGCAATATGAAAGAAAACCTTGTTAAGTTAGCAAAGAAATATGGGACGCCGTTGTTTATTATTGACCACTCGAAAATAAGGGAGAATTTTCGCACCTTTAAGAAAAACCTGCCGAAGGTTCAGGCTTATTACGCTGTAAAGGCGAATTCAAATCAGGAAATTATCAAAACCCTGTTTAAAGAAGGCTCAAGCTTCGATGTCGCTTCCTATAATGAGTTTATGCAGGTTTACAAGTATTTGAAGCATTTTCAAAAAAGTGATAAATATTTTTTCATCTGGGATAAAATCATCTTCTCCAACACAATCAAAGACAGACATACCTTAAAAAAGATAAAGAAATACAAGCCTTTAGTTACTTATGACAACGCAGATGAGGTAAAGAAAATAAAAGAATATTGCCCGACTGCCGGATTGGTTTTGCGATTGAAAGTGCCTGACAGCGGCTCGCAGGTTGAACTAAGCTCAAAATTCGGCGCAGAACCCGGCGAGGCGTGGGATTTGATAAAACTGGCATTCGATTCGGGACTGACCGTTGAAGGCTTGAGCTTTCACGTTGGGAGCCAATGCACAAATTTCGATAATTACAGTTCCGCGCTGCATATTGTCTCTGATATTTTTCAGACCTGCCGAAAAAAAGGATACAATACCCGGATAGTCGATATCGGCGGCGGATTTCCCGTGCCTTACGATTCGGGCGTGCCGAAATTCGAGCAGCTTGCGGAAATAATCGCTTCCGAATGCGGAAGACTGTTCCCCGAAGATACAGAGCTTATAGCCGAGCCGGGAAGGTTTATGGTTGCAACGGCTGCGACGTTAGTTTCGGAAATAATAGGCAAGGCCAGACGCGACGGCAAAATCTTCTATCATATAAACGACGGCGTATATCATACGTTTTCAGGTATTGTTTTCGACCATTGGCAGCCGAACTTTAAAG
Organism: Phycisphaerae bacterium; assembly: GCA_026386845.1. GTDB lineage: Bacteria > Planctomycetota > Phycisphaerae > Sedimentisphaerales > UBA12454 > JAPLMW01. Next base: position 19,962 of record JAPLMW010000020.1, read on the forward strand.
CGTTTAAACGCGGCAAGACGGAAGTTTGTGCCGTTGTCGGGCCGACGTGCGATAGTTTCGATAAAATATCCGTCTCGGAGCAATTGCCGGGCAATCTGCAAATCGGCGATTTCTTTTTGACGAAAAATATCGGCGCTTACAGCACCGCTTCGACAACAAAATTTAACGGATTCGATGGCGCGAGGATATTGCATGTTAATAATTGAGTCGCTAGTTGTTAGTCGTTAGTCGCTAATTGCTGGTCGCCAGTTATTAGGTAACGGTTAATTTTTTGGGAATAGTAAAATGAAAAGAGTTATTTTTGCGTTATTTTTGCTGCTGAATTTTTTGTCAATTGCGTTGGCAGAGGTGCAAACCAATATAGAATATGGAAAAGGGGGCGATGAGGCTTTGCTTCTCGATGTCAATGTGCCGGATGGCAACGGGCCTTTTCCTGCGGTTGTAATAGTTCACGGCGGGGGCTGGAGCGGCGGCGACAAGCAGAAGGACATCACGGTGCTTTTTAAGCCGCTGACTGACGCGAATTTCGTATGGTTTTCAATTAACTATCGTCTTGCGCCGAAAAACCATTGGCCAGCGTGTCTGGATGATGTGAAAACTGCAATTCGCTGGGTAAAGGCAAACGCGGCCAAGTATAAGGTTGACCCGAACCGCATAGCGATAATGGGATATTCAGCAGGCGGGCAGATTGCGTGCCAGGCGGCGGTGCAGGCGGATAACGATACGGCGGTTGCAGCAGTAGTTGGTTTGGCGGCGCCGAGTGATTTGGTGTTTGATAGTCTTCGGCGGGGCGGGATATCAACATATTTGAAGGATTTGTTCGGATTGCAGGGTGCTGAAGTCAATTCGCCGCAGGTTGTGCAGATGCTTTGGGACGCTTCGCCGATAAATTATGTCAGGCCGGGGCTGCCTCCGTTTTTACTGGTGCACGGCACCGCGGATAAATCGGTTCCATATCAGTTGTCGCTGAATCTTCAGGCAAGGCTCAAGGCGGTTAATGTGCCGTGCGATATTATTACGATAAAAGACGCTCAGCACAAGATTGTGGAGTGGAGTAAATATGACGCGGATTATTCGAAGAAAATTGTGGATTGGCTGACGCAGACGCTCAATAAAAAATAATACGAGAAATTTATATGCAATTTGAGCATTTTGGAATAAACGTGCCGGACGCGGCGGCGATGGCCGAATGGTATGTCAAAAACTGTAATATGAAAATCGTCCGCGCCATACCCAAGCCGAGCCAGACGCATTTTCTTGCCGACGAAAAAGGCAGGGTTTGTATGGAGATATATACAAATCCGAACGCAATTATTTCCGATTATTCGTCGCAGCATCCGCTTTGCTTTCATTTTGCGTTTGCGGTGCCAAATCCGGCGGCTATGAAGGACAAACTTATTGCGGCGGGCGCTTCGATATTCGAGGAATTGAAATTAGACGACGGCTCTTGTATAATAATGCTTCGCGACCCGTGGGGCGTGCCGTTTCAATTGTGTAAACGGGCAAAACCGATGATTTAATAGCGATAAAGGGCTTGAAAAATGGAAACACGTTATTCTGCCGATGCGATACGTTTTGAAAGAATGAATACTGAAGAAATCAGAGATACATTTCTGATAAAGACTCTCTTTGCCCCCGACAAGATAGAATTAATTTACTGGTTTGACGACAGGGCGATAGTCGGCTCGGCCGTTCCGACCAAGACCCCCTTGAAATTAGAAGCGGGCGAGCAATTGGCCAGTCAGTATTTTGCCGAGCGGCGGGAAACAGGCGTTATCAATATCGGCGGGACAGGGATTGTTACTGTCGATGGCAAAAAGTTTACACTGGCCTGCAAAGATTTGCTTTATATACCAAGAGGCAGCAAGGATATTCAGTTTGAAAGCGCGAGCGCTGAAAAAATCGCAAAGTTTTATATCGTAAGTTATCCCGCGCACGCCGCGTATCCTGCGGCATTGGCAAAACAAACTGATGCTCAGGCTGTTACTCTCGGCAGCGATGAAGAATCCAATAAAAGAACTATATATAAATATGTTCATCCCGATGGAATCAAAAGCTGCCAGCTTGTGATGGGCTGCACGGACCTTGCTCCGAACAGCGTCTGGAATACTATGCCGGGCCATACTCATACAAGAAGAACAGAAGTTTATATGTATTTTGGGATGGAGCCGAAGTCGGTTGTGTTTCATTTAATGGGTAAACCCGAACAGACGCGGCATATTGTCGTCAGGAACGAG
>JAPLMW010000071.1 GCA_026386845.1 Phycisphaerae bacterium
TCTGAATTAAACCATTTTACTGTTCCTGTACTCCTTACTATCTCCTTGGCCTGTCTATAGGCCATTAAACATACTATCTCTCGATTATATTTATTGGAAGCATACTCTTGAGAGATGAAAGGATACATACCAAAAACACTAATTCTACAAACTGGATTTATAAAGTCAACAAAAATATTAATTGTGACAAATTCTCATTTTTTCATTGACTTCTGTTAGGCGATTTGTTAAAATACCCTTGTTATTTGACAAATAGTGAAATTTTAGCTTACAATTGCGCAAGTTGTTGACAGCGAGGTGTTTACAGTTAACAGAACCCCGAATTTTACTGTAAACGGAAAACTGTCAAATTAAAAAACCGTAAACACGCATAATTACATCCTCAATTCTTACTCAAAACGAACCCCTAAATCTGCCGGTAACCTTTGCGTCGCCGTGCCGGCGACGGCTAAACAAAAAAGAACGAACCCCGTCATCAAATCGGCAATTAACGAACCCTGCCATTGTGATGGCAGGGCTAACCCGAAAAGAAAACCCCCAGTAAAACTGGGGGCTAAACGAACAATTAAACACTTTTAAATTTACCCCCGCAGTTTTGCCGGCGGGCAAAACTAAGCGCGGGGATTTATAAGGAGATTTATATGGAGACTAAACCAAAAAGAGATTACCTGATGTTCAAAATCAGAGGCCGGCTTGTAAAAGTTGACCCGGACATTTTTTACAAAATCATAAATACCCGCCACTTCGTGCCTGACAAAAAATACAACGGCGATATTGCTTCAATGCGAATCACGAGCGAAGGCTATGCGGTAATTATCCGCGGAGAAAAACCGCCGCAAAGGCATATCCTACTTTCGCGGTTTATAATGAACCCCAAAAAAGGCGAAATAGATGACCATATAAACAGAAACCCTTTAGATAACCGAAGAGTAAATCTTCGGATTGTGAATAAAAGACAAAACAACCTGAATAAAAAATGTAAAAACGGGTCAGGCTTTATCGGTGTCAGCATAAAAAACAGAAAGGGGAGAAAATATTGCTCGGCGAAACTTCAACTAAGCGGCGGCAAACAATTATCGTTTCAACTGCCGGATAGTCCCCATAATCGCGTTATCGCAGCCTTTGCGAGAGACAGGTTTGTGCTTCAGATGGGAGAAGAAGATTTTGCACCTCTGAATTTTCCCTGTTTCAAAAATGAGCCATTCAGAAGTTTTCTGCTGCAGGAGGATTTAAGGAAGCGGGCGGAGAAGAGAGCAGGAGATTGAACATTGAATAAGAAGTCCACTTTATATATAATGAGAGATTATGACATATAAACAGCCACAGGAAATTGCAGACCAGCTTAGCCGATTGATAAAGGGCGAGTGCTTTGCTGATATTTTTACGCGCGTGGCGTTCAGCACGGACGCGAGTATCTATCAGATAATTCCAATCTGTATCATCGCGCCTAAAGATATGGAGGATATTGCGGCAGTAATAAAATATGCAGGGCTAAACGGGATACCTGTTGTCGCACGCGGCGCCGGCAGCGGACTTGGAGGTGAATCATTAACGGGCGGCATTATGCTCGATACGACCCGTTTTATGAATAAAATCATCAGCGCAAGTGCCGACGGGCGCACAGTCACCTGTGAGGTTGGAGTCGTGCTGGACGACCTCAATAAATATCTTTTACCATTTAATAAGAAAATCGGGCCTGACCCATCGAGCGGAAACCGTGCGGTAATCGGCGGAGTCGTTGCCAATAATTCGACCGGCGCTCATTCGCTCAGCTACGGCTATATTGCTGAATATGTTGAAAAAATAAAAGCGGTTCTGGCCGATGGAACTATCGCTGAATTTGGGAATAACAGTTTAGCCGTCGCCGGCACGGCGACGTCAGAGCCGCGAACGTTAGTGAGCGGTATTGCGGGCGAATGTTTTGAATTATTGAATTCAAATGCTTTGCTTATTGAGAAGGCCCAGCCTGAAACGAAAAGAAATCACAGCGGCTATAATATCGCGGATGTCGTTCACCCCGTTAGAGACAAGGCATCAAAGATGCCTGACGGCCACCAAAGGGGGCCTGTCTCTAACGGGGTTCATAACGGCAGAGTTGATATGGCGAAACTTCTGGCAGGTTCAGAGGGGACGCTTGCTGTTTTTACAGAAGTTACGCTGCGGACGGTTGATATACCGAAAGTTGCAGCGGTTATTCAGTTTGAATTTGATTCGCTTGATAAAATGGCAAGGGCGGTGCCGGCGATTGTTGACAGCGGCGCAGCGGCCTGCGAATTGATGGGTCAGGATTTAATAAGAATCGCAAGGGAGGCCTTTGAGCAATACCACGATATTCTCAACCCTGATTCTGTCGCCAGTTTGCTTGTCGAGCATACGGGCAGCTCAACGGAAGAAGTTAAGCGGAAGATAGAGAAAACGGTTTCAGATGTCGGCGGTCTTTGTTTTGATAAGAAAATTGTCTTTGACCCGGAAGTGCAAAAGAGATTATTTAAATGCCGCAAGGATGCCGTTCCTTTGCTAAGCAGAAAGAAAGGATTGAAGCAGCCGATACCGTTTATTGAGGATGTTTCAGTTGATAATAAAAAACTTGCCGAGTATCTGGCGGGTTTGCAGAAAATCGGCGAAAAATTTAAAGTCGATATGGTTTATTACGGACACGCGGGCGACGGCGAAATTCACGTCAGACCCTATTTAGACTTGTCAGACCCGGCGGATGTCAAAAAAATGACCGATATAGCGGAAGAGGTTTTTACGCTGGCATTGTCGCTGGGCGGGTCGCTCAGCGGAGAGCACGCTGACGGTTTGATTCACGCGGCGTTTATGAGAAAGCATTTTGGCGAGGAGTATTTCGATATTCTAAAGCGGCTTAAGCGGATATTCGACCCGAAAAATATTCTCAATCCCGGAAAAATCATCAGCGATAACGCCGAGGTAATGACGCAGAACTTGCGCGGCGGAAATAAAATCATCGGCGAAAGGACAAAAACAAAGCTTAACTTCAAGCCGGACGAATTTAAGTTCGAGCTTGTCAAGTGCAGCGGCTGCGGTGTTTGCAGGAGTACCGATTCTGCGATAAGGATGTGTCCTGTTTTTCGCGCGACAGGTAATGAAATGGATTCTTCGCGGGCAAGGGCGAACCTGCTGGCGGCCTGGGCGAAAGGGATTTTGACAGAACAGGATTTTGAATCGGAGAAGTTTCGAGAAATTCTGTCAACCTGTCTGAACTGCAAAGCCTGTGTGTTGATTGTCCTTCGGGCGTTGATGTTTCAAAAATGATAATGGAGGCGCGGACGAGACTTGCCCAAAAACGCGGCCTGAATCACACGGCTAAAGTTCTGGTCTCCAATCGTTATATGAGCATTTTCGCATCCGCTTTTGCGCCGATAAGCAATATCTTTATGAGCCTTGCACCTGTCAGATGGATTATGCAGATATTAACGGGAATTGATAAAAGAAGGGCGATGCCGAAATTCGGCTTTTCGACGTTTATAAGAAAAGCAGAAAAATGGCTGGCAGAGCAGCCTAAATTAGAAAATCCCGTCGATAAAGTCGCATATTTTACAGACACTTTTGTTAATTATAACGACCACAAACTTGGTTTTGCCGTTATAAAGTTTTTAAGGCACAATAATATTGATGTGATAATTCCAAAACAAAGGCCTGCACCGCTGCCTGCTGTTGTTTACGGCGATATAAAAACAAGCAAGAAAGATTTAGAGTTTAACGTCAAATATTTAAGCGAAGCGGTAAAGAGAGGTTATAAAATTATTTGTTCCGAGCCGAGTGCCGCACTGTGCATGAAGGAGGATTTGAGATTTTTCGTCGATAATCCCGACGCAAAAATTGTTTCGGAAAATACATTTGAGTTTTTTGATTATTTGAAAAACGTCGCCGTGCCCCTCGACTCTGCTCAGGACAGGCCGGCGACGGCTAAACAAACCCCCAACATAAAGTTGGGGGCTTACGGACTAACCGATAAATACGTTCATCATACACCCTGTCATCTTCTTTCGTTAGGCGTCAAGCCGGCATCAATAGAGGTTTTGAAACGGCTTGCGGGAATTGAAGTAAGAGAACTTGACGGCGGATGCTGCGGAATAGCGGGAACATTCGGAATGCAAAAGAAAAATTACGACCTTTCAATACAAATCGGCAGGAAATTAGCCGAGAAAATAGAAAAATCTGGGGCAGGAATAATCCTTACCGAGTGCTCAACGTGCAAAATGCAGATTGAACAGTTGACCGGCAAAGAGGTAAGGCATCCGATTAAGGTCCTGGCTGAGGCGTTCGGTCTATTGTAATTTAGCCGGTTTTATTGTTCACCATAGAGCCACAGAGAAAATAGGGGTTTTATTTAATATTGAAGAATGAACCCGCTCGGCATCCTTCGACTGCGCTCAGGATTAAGGCCGAGGGGCTAAATGACGAATAAAAAAAAATAAATTGCAGAGAGGCAATCCAATGTCTATTATTCCATATATGCAAAAACTTTTAGCATATATGATAACGTGGACTACATATGGCACATGGCTGCAAGGCGATGAAAGAAGATATGTCAAAGACGGACAAACCCTTGACCCTAATCCAAACCTTAAAAAATCAAACCTATCATCACTTAAACAACAAACAACAAAACTTACACCCCAACAAAAAACTACAGCACAAAACGCAATCCTCGAAGAAGCAAAAAGAATCAATCATAAAATTCATGCCATCGCAGTATATTCCAACCACATACATATCGTCGCAGAAAATAACCATACGCCAATAAACCAGATGGTTTCAAGATATAAAAATGTCGTAACAGCAGTGTTAAAACGAACAGGATTCAACGCCAAATTGTGGACAAAAGGATATGATAAAAGATTCTGCTTTACAGAAGAACAGTTAAAACAAAAAATAGAATATGTTAATAAGCATAATATTCAATAACGACGAACCCCCCGGCATCCTACTTCGCCAAGGCTACGTAGGATTAAGGCCGGGGGGCTAAATAGAAAATTGAAAATCATTGTAATTTTTCCGGCTTATTTTACAATAATGGTATGGCGGAAAAGTTAAAAGAAGCTGTTTTATATCAATCGCTCGACGATAAAAAGGTTCGATGCAATCTTTGTAATTGGCGGTGCGTTATAAACGATGATTCTTTGGGGCATTGCTGCGTTCGTAAGAATATCGGCGGGAAATTATATTCACTTAATTATCATAAGCTCTGTTCGGCGAACCCCGACCCGATTGAAAAAAAGCCGCTGTTTCATTTTCAGCCGGGAAGCAAGAGTTTTTCCATAGCAACGCCCGGCTGCAATTTTCAGTGTGTTTTCTGTCAGAACTGGCAGATAAGCCAGCAGGCAATAGAAGACGGCGAAATCGACGGGCAGGCACTTGAGCCGGCAAAGATTGTGGAGTTTGCACTCAAGGCAGACTGCAAGAGTATGGCATACACATATACCGAGCCGACAATATTTATGGAGCTTGCGGCGGATTGCGGCAGAATCGCGAAACAAAAAGGCCTTGCCAATGTTTTTGTCTCCAACGGCTATATGACAAAAGAAGCGATTGATTTCGCATCGGACTGGCTCGATGGAATAAACGTCGATTTGAAAAGTTTCAGCGAAGATTATTATAAAAATCTCTGCAAAGCGAAATTAAAACCTGTTTTGGATACAATAGATTACATCGCTAATCATACAAAAATATGGATGGAGATAACGACTCTTGTTGTGCCGGGGCAAAATGATTCTGATGAAGAATTGAAACAGATAGCGGATTTTCTTGTTAATACCTGCGGAGCTGATATTCCCTGGCATGTGAGCAGGTTTTATCCGCAGTATAAATATTCTGATGTGCCGCCGACGCCAGGGTCAACTTTGCAAAGGGCTGAGATAATCGCAAAGGCGGCGGGTCTGCATTACGTTTACATCGGCAATTTGCGAACAATGAAAGGAGAAAATACGTATTGTCCGAAATGCGAGCGTTTATTGATTGAGCGGAAAGGTTTTTATGTAACCGAAAACAGCATCAAAAACGGCTGCTGCCCCGGTTGTAATAAGAAAATCGCAGGTTTTGAGCTTAATAGTTGATATTTGTTGTTTACAAGCCATAATAGGGGTAGTATAATCTGCAAAATGTATTAAATCGGAATTGTCGCGTAATTTGGCATTGAAACAATGAATTCGCCTGACAGCAATATAGACTTCGATATCGCTCATTAACGACATTTCTCTTGTAACGCGAACCTTTGTGAAATGAGATATTTATGAACACAAACGGCATACCAGCTTTGAAAATCGGGAATTTAACCATCAGCCCGCCAATAATACAGGGCGGAATGGGCATCCGTGTATCTGGGGCAAATCTTGCCTCTGCTGTCGCGAATACCGGTTGCGCCGGTGTCATAGCAAGCACAGGGATCGGCATGTTTGAGGATTTCCAGGGCACCAATTTATGGATGTTTAACGGCGAGTCCTTAAGAGGTGAAATCAGAAAGGCCAAAAGCCTTACCAAAGGTATAATCGGCGTCAACATAATGGTCGCTCTTACCGATTACGAGAACCTTGTGAAGGTGTCGGTCGAAGAAAATGTAGATATGATAATTTGCGGGGCCGGTCTGCCGCTGGATTTGCCGAAATTTCTTAACGGCAAGGATATTAAACTGATTCCGATTGTTTCCTCATCGAGAGCGCTTCAAATTATTTGCAGAAGATGGCAAAGTCATTTCAATAAACTGCCCGATGCGGTAATTGTAGAAGGCGTTCATGCAGGCGGACATTTAGGTTATTCTTATGAGAGTGTAACGGAAAATACGACACAGACGCTTGAACAGATAGTCGAGGATGTAATTATCGTTGCTAATTCTTTCGAGCCTGCCATACCTGTGATTGCGGCGGGCGGGATTTTCTACGGAGCGGACATCGCCCGTTTTCTTAGAATGGGCGCTGCAGGCGTTCAAATGGCAACACGTTTTGTCTGCACTGATGAATGTGATGTCCATCCCAACTTTAAGCAGGCCTATTTGAATGCCAAGGCCGAGGATATAACAATAATCAAAAGTCCTGTGGGTTTGCCGGGCAGAGTTATAAACAACAGCTTTGTGGAAAAAATCAAGCAGGGCCAAACTATGCCTTTCAAATGCAGTTATAAATGTCTCAGGACCTGTGACCCTGAGAAAGCGCCTTATTGCATAGCCAAAGTTCTGGCAAACGCGGCAAAAGGCAAACTGGACGAATCTTTCGCATTTGCCGGCTCAAACGCCTACCAATGCAGCGAAATCGTACCGGTGAAAGTACTTGTTGACAAATTAGTTGAAGAATTAAGCCAGGCACTTGCCGCGGAAAAGCAAAGCTTTAGTGTAAAATAGCACAACTCAATTCCAAAATCTTTAATTGAATCAAAGCTAAAATCTTATATAATATCAGGGATAAATTATGAGAATTATCGCTGATGAGAATATCCCGTTTGTAAGAGAGTGCTTCAATTCTGTCGGAGATGTTCTGACAATTCACGGCCGAAGGATTACGCCTGAGATTTTGAAAAATGCTGACGCACTTCTGGTTCGCAGTATCACAAAGGTCGGCAAAGATTTGCTCGACGGTTCAAAAGTGAAATTTGTCGGCACGGCAACAATCGGTTTTGAGCATATCGACGTTGATTACCTTGCGGCGAAAAAAATCGGTTTTGCATCGGCGCCGGGTTCAAACGCAAATTCTGTTGCTGAATATATGGTTTCCGCACTTTTAAATCTGGCAGATAAATATCAATTTGAAATTAGCGAAAAGTCAATCGGCATTGTCGGGGTCGGTAATGTCGGCAGCAGAGTTGAGAAAAAAGCCAGAGCGCTTGGAATGAGGGTAGTCTTGAATGACCCGCCTTTGAAGATAAAAACAGATGATGAAAAATATCGGCCGATAGAGGAAATTTTCGATTGCGATATCGTAACGCTTCACGTTCCTTTGACGAACGAAGGACCGGACAAAACTTATCATTTAGCGGATGAAAAGTTTTTTAAATCCCTGAAAAAAGATGTCATCTTTTTCAATACCTGTCGCGGCAAAGTGCACGATACAGCGGCGCTGAAAAACGCCATAACCTCCTATAAAACATCGGCTTGCGTGCTGGATGTGTGGGAAAACGAGCCGAATATTGATATTGAACTGGTAAAAATGGTCGATTACGGAACGCCGCATATTGCGGGGTATTCCTATGACGGCAAAATTATCGGGATGATTATGATTTACCAGGCGTTCTGTAAATTTTTCGGCGTTAAACCGAAATTCATCGCAAAAGATTTTCTGCCCAAGCCCCAGGTTGAGAAAATAGACATTAGCAAAGACGACCCCAAACCATTGTGGACAATTGTTAATACACTCTATGATATAAAAAAGGACGATGAAAAATTAAGACAGATAATAAATAAGCTGGCCGAAAAACAAGGCGCTTATTTTGACTCTTTGCGGAAGAATTATCATATCCGCAGGGAGTTTCAGAATACCGCTGTTTCCACTGGAAATAAAAAGCTTAAAAATATTTTGGAGGGGTTGGGTTTTAAAGTTGCGTGATAAAAGTAATGATATTTTAGTCTGGCCGACAGGCAAACTTGATTTTTCCATTGGCTGTGTTGTGATGGGCATTTTAAATATCACGCCTGATTCGTTCAGCGACGGCGGTGATTTTCTCGATACACAAAAAGCTGTCGAACGCGGCGTCGAAATGGCTGAAGAAGGAGCGGCGATAATCGATGTCGGCGCAGAATCCACCCGCCCCGGCTCAAAACCGGTTAGTGCGGAGGAGCAAATCAAAAGAGCGATACCTGTTATTGAGAAACTTGCTGCAAAAGTAAAAGTTCCCATAAGCATCGACAGCAAAGATTATGAGGCTGCAAAAGCTGCTCTCGATGCAGGCGCAGCGATAATAAATGATATAACATCACTAAGCGATGGAAGAATGGCCAAACTCGCAGCGGAACGAAAAACACCCATTGTTTTGATGCATATGCAGGGCAGTCCCAACACAATGCAGATTGAACCGAAATACGGAAATGTTGTCAGCGAAGTTCTTGAATATCTGCTTGATAGAGCCAAAGCCGCTCAGGAGGCAGGCATTGAGAAGGAAAAAATTTTTATCGACCCGGGAATAGGTTTCGGAAAGACGCTGGAGCATAATTTAGAACTGTTGCGCAACATAAGTATTTTTGTAAACAGCGGATACAGAGTTCTGCTTGGTACGAGCAGAAAGAATTTTATTGGTATTTTGACGGACAAAAAGGCGCCAAAGGAAAGGATTTTCGGCACGGCCGCGACGGTTGCAGTTGCGGCGGCGGCAGGCGTTTCGATTGTTAGAGTACACGACGTTGCGCAAATGGTTGATGTGGTGAAAGCAGCAAACAGACTCCGAAAAAAAACTAAAGATTGAAATATTCTTCAATCGCAATTATAATATGCCCCGGTTTGTTTGACTTTGGAGAGGTTGAAAATGCAGCCGAAAAATCAATCCGAGAAAATTCTCCGGACTTCAGTGCCGGTTCGCAAGCTTGAGCCGCTTAAGGGCGGGGGCGGTTTTTATCTCGGCATTGATGTTGGCTCAACGAGTTCTGATATTGTTGTGCTTGACGGACAGCAGCAAATTGTTTACAGCAGTTACAAACGCACAAAAGGCAAAGCCGTTCAAACACTCATTTCCCAGCTTGAGGAGTTTTTTAAAGTCATAAGCATCGACAGGATAGAGTTTGCCGCCGCTACAGGCTCGGCATCGAGACCGATAGCGTCGCTGCTTGAAATTCCTTATGTCAATGAAGTTTCAGCTCAAGCGACGGCGATTGCACAATTGTATCCGCATTTCAACCAGGCGACGGTAATCGAAATGGGCGGGCAGGACAGCAAACTTATTTTTCTACGAACGGAAAAAGGACGATTGGTATTGACGGATTTTGCGCTCAATAGCGTCTGTGCGGCCGGAACAGGTTCGTTTCTTGACCAGCAGGCCCAGCGGTTAGGCGTTAATATCGAAGATGAATTTGGGAAAATGGCGCAGTCGGCAAAAAATGTTCCGACTCTTGCCGGCAGATGTTCCGTTTTTGCAAAAAGCGATATGATTCATCTCCAGCAGCAGGCTACGCCGGCTGAAGAAATTATCGCGGGATTATGTCTTGCACTTGCCAGAAATTTGAAAAGCAATCTCGGCAAAGGCAGGGAATTTATAAAGCCGATAATTTTTACCGGCGGCGTCGCGGCCAATATCGGCGTGGTAAACGCAATGGAGCGTGCGCTATGTTTGCAGGCCGGTCAGCTTATAGTCCCTAAAGAACATTTCTTCACCGGCGCAATCGGAGCGGTGCTTGCCGCAACTAAAGACAGCTGTAAATTAAAAATTGATAAGTTATATGAGTATCTTAATTCGCAGGCGAGCAGTCTCCAAAAAGCTCCGCGTAAAGAGCCGCTTTCAGAACCTTTTTTTGATGTGCCGCAGAGGAATATCTGCCGATTGTCCGCGGACAATCGGGTTGAGGCGTATCTTGGCGTGGATGTCGGCAGCATAAGCACAAATGTTGTTGTGATTGATAGTCAAAAGAATGTTCTTGCAAAGGCTTATCTTATGACGGCAGGCAGACCGCTTGAGGCCGTCAAGAAAGGCCTGCAGATGGTTACGGAAGAAATTCGCGGCCGAGTCGAGATAAAAGGCGCAGCAACGACAGGTTCCGGCAGATACCTGACAGGCGATTTTATAGGCGCCGATATCGTGATAAACGAGATAACCGCTCAGGCGACCGGCGCCGCTATTGTGAGTCCTGCGGTTGATACAATTTTTGAAATCGGCGGTCAGGACAGCAAATTTATTTCGCTTAAGGATGGCGTTGTTGTTGATTTTGAGATGAATCACGCCTGCGCAGCGGGAACAGGTTCATTTCTCGAAGAGCAGGCGGAAAGGCTCGGCATAAGCATAAAAGACGAATTTGCCGCTCTCGCTTTTCAAAGCACATCGCCGATAAAGCTTGGCGAAAGATGCACCGTGTTTATGGAATCCGACCTGCTCGATTATCAGCAGCAGGGCGCCGGGACAAAAGACCTTGTTGCGGGACTGGCCTATTCGATAGCAACCAACTATCTCAATCGCGTTGTCGGCAGAAGAAAGCTCGGCGATAATATCTGTTTTCAGGGAGGGACGGCATTTAACAAAGCTGTCTGGGCGGCATTTGAAAAAATTCTCGGCAAACCTGTTCGTGTGCCCGACCATCACGAGGTAACCGGAGCGCTCGGCGCCGCCGCGATTGCAGCGGACTTCATAAAAAAACAAAGAGAGCAGAAACCATTTGTTTCGAGCAAATTCAGAGGCTTTGAAAATCTCATCGGGATTGAATACGAGGTCGAGACGTTTGCCTGTGAGCATTGCTCGAACACCTGCGAAATCAAGAAGGTTAGTCTGCCTGATTGCGAACCGTTATATTACGGCTCCCGCTGCGACAGGTATAATGTATCAAAGGTGAAGAAACCCAAGAGGATTGCGCCTGCTTTTGAGTATCGCTCACAGATGCTGCGGCGTTTTGCACAGCTTGACCCCGCACCTTCTGAATATTCGAAAAATTTAATACAGAGAAGGTGCGGGGTTGACGATCAGGCAGAAAGTAAACGTAAAGAAAAAATCGGAATACCGCTGGCGCTTGTAAACTACCAGTACCTGCCCCTGTTCAGCGTGTTTTTCAAAAATCTGGGCTTTGATCCCCTTATAACTTCCCCAACCGGCCGGTCAACTGTAAAAAAAGGCGTCGAATCGGTAACGGCCGAGCCTTGTTTTCCGGTTAAGGTCGCATTCGGACACATCGCGGAACTTATTGAACAGGAAGCAGACTATATTTTTCTGCCGAGCATCGTAACTCTTGAGAACGTATTTGAGCTGAACAAAACATCGAAGCTCTGCCCTTATGTTCAGTCACTGCCGTATCAGATAAAAGCCGCATTTGCCGACAGACTGGGCAAAACGAAGATTCTTTCGCCTGTTATGCGGCTGGGTGAGGGCCGAAAAGAACTTCTGAAAAGTTTTCTGGGTCTTGCCTCGCAGTTGAGAGTAAAAGCGGCCCTGGCAAAACGGGCGTTCGAAAAAGCTCTTGCCGCACAAAAAGCCTTTGAGAAAAGTCTTATCGAAGAAGGCGGCCGGATATTATCTTCGATTAAGGCTACCGAAAAGCTGTTTGTGCTTGTCGGCCGGCCCTACAATGGCTGTGATTCACAGATAAATCTCCGTCTGGCCGACAAACTCGCAGAGCTTGGGGTTATTATGATACCGATGGATATGCTTTCTGTTGCTGATGCACCGGTGAGCGATGAGGATTTGCACAGCAGCATTTATTGGGGCTGGGGCCAGAAAATTCTGAGAACCGCTGAGATTATAAAGCGAGACAAACGATTATTCGCCGTATATCTGTCGAATTTCAGCTGCGGGCCGGATTCTTTCCTGATGACGTTCTTCAAGGATATTATGGCCGATAAGCCCTGTCTGTTTCTTGAGCTGGACGAGCATTCGGCTGACGCAGGACTTATTACAAGGCTTGAGGCATTTCTCGACAGTCTCAGTCACCATAGGCCGAAAGAATCAGCAAAGACTGAAATGAAAAAAGCCGTGCAGACCATCGGTAATCGTAAAATATATGTTCCCTATATGGGAGATTGTTCTTATGGTATGGCGGCGGCGATAAAGGCTCACGGCCGGGATGCGGAAGTTATGAAGTGCGCCGATGAGCAGGGGCTGCTTATAGGCAGAAGATTTACGACCGGCAAAGAATGTCTGCCCTGCACGATAACCATCGGCGATATGCTTATAACGACACAGCGAGAAGATTTTGATTCTGAAAAAAGCGCATTTTTTATGCCTTCAGCGTCAGGGCCGTGCAGACTCGGACTTTACAACTGTATGCAAAGACTGGTGCTGAAATATGCCGGCCTGCCGGAGGCGTTTGTTGTTTCGCCGAATCAGGACACAACCTTCTACGAAGAACTTGCGGGCTGCACAGACAAAAAGCGATCAAGATTTATGCTGGATGCATGGGTCGTGATGGTGGGCATCGACCTTTTAGGAAAACTGCTGCTGAAGGTGCGGCCTTACGCAAGAGACAGGAAAGCTGTCGGGCAGATTTACGAGGAA
Source organism: Phycisphaerae bacterium (assembly GCA_026386845.1). Lineage (GTDB taxonomy): Bacteria > Planctomycetota > Phycisphaerae > Sedimentisphaerales > UBA12454 > JAPLMW01. Next base: position 13,129 of record JAPLMW010000071.1, read on the forward strand.
TGTCTGAAGATTTGGATAGAGGCGGCAGAGAACCGCGCAGCTTTTTCGCGGCAAAAAAAACTTATGGCCGATTTTGCCCGCAGATTTTCTGCTCTTGAATTTGATTATACTGTCCGCAAGCCGTGCATAGGTGTAGTCGGCGAAATTTATGTCAGGAGTCATCCGTTTGCGAACAATAATATAATAAAACAGCTCGAATCGCTGGGGGCAGCGTGCAGTCTGGCGCCGCTTGCGGAATGGGTTTATTATACGAATTTTACAAGATTGGACTCCGCGAAAAGAAACAGGGATTTCAAAAATTATCTTATTAATTTTATGACGGATTTTCTGGAGCGCAGAAAAGAAAAAGCCCTTGCCGTGCCGCTTGAAAAGAAATTCGGGAAATTGGCGGAAGGAAAAACATCCCAGCTCCTGAATTACAGCCGCCCCTATATGGACACCGCGTTCGAGGGCGAGGCGATTTTGAGTATTGCAAAGACGGTTGAGTTTTTCCACGATGGCTTTGCCGGCGTGGTAAACGTAATGCCTTTCAGCTGTATGCCTTCGACAATTGTCAGCAGTATAACGCCGCAATTAAGCAGAGATTGTGAGAATATGCCGATACTTAACATAAGTTTCGATGGCTCCGAGGACGCGACTTCTCAGACCCGGCTGGAAGCATTTTTTCAGCAGTGCTGCAGAAGAGAGGGTTCGATGCTTAGCGTATCAGAAGTTCTGCAAAGAATGTAACGGTCTTTAGGAAACAGCTTTTCGATTTTTTGCGCAGAACTGGCCCATAAGTTTCATAGCGATATTAAGTTTTTCGTCTGAGCCGTCCATATTCGCATAAGCATCAACAAGCTCGACAAGCTCGGAGTCCGCAGGTTTCAAACCGAACTGATGGGCGACATTTACAATCCCCGCATCAAGACCATAACGTATTGCTACCTCGGCGTAGGCGCGTGCGACACCGATTTTCCTGCCCGGCAGGTCGCGCACACAGTTTGTAATCCCAAGCGAGAAGTGACATTTCTTTAACTGCGGGTCGGTCTTTATTTTCTTGATTGTATTAAAGGTTCGATGAGTGTAGCTCGGCACGCCGGGCTGCATAGGCATATCAATCGCCAGCGGAAATACGGTAGAATCAAAGAAAATCTCTTCAGGCTTAAAGCCGTATTTATTCACGGCGGCGTCATAAATCGTCTTTGCCAGTTTGTAAAGGTCGTCAATAGTATCGGTCCTGCTGGGGTCTGTCGCTTTTCCTTCGCTCAGCAGCAGGCCGATGAATTTATAATCGAAATGTTTCTTCAACGGCATCAGATTGTCAATCGTGTAAATTTTTATGGAGTTTATAAGGGGCGGCAGGACTTTTTCATTAGTGTTATACCATTCCTTCAGGCCTGCCGTCAGCACGTTATCGTCGCTGCTGTCGATGCAGACAGGCACGCCTCTGCTGAATTTGCGGACAAGCTTTACATATTCTTTCATCAGCTTTACGGCATAAGCCGGGTCGGATTCGCCGAACTGGTCGATATTGACCGCGAGGTAATCAGCGCCGTCGGCAGCCTGTGATTCTATCAGGGCTTTTATATAATCAAGCTGCGGACCGGGCGTCTCAAAGGCTTTTTCGCCCAAGGCGTGAAGGTGTTTCATAATCTGGCCTGTTTTTGGTATTGAAGCGTGCACAAGCTCACCCGTGCTTATGAGCGGATTTTTCTGCGTATGGTCTTTGCCGAAAAGGTAATTTAATATCGAAGCGGTATGCTCAAGATGGGACATTCTGGGCTTGTTGATGATTTTCCTGAGTTTTTCGAGACCTTCTTTTTCCGCTGCCGCGGCTTTATAGATGCGGTCGCCGATGCAGATTTTGTCGAGATTGTTTCCGCATTTACCTTCAGCAGTTGAGTCGCCGCAGGGAGCGTTATCCATTCCTTTTTCGCATCCGCCTATTGTGCAAAGGCTGAAATTTTCAGGAAGATAGCAGTCGCCGCATTCCTCGCAATCGAACAGACAATATTTGATTGGTTTTTCTGCCATAAAGAAAGTTCTGTAGATGAAGCCTTTGCCTTTGTCGGCGCCGAGAAATTTCATTGTCTTTTTGAACGCGTGAAAACCGCAATGATTCGGATCAAGAATAGCGAAGTGCATAAAATCAAAGAACCGGAGATGAAGCGTTTTGCTGAATTTTTTCAGTTTGGTTCTGTTTCCCGATTCATCATAAAGATAAAAAGCTTCTTCGGTTCGACTTCGCTCACCATAAATTGGCGGCCAGCAGAGATTGTCTTTGAATTGCTGCCAGTTATCGCCTATTTCGGCGGCGCGTTTGAGTATCTTTATGAACATTTCGTAGTTCGGCACGCCTCCGACATCAACACCTGCGGCGCCAATGGATTTATACATAGCAACCTGCTGGGCGGCACGTTCGATATGCTGGTCGATTTTTTCACTGCAAACCTTGTTGAAGAGTTCGTCGCTGACAAAACAGCCGGGCAGTTTTATGTCGTGCATCAATCTCGGGGCCGGAGTAATAGTGCTGAGCAGATAAACGTTTCCGATAACCGGGATATCTAATTTTGTCTCGGCAAGATACCGCATCAGTTCAACACTTTTTTTCCAGTCCCAGCCGACCTGTGTTATCAGGAATTTCGCGCCGGATGCGATTTTTTTCTCTATCTTGAAATACTGCTGCATTTGGGATTCTTCGTTGTATTTAAATGGCGAGACGGCAGCGCCGGCGGAAAATCGCGGCACGGACTGGAGAGATTCCGGCTTTGCAGATATGATGGCATCGTTATTTAAGCGGGTAATTAAGTTGAGTAAACCTATGGATTCCAGTTCAAAGACACCTTTTGCCTCTATGGGTTTGTCGCCTGTCAGAGCGAGCAGGCTTTCGATGCCGGCTGATTTATGGGTATTTAAAAGACTCCTGATACCATCTTTGTTCATATCCTTGCAGCTTACGTGCGGAATGAAGTCCAGTTCGCCGAGCAGATTATTGTTTACTACAAAACGAAGAACGTCAGTAGGTTCAAGATTGGCGACCCCACCCGGACTTTGCGGACTGGTTATGCCGACAAAGTTAAAATCGGCAGGTATGTCTTTGCCGCCGGCTTCTTTATAAGCGGTAAGAAATTTTTTAATCGGCTCATAACTAAAATTTGGTCCGCCGGTAAGTTCGGCAATAATGACAAAACGGCTTTTGTTTCTCAATGCCTGACTTAATCTTTTTTTTGTGCCCGATTCCATACGGAAAAATCCTTTTGGTTGTTGTTATTGGTTATTTATGTAAACCGATACAATATAATAACCTTTGTCAAAATAACCACTATAAACACAAGGTCTTTTTTTGGCATTATGCTGTTAAGGAGAAGGTTCATTTGCGAAGAGACAGGTCTTTAATTGTGTGGATAGGGTGTTGATAACATTATGATGGAGTTAAGATGGATGTTTTGCGAAGGGCAGAGAAATTTGTGGTGCCACGGCAATTTTTGTATGGAAGTGGAAGTTTAAAATGCGACAGACCGATAATTTGTGCTATAAGTTTAGTTTTTAGATATAGTTATAACTTCGCCATTCACCGTTATTTACCGGCCGGCATACCGACTGGTATATTATATAGGGTTTTAGGGGAATCTAAAGTGCATATATTCGTTAAATTTTAACGGCCGTGCGAAAAGGTGGATAACTCCTTTGGTCGGCAGGTTTATAGCTTTTGTAAAATAAAAGACTTACAATCAGCTTTTAGTTATTTTTGCAATTAGTCCGGGTTGTATTGTAAGATTTTTTGCTTAAGTTTTCTGCACATCTGGCCTGGATTTTCAGCTTTGCAGATGCAGGAAGAAACTGCGATTCTTTTTGCTCCAGCCTGAAGAACTTTTTCAATATTCTCCAGGTTAATGCCGCCGATTGCGACAGCTTCGGTGGGTTTGTCCTTCAGAAACGAAATCGCCTTGGATACATACTCAAGACCGCAAACATCGACCTGTTGTTTGGTGTCTGTTGAAAAAACTGAGCCTAATCCTACATAATGCGGCCTATGCTCAACCGCTTTCATAAGTTCAGCCATTGAATGTGTACTTATTCCTGTGATAAGGGGCTTGAGCTGGCACTTGCGAACTTCCTCGATTGGCAGGTCGTTCTGGCCGAGGTGAATTCCATCGGCCTGTGCTGCGACAGCTATGTCTATTCTGTCGTTGATTATGCTTATGACGCTATGGTGTTTGCATAAATCAACAAACCTTTTGGAAAGCGAGAGGAATTCCGCATCTGTTATATTCTTTGCCCGCAATTGCAGGCAATCGGCTCCGTTTTCGGCACAAGCCTTTGAAACAGCCATCACATCCGGGCAGCTTTCAACGGTAATAATGCCATAAAGTCTTACTTTTGCGAATTTTAAGGCGCCGAAGCCAAACAGGGCAATATCTTTTTCAAGTGTGTAGCAATCGTAACGCAGCCGTTCAAACGCATTGGCTGTTGCTGCGTCTATGGTTGCGGCAGTTTCAGCAAGAACTCTTAATGCCTCAGTAGTTCTTGCGAAGCCGGCGGTAACGCAGTCTTCAAGCCCGCCTCGTTTCATTTGCTCAGCGACTTTCATTCCGCAGCCGATGTCGTTTTCGGTATCACGAGCAGTAACAAGTCGTTGCGTATCAAATTTGCCGACAGCGGAGCTTAATTGATGTCTGGCCTGTTTACAGCGGCTGCTGAGAGCTTCATTATTCAGGGCAAATCTGCAGAATTCCTCTGCTATGCGCAGGCCTTCGCGTGCACGGTTGAAATTAGCATCTATGATCCTGTAAATCGCCTGGTTCATAGCGTTAGATTATAAAGGTACACAAGGGAAAATTAAAGCAGGAAAGCGGTTATGGTAATTTGCGCAAAAAAAGGAGCTGCCTCCTCCCGGCCAGCTCCCAAACCAAACGCAATATATAACTTAACAGGGCTCTTTTTTTAGTTTTTTTAGCCCTGGTTGCGTCCAGAGGGGGGTCTCTACTTCTTCCTCCTCCAAGGAATTCATAGAGCCCCTCCCGCCAATAATGGCTTAAAATTGAGCAAAGGTTATGCCAGAATTTTTTAGTATTAAATCACTACATCTAAATTGACTACAAAGACAGGTTTCAGAACAAGTTATCAGCAGATTTTCTCGCCAAATTTACGCTTAAAGGTATGTTAAAGTTTAGCAGTGTGTTGTCTTTGGGCAACACAAGGGGTGATAACAATGTTGAAAAGTCGTTTTTTATCGGCTCTAAGGTCTTGTAAGAGGCGGAGGTAGTAAAATGTTTAAAAAAAGCAACAACGATTTGGGTCATATTACGGTTTTTCTAACGTCTGTCATAAACGGCCCTTGGCTCTCTGTTATTGGTCTGGCACAGCCAATTATCGAAAATACGCTTGTTTTTCTCTATGCCGTCGGGTCGCAGGCCGATAAACGTTTCTTTTTATTATTAGTTGAAAACTTCTGTAATTAATTAAGCCTGTTTGACAAATAGACAAAGCAACGGCAAAATAAAGTTAATGAATAAGCCGGTGATTATGTGAGTAAGAAAATATTTCGTTATTTTGGCAGTCTGGCGGGCATTTGTTTGTTCTGTGTTGCACTGGTTATTATCCATCACAGGCTTAAGCAGTATCATTTCAGCGATATTATGGCACAGGTACATCAGACCCCTTTTGTATATTTGCTTTTGGCTGTATTGCTGACGGTTCTGGATTACACTGTTTTGACATTTTACGATACATTGGCTCTTCGTTACCTTCGTCATCAGCTCAGATACCCCCAGATTGCGTTTGCTTCCTTTGTGGGATACGTTTTCGGCCATAATCTGACTATATTAGGCGGCAGTACCGCCAAGCATCGAATCTATTCCGCCCTGGGAATTTCAACAGCCGAGATCGCAAAACTGATTGTATTCTGCAGTGTTACATTCTGGCTGGGATTTTTTAGTCTTGCCGGTATCGTCTTTATCTTTCTTCACCAGCAAATTCCTGCTGCATTGCACATACCGCTTGTCTCGGTCAAACCTTTGGGATTTGTTTTTATAGCAGCCGTAATCGGATACGTGGTCTATGCCGGTTTAAGCAAAAAACCTTTGAAATTTGGCGGCTGGGAATTTGCCAGATTAAGTCCTGCGATTCTGCTCGGGCAGATAGTACTCGCCTGTACGGACTGGCTTCTCGCCTGCGGCGTTCTTTATGTTTTGCTTCCGGCCGGAACAGGACTAAGTTTCTTTCAGTTTGTCGGCATTTTTCTGCTTGCTCAGATAGCCGGTCTTTCAAGTTATATCCCCGGCGGCCTGGGAGTTTTTGAAACGGTAATTCTTTTGTTGTTGGCGCCGTTAGTTGAGCCATCTGCCGTCTTCGGCGCTCTTTTACTTTATCGCCTGATTTATTACCTGATACCCTTTGGCTTTGCCGCCGGTTCTCTGGTGGTATATGAGCTGATTACGGGCAGAAAAGCATTAAGAGGAGCCGGCGCCGTATTTGGAAAATGGACCTCAATGATTACGCCTCAATTTCTCGCCCTGACAAGTTTTGTTGCCGGAATAGTTCTTCTTTTTTCCGGGGCTTTGCCGGCCGTCAGGGGGCGAATGTCGGTGTTGAGAGATATGCTGCCGCTTCCCGCAATTGAGCTTTCTCATTTCCTGGCCAGCATCGCCGGGGCGTTGTTATTACTGCTTGCGAGAGGTCTTCAACGCCGGATAAACATAGCGTATCATCTGACAATTATATTACTTGTCGCCGGTACGGTTTTTTCCCTGCTGAAAGGTTTTGATTATGAGGAAGCCGTGATTTTGTCTGTGATACTGCTGGCCTTTCTGCCCTGCCGCAGGGAATTTTATCGCAAGGCCGCTCTTTTTGCCCGGCGTTTTGAGCCGTTGTGGTTCCTGATGGTTGCCATAGTGATAATTTGTTCTACCTGGGTAGGATTTTTCTCTTACAGACATCTCGAATATTCAAATCAGCTTTGGTGGCAGTTTGCGTTTCACAGCGATGCGCCGCGATTTCTCCGCGCCGCATCCGGCGCTGTTATTGTTGTTCTTTTGTATGCTGTTACGCAGCTGTTGCTGCCTCGTAAGCCGAAGATGGAAATTCCTCAGACGGATGAATTACAGACCGTGCGGCGGATTGTAAATTCATCGCCTGAAATATCCGCAAATCTTGCCCTGCTCGGCGACAAACATTTTCTGCTGAATGACAAAAATAACGCTTTTATTATGTATGGCGTCGAAGGCAGAAGCTGGATAGCGATGGGCGACCCTGTCGGACCGGAAGATGAGTGGGGCGAGCTGCTGTGGAAATTCAGGGAGTTTTGCAGCTATTACGACGGCTGGCCTGTTTTTTATCAGATTGAAAATACTCATCTCGATTTATATCTCGATATAGGAATGTCTTTTTTGAAACTGGGAGAGGAAGCCCGCGTCAATATGAAGGATTTTTCCCTCGAGGGGGCTTTGCACAGGGATTTGCGGCAGACCCGCAACAAAATTCAGAAGCAGGACTATACATTTGAAATAATACCGCAGGAGATGACTGAACAGATTATCGATAAACTCCGGAACATTTCCGATATGTGGCTGAAGGAAAAGAATGCGAGAGAAAAAAGATTTTCACTTGGCTCTTTCAGCAGACAGTACATAGAGAATTTTCCTATAGCGATAGTGCGCAAAGGCGGGGACATAAAGGCGTTCGCCAATATCTGGGCAACCGGACAAAAGGAGGAATTATCTGTTGATTTAATGCGACAATCGGCGGATTGCCCGAACGGCATTATGGATTATCTTTTTGCTGAAATGATGCTCTGGGGCAAAGAGCAGGGATATGAATGGTTCAATCTCGGTATGGCTCCTTTATCAGGCTTGACCGACAACACCTTGGCGCCGTTGTGGCACAGGTTTGGAACATTTGTTTTCAGGCACGGCGAACACTTTTATAATTTTAACGGATTAAGACACTACAAGCAGAAATTCAATCCGGTATGGCAGCCCAGATACCTGGCTTGTCCGAGAGGCTTGATGCTTCCTCGTATTTTAACAAATCTTACCAGCCTTGTTTCCGGCGGAATTACAGGAGCGGTTGCCAAATAGCCTACAAATTACAGGTCGGCATCCTGTTCAATTCGGATTTTGACGTTGTTTCTGCCGTCGTTATCTTTATTGGTTTTTATCGTGCCTATAAAAATTCTGATTGCGTTAAAGCAGCAGACAAAACCTACCACGATAAAAATTGCAGCAGCGATAACAGCAAGAACTTCCTTGAGAATCCAGACAAGCGTGCCGAAACCGATAAGCAGTAACCCCACAACAAAAAGCCCCTTTGCGTAGCCTTTTGAGAACTGATTAAACGAATTTGAATAAAAATTGAAAAGCATACTAATTTAGCCACCAAGACACGAAGACACTAAGGACGAAAAAGATATAATTTAAAATACTTTGTGCCTTAGTGCCTTCGTAGCTATTTTTCCTTAATACATTCCGCCACCGTGCGGCATTGGCGGAGTCTCTTTCTTTTCCGGTATTTCGCTGACGATTGCGTCGGTTGTCAGCAGTAATGAAGCGATTGAAGCTCCATTCTGCAGAGCGATGCGTTCGACCTTTGTCGGAACGATAACGCCGAACTCAATCATATTGCCGTATTCTTTTCTTAAGGCGTCGTAGCCGAAATTGGCATCGTCGCTTTCCATAACTTTCTGGGCGACGATTGAGCCGTCAAGGCCTGCATTTGCCGCAATCTGTTTAATTGGTGCAATAACAGCTCTTTTTACGATATCAACGCCGATTCTTTCATCGCCTTTGGTTTTTATCTTGTCGAGCGCTTTCAGGGTTCGCAGCATTGCGACTCCGCCGCCGGGCAGAATGCCTTCTTCAACAGCTGCTCTGCACGCGTGCATAGCGTCCTCAACACGGGCCTTTTTCTCTTTCATTTCAGCTTCTGTGGCGGCTCCAACATTAATCTGCGCGACGCCTCCGGAGAGTTTTGCCAGTCTTTCCTTAAGTTTTTCAATGTCGTAATCGCTCGTTGACGTTTCGATTTCCTTCTTTATCTGCTCGATGCGGCCTTTAATGGTTTCAGTTGTGCCGGCACCCTCTATGATAGTTGTATTTTCCTTGTCGATAGTAACACGTTTTGCCTGGCCGAGCTGGGAAAGGTCAACGTTTTCAAGCTCGATTCCGAGATCTTCGAATACAGGTTCTCCACCTGTCAGCACGCCGATATCCGCGAGCATTGCTTTTCGTCTGTCGCCGAAACCGGGAGCTTTTACCGCGGCGCACTGCAGAACACCGCGCAACTTGTTCACTACGAGCGTGGCAAGCGCCTCGCCTTCAACATCTTCAGCGATGATGAGCAGCGGCCTGCCGGCTTTAGCGATTTTCTCCAGCAGCGGCACGAGTGATTTTATCGAGTTGATTTTCTTTTCATTTATGAGAACGTATGGTTTTTCGAGGACGCAGGTCATATTCTCGAAGTTATTGATGAAGTGAGGACTGATATATCCTTTATCGAACTGCATACCTTCAACAAGTTCGACAGTAGTTAGCAGGCTCTGACCTTCCTCAACGGTGATAACGCCGTCTTTGCCGACTTTTTCCATTGCCTGGGCCATCGTTTTGCCGATTTCGGCATCCTGATTTGCCGAGCAGGTAGCGACCTGTTCGATTTGTTTGCCTGATTCTACAGAGGTGCTCATTTTCTTGAGTTCTTCGACGATTTTCTCAACGGCCATATCGATGCCGCGTTTTACCTGCATCGGATTGGCGCCCGCGGTGATGTTTTTAAGACCTTCCTCAAAAATAGACTCAGCAAGGATTGTCGCGGTGGTTGTGCCGTCGCCTGCGACCGTGCTGGTCTTGCTGGCGACTTCCTTTACCATTTGTGCGCCCATATTTTCATAGGAATCTTCCAGCTCAATTTCCTTTGCGACTGTAACGCCGTCTTTTGTAACGGTCGGCGAACCGTAAGATTTTTCAAGTATTACATTTCTTCCGCAGGGGCCCAGCGTAACCTTTACCGCCCGGGCAAGTTTTTTTATGCCCTGACGGATTGCCTCGCGGGCCTCGGTGTTAAAAGCAATTTTTTTTGCTGCCATTTTATAATCTCCTATTTTTTAGACTTTTATTTTTCATTAGTTGTTTACTTTTCGATAATTGCCATGATATCTGATTCTTCCATAATCAGGTATTCTTTCCCGTCGAGTTTTACTTCGTTGCCGGCATAGCTTGTAAAGAGCACTTCATCATTTTTTTTAACCTGCATCTCGCTTCTTGAGCCGTCGTCGAGAAGTTTTCCGGTGCCGACGCTGATAACTTTGCCTCGCTGCGGTTTTTCCTTTGCCGAATCCGGCAGAACGATACCGCCGGTCGTCCTGGTCTCGGCTTCGATGCGTTCGACAATTACCTTGTCGGCCAATGGTCTGATTTTCATTCCTAATTCCTTTCAACTATTAAATAAATTACTATTATATCTTTTTACAAAGAGCCTGTGAAGCTGATTCTGAAGCAGCGGTATATCCACAGGCTTATTCATCACACTGAACACATCAAGTTCAAGCGCTGTCGAAAGTAATTTTTCTTCCGCACTGTCAGCCAGCAGGATACACGGCAGCAGTGGAAAACTGCTGCGTATAACTTTTATCATACTAAGCCCGTTTAGTATCTTCGAATCCATATCCACAATAGCCGTATGGATTCGCCTCTGCTGTAAAACGTTTAATGTCTCATCGGCCCGCTTTACTATCAGCAGTTCAACAGATCGGTCTTTGAAAATCCGCCTGACCGCATCCGGCCAGGCCCAGTCCGAACCGTTAATAAGTACCTTGATACTATCTATAGTCATAGAGTCTCTGCTTCGTATATGCTTGTAAATAAGCAAATTATGTGCCATCACTTTATGACACCACCCAGTTGTCATTAACGCTATATCTATAAAGAAGTTATAAAAATATCCCACTTTTGACCTTTCTGGCAAAATTGCAGTCTCGGCCATTCTCCTCTGCCAGCCTGACAGTCCGCCTTTTTCTCGTAAAACAGGTCCAAAAATGAATAATATCAAATATTTTATTGATTTTATTAATTTTTCACTTGACATTATTGAATTATATATTAATATTAGATAATAATATTAAACTTTTTATTATCAAAAAGGACAAAATTATGAAAAAACTACCTTCTATATGCCCGGCCTGTCAAAGTCCGTTAAATATCAAAAGGTTATCCTGCCAGAAATGCAGCACTGAAATAGAAGGATTATTTGAACTGCCGGCTTTGGCAAAGTTATCTGTTGAAGACCAGGAGTTTGTCGTCCAGTTCGTCAGGTGCAGCGGGTCTTTGAAAGAAATGGCTCGGCTGCAAAAACTGAGCTATCCGACCGTGCGAAATCAGCTTGATAATGTTATCGAACAAATAAAAATTCCCGAAAACCAACAATAACAATTTCGAAAGGAACGGTTATGACTAATAACGAATTAAAAAACAATTCTCAAAACAGAACATTAAAACAATGGCTGTTTAATCCATTTCAGTTTATCGCCGGCGGCAATGCTTTATTTCTGGGTCTGGTTATTATGTTGGCGGCAGCATTCTTAGGCTCATTGGGCGATTTACATTTCGATGGAGTAATTGATTTACACATCGGCAAACCTGCGCCGTTATGGTTCTTTATAGCCGAGGTACTGATTGACTGGCTCTGTCTTTCTATAGTGCTTCTGATTGCCGCTTTTTTCGTGTCACGGTCTTCCTTCAGAATAATTGATGTTTTCGGAACCCAGGCTTTGGCCAGAACACCTTATTTGGCAGCTCTGCTGGTTATAATGCCTAAGGGTTTTAACAGGTTTGCTGAATACTTGGCAGCTAAGGGAATGCAGCAGCCTACGACAATTACAATTGAAAGCACAGATGTATTATTGTTTATCGTTGGAATTGTTGTCGTTCTGTCTATGCTTGTCTGGATGGTGGCCTTAATGTATCGAGCATACAGCGTATCGTGCAATACAAAAGGCGGCAAGGCTATAATCAGTTTTATAGCAGGATTAATTATTGCGGAAATTTTATCCATTGTGTCAATTTGGCAATTGGCATTGCGGACAGGCTTACGCTAAACGCTCAATATTGATAATTATTTTTTGTATGCTATAATCCTCAGCCTCGTGCTTTTGTTATTTTTTAAGGTTAAGGAAATATGGATATTCAACAGCGATACGTGAAAGTCAAGCAACTGCTGGAAAAGTATAACCAGAGTCATCTTCTGACATTTTGGTCACAGTTGAACGAAAAGCAGAAGCATAATCTGCTGATTCAGATTGAGCAGCTTGAATTTGACCGGGTCGAGGAGAATATCAATCGGTATATCAAAAATCCTGCTTTTTCAGGATTACCGAAAAATTTTTCCGCAGCCCCTGCGTATCCTGCCATGCCGCAAACTGCACAGCAGAAGGAGAAATATGAAAAGGCAAAAAAACTCGGAGTTGAGTTAATATCCGGCGGCAAAGTCGCTGCGTTTGTTGTTGCAGGCGGTCAGGGCACGAGACTTGGATTCGACGGACCGAAGGGGGATTTTGCAGTCAGCCCTGTTAAAAACAAAACCCTGTTTAGGCTTTCCGCCGAGCAGATTGCGGCAGCGGGCGTAAAATATAATTTTCAGCCGAGATGGTATATAATGACAAGCCCGCTTAATTATCAGCAAACGCTGAAGATTTTCAAACGAAATAATTTTTATGGTCTTGAGCCCCGGAGTGTGTTTATTTTTCAGCAGGGCACAGAAGTGAATTTTTCAGCGGATGGGAAGATTTTACTGGCCGAAAAAGATACTTTAGCGACATCCCCCGACGGCCACGGCGGCAGCTTAAAGGCTCTCTATAAAAGCGGCGCTGCTATTGATATGAAAGACCGCGGTATCGAATACATCAGCTATTTTCAGATTGACAATCCTTTAATAAATATTTTCGACCCTCTCTTTATCGGTCTGCACGCGATGGACAAAGCCGAAATGTCTTCGAAGGCTGTTGTAAAAACAGGACCGTTTGAGAAGGTCGGCAATTTCTGCCTGGTCGAAGGCAAAATCAAAGTGCTGGAATACAGTGACTTTTTGGGCGACGAGCTTCTGGAAAAGAAAAACCCGGATGGTTCGCTGATTTTTTCGCTCGGCAGCATTGCGATTCATATTATAAGCCGGGTCTTTATTGAGCAGCTTAACATAAAAGGTTTTGATTTACCTTATCACAAAGCGCTCAAAGAAATATCTTATATGGATTTACTGAGCGGCCATGTTATAAAGCCGCAGAAAGAAAACGGTATAAAATTTGAGATGTTTGTTTTTGACGCTTTGCCGCTTGCCCACAAGTCAATTATTATAGAAACACTTCGCAGCGAAGAATTCGCACCTGTGAAAGAGAGAGACGAGGAAGGCACGGACAATCCTGCGACTGCAAAGCGGATGATGATTGACCGTGCAGCCCAATGGCTTGCACAGGCAGGTATAAAAATCCCGAGAAAACCGGACGGCTCAATAGACTGCCGGATTGAAATTGCACCGTCCTTTGCGATATGTAAAGAGGATATAGCGAACAAGAAAGATAAAATCCCCAAAATCAGACCAGGCGATGTGATTTATCTGGAGTAAATTAAAGAACAGATGTCCGGAATGAAAAACTGAACGGGGTTTTCAATATTACGGCTGGTTTTCGCTGTTTTGCAGGTGCTCTTTTATCCATTGAAATTCCTGCTGTTTCTGTTGTGTCGCAAGAGCTTGTTCGAACCGTTTTTTATTCATCCATTCAACCTTGCCGTTCAGCCACAGCACGACGCTGCCGGCTTTTACGAGTCCCCTGTAATTTTTTTCTGAATAAGCAAGAATTGTACTGTTAGGTTCTGAGCCGAATTCTATCCATGGCGCCCTGTAATGAAAGTCGGAAAGCCTTACCGCGCCGATTTTATCTATATATTCCTTTACGTAATATTCCGGCGGCAGCGAACCGTTGGTTTTTCGATATCGCAGGATTTCCTTACCGACCAGTTCCGTTGCACGTATGGTCTCGGAGCGGTTAATTACATTTTTGATGTTTGCAAAGGCGGTTACCATAGCAACGGTAAAAACCAGAACTACTATGATGTTGGCGACAAGTTTTTTCTGTCGGATATTCATCCCGTTAGACCTTCTTTCATAGGCGTAAAGTGGTATAATGTTCCTGTTTTTGGTATAAAACACATATATAAAATCCAACAAGATCTAACGGGATTCAATTAAATCCAGTCTTTTATTTTATAAACACTCTATTTTCTTTTATGCGGATTTTTCCCTGCGAAAACAATTTTATCGCCTCGGGGTATGCGATACATTCCTGCTGGAAAACTCTTGCGGCAAGAGTATCAGGGGTATCATCTTCTTTGACGGGGCAGCATCGTTGAAGGACAATTGGCCCTTTGTCATACTCATTTGTGCAGAAATGCACCGTGCAGCCGCTGACTTTGCAGCCGGCCTTCAGGACCGCTTCATGCACATGATGCCCCCACATACCCTGTCCGCCGAATGACGGCAGAAGGGCAGGGTGAATATTCATTACACGGTTTTCGAATTCTGCCGGGATTTTCCACAGGCACAGCCATCCTGCCTGAAGAACAAGGTCAACTTTTGCCTTGAGAAGCGTTTTTCTTATCTGTCTGCTGAAGGTATCAAGGTCGGGAAAATCTTTTTTTCTTATTATTTCCAGCGGCAGTCCGGCGGCCCTTGCCTTTTCAACGCCGACCGTCTCCGACCTTGAGGAAATGACAATCGCTATCTCAGCATCAAGCTGTTTTTGTTTTATCTGTTCCTGAAAGTTAATCATAGTTCGGCCTGAGCCGCTGATGAGAATACCGAGCCGCAGATGTTTTGTCTTTCCGGGTTGCGGCGGGCTCTGCCCTGACGAGTCGTTTTTTTGTTCAATATCGCCTGCCGCATCAATGGCACGATTTACTAATTTGTCGGCAAGTTTGTTTTTTGCTCTCGGAATATAGCTTATCTGCCAGCTTTGAAACTCTGCGAGGATATCAAGACACTGTCTGAAAAGCTCTCTTAAGTTATCGTTTTTAACTTTGTAGTCGCCGTTAATCTGTTTTACCATCAGTTCGCTGTCGCTGAAGATTTTCAGGTTCTCAGCATTGATAGATTTTGCCTTTTCAAGTGCGCAGACAAGGGCGGTATATTCGGCAATATTGTTCGTGGCAATGGACAGAAATTTTGCCTGTGCGCAGAACTGTTTGCCGTTTTCATCCAGCAGGACAAACGCCCCGGCGGCAGGACCGGGATTGCCTCTGCTTCCGCCGTCCGTATAGATTGTTATGGTCTGGGCCAAACTATCGGTTCTCCGCTTCCCTAAAGTATAAAATGCGGGTACAGTTTGGACATCTGATGATTTCGTCGCGGCTCAGAAGAGTGTTTGCGGTCTCGGTAGTCAGGCTCATAAAGCATCCGCCGCAGGTATAAATTCCGCTTCTATTGTCGTGTATTTCGATTTCCGCAAGGGCTTCGCCGTCGTAAGTTTCTGCGACCCTCCTGAAGACTTCGAGAACTTGCGGGCTGACATCGGCAGCGGCCCGCTGCCACTGCTGCTCAATTTGAGCAATTTCAGCCTCGTATTTTTTCGCCAGTTCCTCGGTCTGTTTTCGGATTTCGTTAAGCTCGGTTTTTTCCTGCTCGATTTGTTTTTGTATCTGCTCGCTCTGCTGCTGGTCGGCGTCGATGATTTTCAGCAGTTCCAGTGCCTGCGACTCGACTTTGCTGCTGTCCGCCTTTGTCATATTGAGTTCGGTCAGTATCGCCGCATATTCTTTATTGCTTTTCGCGACGTTTAGCGCAGAGCGATACCTGACGAGAGTCTCATCTGTGCTTTTTAATTCAAGTTCGAGCCTGTCTGCCTGGATTCGAGTAAGCTGTATTTCTTCCTTCTTGGCTTCGAGTGAGTTTTGGAGTGTTCGGAGCTGATTTTCCTTTAGAATGACATTTCTGCGGCAACGGGTAAGTTTGGCCTTTGCCGCTCTTAAGTTATTTTCAACGCTTTGAAGTTTTACCAGAGCACTAAGCATCGTTCCCATGAACGCTCCTTTAATTCCTATAGCTGTAAATCCTGAACCCTTCATTATGAGCAATTGAGGCTAATTTTCAACAAAAATTTTGATTTTTTATTTTAATCAGTGCGATATACTTGTAAATTATCGTTTATAATATATTAAGGAAGTCTTTTTGAAACCTGAACTTACAGCACCTGCGGGAACTTTGGAAAAGCTTATCTGGGCGGCCCGATATGGCGCAGACAGCGTCTATTTCGGCACAGAATTCGGCTCATTAAGGGCTTACGCCGGCAATTTAACGCTCGATGAAGCGGCCAAAGGCCTTGAATTTCTGCACAAAATGGGCAAAAAAGGTTGTGTTACACTCAATATTTATCCCTTCAGCGATGAATATGATAAACTTCTGGACATTGCCGGTCAGCTTGAAGATATGGGCGCAGATGCCCTGATTGTCTCTGATATCGGTCTGATTTTTGAGCTTAAAAAGGCCGGGATAAAAACGCCGATTCATATAAGCACACAGGCCAATACCACAAGCAGTCAAACCGTTCTTGCTTACAAACAAATTGGTGCAGCGAGGGTGAATCTCGCAAGAGAACTGTCTCTGGAGCAGATAAAACAGATAGGCAAAGACGCAAAACAGACAGGTATCGAAGTTGAAGTTTTTATCCACGGCGCCGTTTGTTTTTCATATTCAGGCAGGTGCGCAATAAGCGATTATCTTACAGGCCGAAAAGCCAACAGAGGCCAGTGTACTCATCCCTGCCGATGGGAGTATTATCTGGTTGAGGAGAAAAGACCGGGTGAATATTTTCCTGTTTTCGAAGACCAGCGCGGACAATACATATTCAATTGCAAAGACCTTGCACTGTTTGATTTTGTTGAACCTCTTGCAGATGCGTCTGTCGCCTCGTTTAAAATCGAAGGCAGAATGAAATCAGTACATTATATTGCCTCAATTGTTTCTCTTTATCGGCAGCTTATCGACGGCAAAAAAATCAGCACGGAGGATTGCCTCAAGCTTTTAAGCAGGGTAAAAAACAGGGGTTATTCCGCCGGCTTTATGAAAGGTTCGATTGTGCCGGATGATTATAGTTACGAAAAGAGTTTATCCGGCAGCGGCGCAACCTTTGTTGGCGATATTGTTGATGAAAAAACTGAGAAAGCCTGCGGTGAGCCTGTCGAATCCGGCTGTATTTGTTTTGTGCGAAATAAGATTTTCGCAGGCGAAACTCTTGAGGCGTTATCGCCTGACGGTAGTGTTTCGGAGATAGTAATGTCCAAACCGTTGAAAACCGTCAAAAGTGAACAGGCTGAATTTATCAATAATCCTCAAAAGATTTTACTTGAGCAAAAATTACCGCCTTATTCAATTTTACGCAGGATTGAAAAATAAAACCAAGGGCATAAATGTTAATATTATCAATTTTTTTCTTTGAGCATTCGTCCCTATGAGGCTAAAATAGAAGTGCGATGAAATTTATAAGATTTGTTAGTGAATTTTTAAAGCATCCAAAACAGGTTGGGGCAGTAGCGGAAAGTTCTCCATTTCTTGCCAGAAAGATGGTCCGTCAGATAGGCGGGGCAACCGATATCGTTGAATTTGGTCCCGGAACCGGCGCCGTTACAAAGGAAATTTTGCGGCATCTGCCCGAAAACGGCAAACTGACCTGTTTTGAAATCAACCCCAGCTTTTGTGAGCAGTTAAAAGCGATAAAGGACCCGCGGCTGAAAGTTATCAATGACGATGTCAAAAATTGCGGGCGATATGTTGATAATCTTGATTGTATTGTATCCAGTCTGCCGCTTGCGGCTTTTGATGAATCAGAAAAGGAGGAAGTTCTTGCTTTGTCAAGCAAGTCCAGGACTTATATCCAATTTCAATACAATCCTTTTTTAAAGTCTAAATTGAAGAGATATTTTCGGGATGTGAAGATAAAATTTGTCCCCCTGAATATCCCCCCGGCGTTTGTTTACGTATCCAAAAATCCCCGGCATAAAGCGATTCGTTCCGAATATCGCAGCCAGCGAAAAGCCCAGCGCGATATTTTCTCTCGCCAAGTTACACGAACAACCCTTAGGGTTTCATTGGTTTACGCAAATCTCTTGGCTTTGATAAGTAAAATATTAAAGGCTTAAAAAATTAAAATTCTTTTGCCAGCATAATGCCTGTAGCAGAACCCCTGTGAGGAGCAATGAGTGGCAGTATTTCAAAACCTGCAAGTTCAAGTTTTTTATTTTCGCCGGCTACGGCATGTCCCACTACGTAGCCTAAAACTCCGCCGAAAAGAACGTCGCTCGCCCAGTGGTCGCCGGAGTCCATCATTCGATAGCCCACGAAACCGGCAAGCAAATAAGCCGGGATGCCCACTTTGGGTCCATAAAATTCATCAAGCACTGACGCGACGCAGAAGGAGCTTGCGGTATGTCCGCTCGGCCATGCCCAGCTTTTGTCGTTTGGAGTATCGTTGTTAACTATGCCCTTGAGTATCAGCGTCGTTGCGCCGGTAACTGCCAGCGCCCTTGCCATTACCCAGCTTCGCTGAATATTTAAATCATCTTTTTTGTAGGCGGCTATCCCATACCAAATACCTGTAGCCGCGAAATGAATACCGGGATTGCCGGCTATATCCGTGAAATTGTCCAAATCGTGAGGCAGCGAGCGATGGTCTTTGAAGTTGTCCGCAATTTTGTCATCGGCATGCGAGTCGTGCAGCGCGATGCTTCCGCCGCCTGCCATAAGAATCAGCAGCAGATTATTGCTGTTGAAATATGTTTTTTGCGCATCACTGAAAGCCGTTTTCGGAAATACTTTCGCATCCTGCCAGAAATTACCGGTTGCGCGAATCGGCGCGTTTGGGTCATTTACATCATTCGGCTCGATTGAAAAGGCCGGAAAACTGAATATGCAGATTAAAAATAAAAACTTCAAAGCTGAAATTTTAAATCTTAAATCCATTTTCATTCCCATTCAATTGTTGAGGGCGGTTTTGATGAAATATCATAGACTACGCGGTTTATTCCGCGAACTTCATTTATTATTCGGTTTGCAATCAGGCCCAGCACGTCATAAGGAATCCTCGAAAAATCGGCCGTCATAAAATCATTCGTATCTACCGAGCGAATCGCAATAACGTTTTCATAGCTTCTCTCGTCGCCCATTACGCCGACGGTCGCCACCGGCAAAAGCACGGCCAGAGTCTGCGAAACTTTTCTGTATAGGCCGGCAGCCTTAATCTCGTCAATGAGTATTTCGTCAGATTCTCTTAGGACCTTAAGTCTTTCTTCTGTTATTTCTCCGATAATTCGCACGGCAAGACCCGGCCCCGGGAACGGATGCCGCCAGACGATTGCCTCCGGCAGCCCTAAATATTCGCCGACGAGGCGAACCTCATCCTTGAACAAATCCCGCAAAGGCTCAATCAGTTCAAAACCCAGTTCAGCCGGCAAACCGCCGACATTATGATGAAGTTTTATATTGGCGGCCAGGTTGCCGTCTTTATTGCCTGATTCGATTACATCAGGATATAATGTTCCTTGTGCGAGATATTTCGCATTGGGTATTTTCTTTGCCTCGGACTTGAAGGCCTCGATAAATTCGTACCCGATTATTTTTCTTTTCTTCTGCGGGTCCGTAACGCCCTTTAGAGCGGATAAAAATTGTCTGCTCCAGTCAACTACGTGCAGGTCGATGTGAAAATGGTCTTTGAATGTGCTTTCAACCTGCTGTCTTTCGTTTTTCCTTAACAAACCATTGTCAACAAATATACATTTAAGCCTGTCTCCGACGGCCTTATGGACAAGCGTCGCTGTTATAGCCGAATCTACTCCGCCGGACAGTCCGCACAAAACGGTGCCGGTTTTCGCCTGATTGCGGATTTTTTCGATTGTCTGCTGGGCAAAATCTTTCATTTGCCAGTCGCCGCTGCATTTACAGATGTCATACAGAAAGTTTTTCATCATTATATCGCCTTTCGGCGTATGACTAACTTCCGGATGAAACTGCAGACCGTAAAACTTTTTGTTTTTATTCCGCACCGCTGCGTAAGGGCAGGTGTTTGTTTTTGCAAGTGCGTCGAAGTCTTTACTGACGGCCTCGACCTGGTCGCCGTGGCTCATCCAGACTGTTGCGGTATCGCCGACGCCTGCGAATAAATCTTTTGAATCGGTGATTGTGATAGTCGCTCTGCCGTATTCTCTGCTCGCAGCCTGTTTGACTTTTGCCCCCAGTATCTTGCATCCCCACTGCATCCCGTAACAGATGCCCAGAACCGGAACGCCGAGTTCGAAGATTTTCTCATCGGCCGTTGGCGCGTTCGGTGCATAGACGCTTGCCGGCCCGCCGGAGAGAATTATACCTTTGAGGTTTTTTATTTTCGCAAGCTCTTTTGCCGAAGCGCTCGGCCGGCAAATTGTCGAATAAACGTTATGTTCACGAACCCGCCGCGCAATTAATTGACCGTATTGACTGCCGAAATCAATGATGACTATTGTTTCGTTCATAGTCTTTCTGAATCAATCTTCGATCATTTCTCTTGTTGAGTAATTTGGCGGCTCTTTTGTAATCAAAATATCGTGCGGATGCGATTCCGTTACGCCTGCTGCACTGACTCTTACGAATTTACCGCCTTTGCGTAACTGCTCTATTGTCGGCGCTCCGCAGTAACCCATACCTGCCCGCAATCCGCCGACAAGCTGATAAACAAAATCACTCAGCGAGCCGCGGTAAGGCACTCTGCCTTCGACGCCTTCGGGAACAAGTTTTTCCTTGCCGGCCGAGTTTTTCTGACCGTATCTGTCGGCTGAGCCTTTTACCATTGCGCCCAGCGAACCCATTCCGCGATATTCCTTGAACTGTCTGCCTTTGTAGATAACCAATAGTCCCGGACTTTCTGCAAGGCCGGCAAGCAGTGAGCCTAACATTACGCTCGACGCTCCCGCCGCGATCGCCTTTGTTATATCGCCGCTGAATCTTATGCCGCCGTCGGCGATAATTGGTATATCGTATTTATCCGCTGCCTCGGCACAATCCATAATAGCCGAAATCTGCGGCACACCCACGCCGCTGATGATTCTTGTTGTGCAGATGGCGCCTGGCCCGATACCGACCTTAACAGCGTTGACTCCTGCCTTTATCAAATCGACCGTTGCTTCTGCCGTTGCGACATTGCCCGCGATTACGTCGATATTATGTTTCTTCTTTATATGTTTTACCGTATCGATAACGTTCTGCGAATGGCCGTGAGCCGTATCGACAACCAGCACATCGACTTCTGCTTTTATCAGGGCTTCGATTCTGTCGAAATCCTTTACGCCCACTGCCGCCCCAACTCTTAATCTGCCGCGTTTGTCTCTAACGGCATTTGGAAACTGCTGAAAACGGTCAATATCGCGCATCGTAATCAGGCCCGCCAGCTCTCCTTTGTCGTTAACAAGCAGGAGTTTTTCCACCCTGTGTTTTTGCAGAATATCTTTTGCCTGTTCGAGGGTCGTATCGGCAGGGGCATTGATGATATCTTTTGTCATAACCTCACTGATTTTAACGCTGTCGTCCCTGAGGAATTTCAGGTCCCGCTGCGTGAGTATTCCGACAAGTCTTCTGCCGTCAAGAATGGGAATGCCGGAAACGTTTTGTTCCACCATTACCTGCCTTGCCTGCTGGACCGTCTGGTTTGGGCTTAAGATAATAGGGTCGAGGACAACGCCGTTTTCGCTGCGTTTTACTTTTGCGACCTCGCGTCTCTGGGCCTCGATATCGAGATTTTTGTGCATTATTCCGATACCGCCTTCCTGTGCCAGCGCGATTGCCAGTGCGGACTCGGTAACGGTGTCCATCGCTGCGGACACTATGGGTATATGGATTTTTATATTATTTGTAAGTCTTGTTGATGTGTCTGCCTCTGTCGGCACGAAATCGCTCTTGGCCGGGATTAGCAGACAATCGTCAAATGTAATACCCTCAGCAACAATTTTGTCTTTATGCATTAGTTGCCTCCATAAAAGCTTTGGCGTGTTTAGCCCCCACCTTTATCCGCCTCAGGTGGACCTGCGGTGGAGGGTTGTTTAAGTCGATTAGTCCCGTTAGAGACTTCCGACAACGGTCAGGATTGACAGTTGCAGGTATCATAAATGCTTTGTTTCTAATGGGACTGGCATCAAGCTGTAAAGCTTTGTCTCTAACGGGATTAGTATAATGACTTTAACCTGACAGTCAACCCCGCACCTTCTAAATATTCAGAAATATATTTTTGAAAAACCATAAAGATAATAGCTTGATATATCATATATATCAAATGCGAAAATCGAATAAAAAGAAGGTGCGGGGTCAAAAGAAATTTGGTCTGATGCGGAATGTGAATTATGGCTGTTTTTTGCAGAGATTTATCGCTTCAGCGAGGTTTATTGTGCCTTCGTAGAGTGCTCTGCCGACAATGGCCGCGGAAATCACCTTGGTTTCGGCTAGTTTCGTAATATCCTCAATGGTTGTTACGCCGCCGGCCGCGATAACAGGCAGGTTTACAGCTTCAGCCAATTGTTTGGTTCTTTCGATATTTGGCCCGGCCAGCATACCGTCCCTGTTTATGTCTGTGTAAATAATCGCTGCAAGCGGAAGCTGGGCGGCTTTTTTCGCAAGTTCGGTAATTTCCAGCGAGCTGTCCTTTTTCCAGCCATCGGTTGCGATTCTGCTTCCTCTCGCATCGAGGCTCAGGACGATTTTGCCGGCAAATTCCTGTGCGACTCTGCCGAACCACTCAAAATCGCTTACAGCCTTAGTGCCGAGGATTACTCTTGTAACTCCCATATCGAGTATTTTTGTGATGGAGTCTCTGTCGCGGATGCCGCCGCCGACCTGGATTTTTAACCCTTTTGCCTCCTGGACGATTTGGCGAATCGTATCGGTATTGACGCATCTGCCGATTTTTGCGCCGTCAAGGTCGATTATGTGCAGCCATTCGGCGCCGGCATTGCGGAATTCAATCGCCTTTTTGGCAGGGTTATCTTCGTAGTTTATGTAGCGGTTGTATTCGCCTTGTATAAGGCGAACGCATTTGCCGCCGAGGATATCTATTGCAGGAATAACAAACATTTCCACGTCCTTTAAAAATCTGACTGATTTTAGATGGATATTAACCGTCTTTCAAGGTCATTTTTTATAAATTTTAGAACCGTTAAAAACTTAAAAAATCGCCTATTTCCGCCTAAAATACCGCGGTTTTGCGTAATAGAATTGAAATTCCGTTGACCTTATGCCGATGATTGTTATAATAAACTGTTTAATTATCTCTAACGATTCAGGCAGAAAGGGCCAGCAGCCAATGAATCCCGCACCTTCTAAATATTCAAATTTTTGATATTGTTTTATTGAGAGACGAAATGAAAAATAGCATTATAAAAGGTTTAAACAGAATTAAACATAAAGAAGGTGCGGGATGAAAGTTCTCGTTATCAACGCCGGCAGCAGTTCAATCAAGTATCAATTGTTCGAAATGCCTGCTGAAAAAGTACTTGCGAAAGGACTTCTCGAAAAAATCGGCGAAGAAAACTCGCAGTTAAATCATTTCAGCGACTCGAAAGAGCATAAAATCCGGACAAAAGTGGCCGACCACTCAGCCGGTATGAAGCTGATTCTCGATACGCTCGTTGCTCCTCAGACAGGTGTTATAAAAAATGTTTCCGAAATTTCCGCAGTCGGCCACAGGGTTGTTCACGGCGGCGAAGAATTCACCGGCTCAGTTGTGATTGATGATACAGTTATTGCCTCGATAGAGAAATTTGCCGACATTGCTCCGCTGCACAATCCGCCTAATCTTACAGGCATTAAGGCCGCGCAGAAAGGTCTGCCGAAAGCATTGCAGGTCGCCTGTTTTGATACGGCTTTTCACACAACTATTCCGAAGGTCGCCTATATTTACGCACTGCCTTATGAAATCTATGAAAAATTTCGCGTAAGAAAATACGGCTTCCACGGCACAAGCCACAGGTATGTTGCCAGGCGCTGCGCTAAGATAATGGGCAGGGACAAATATGATATAAACGTTATTACCTGTCATCTCGGCAACGGCTGTTCGATAACGGCCGTCAAGGCCGGCAAAAGTGTTGACACCTCGATGGGCCTTACCCCTCTTGAAGGTCTTGTTATGGGCACGCGCACCGGCGATTTCGATCCTGCAATACTGTTTTACCTTTCGGAAAAAGGCTACAGCATTGACGAGCTTAATAATATGTGCAACAAAAAAAGCGGCCTGCTCGGCATATCGGGCGTTTCAAACGATATGCGTAATCTGCGCGACCAGGCTCTGGCAGGTAATGAGCGGGCTATGCTTGCCTTTGATATTTTCTGTTACCGAATAAAAAAATACGTCGGTGCTTATACAGCGGCTCTCGGCAGACTTGATGCTCTGGTTTTTACAGGCGGCATAGGGGAAAATGCCGCCGATGTCAGGGCGCAGGTCTGCGAAAATCTGGAGCAAATAGGCATAAAAATAGACCCCGCGGCAAACGAACAAACCGTCCGCAAAGAAGGTCTTATAAGTTCCGCCGACAGCAGGGTAAAAGTCTTCGCGATACCCACAAATGAGGAGCTTGCCATAGCGCAGGACACATTCCGCCTTGCCGAATAGTTTTTGGTAAAGTCACCTCGTTAATTACCGATACTATAATGGTCTGATAATCTTTCAAAAGGCTATGGTATGGATCCCGTTAGAAATCGTAAATAGAGAAGAGAAGATTTCTGATGGGACAAAATCTTGCTAAGATAACAAAATATTTAGAGCGCAAATTTAAGGATTTCTAACGGGATGGATGTTCCTCAGATAGAAAAGCTCATTTCAGAGGCGATTGCCAATCGTCCGGTTGCGACCGCTGCCCCGCTGAATCTTTATGTTTATAATGGCAGAGTCATCTGCGGCGCAAGGGCCGTTATGCCTAAGAATGCAAGATTCATATCTCATATCACCCCGCAGATCGTTGAGCATGGTTTTAGCGAAAGCGACTGGAAGGCCGTTGTTGAGAAGGCGTTGTGGATTTCGAAGGATTCTTCCAGCAGCCCCGTTGAAAGCGGAGATTTCAAAGAGCGCCGAAGAGAGCAGCGTCTCAAATTAGGCGGCAGTGTCTGGTTTAATTCTGATGGCGACGGCAGGACACTGCGAGGCCAGTTGGTTGATGTAAGCAGCAGCGGCATGGCGTTTACCTGTTATAACAATAGGACTATTCCCGCCCGCGGCCAGCAGATAACCGCAAGATTTTCAGTGCCGTTTTTTACGCCCGATGGCGTTATTCAGGAAAGAAAATTCACTCGCACGGCGAAGATTTGCCGCATCAGCGGCCCCGGCAGCTATCTCAAACGCATAGCCGTCCAGTTCGCAGAACCCTTACCTTTCAGACCAGCCGAGCAGGACCACTTGCCCGACGCCGATGTAACTGTTATTTCCTCCACCCAAAGCTGATATTTCTCTTGGCGTAAGCCATCTGGCGTCAGCCATCCCCTCGCGGACCTAAGCGGACAATTCTTTTTTATTTCCAGTCTTGTTTTGTCGCCGCTTCTGTGTAAAATCATATTTGGAATTTATGTATTCTCAGGGAGCGTAAAAATGAAAAAAGCGGCGGTAGTATCGGTTGTATTGTTATTTGCGGCAGGCTGTAATAGTCTTTATTACGGCACAATGGAGAAATTCGGCAAATACAAAAGGGATATCCTTGTTGACCGTGTGAAGGATGCCCGTGACGCCCAGCAGCAGACCAAGGAGCAGTTCGTTTCTGCGATGGATAAGTTCCGAAGCGTTGTCAAAGTTGAAGACGGCAAGTTGCAGGAAAAGTATGATATCCTTAAAGGCGAGCTTGACAAGAGCGAATCGAAGGCTTCTGCCGTCAAAAAACGGATTAGCGATGTTGAAGATGTCGCACAGGCCCTCTTTGACGAATGGACGAAGGAGCTTGACCAGTATAAAAATTCCGAGTTAAAAGAAGCCAGTAAGAAAAAACTGGACCAGACCCGCGCCAGATACGCGCAGTTAATTGGTTCGATGAAGCAGGCCGAGAGCAAAATCGAGCCGGTTTTATCGGCTTTTCGCGACCAGGTATTGTTTTTAAAGCATAATCTCAATGCCCAGGCCATCGCTTCGCTTCAAACCGAGCTTGGCACGATGGAAGCCGATATCGGCCGATTGATAACGGAGATGGAAAAATCAATTGCTGAAGCCGATAGTTTCGTCAAAACAATGCAGGAATAAACCGCGGGTCAGTAACCATTGAAGCAGAAAAAAATAAAAATGGGGATGACATAAAAGCCATCCCCATTTGTCAAATTAACATTTCACTAAGAAACAGAAAACCTCTGCATTTTTAGGAAATACTAACTTCCCAGTCCGCCAGTGTCGAAAATACCGGACAAAAACTCGCCGGTAACCAATAGGCGCAGGGAATGGGTACCTTTTTGTACGCATTTCCAAAATCCTTTCTGGAAAGCTCTTGACTTACAGGTAGAAATGCCGATAATAGTGTTGCTTACAAAATTTCGGGTTCTACCCGGCCCAAGGGTTTGTTTCCTTGAACTCTTGGGAATAGTAAAATGCTGGCCACCAGTTACTCACTGGTGGCCTATTTTATTCCTGATTATTTGCTTTATTATCCATGCTTTTCTTATCAAGCCCTGATTTGAAAGCTTGTAATAGCTTTATCAATAAGTCCACTTCTTCTTGTACTGGTTCTCCGCCCGAGATGCTCACAGAGGCCGTTTTGCCAAGAAGCGGGAAATTCCAAGTAACCCCGCCCGTAATAGGTTTGGATATTTGCTGAGATACAACTTTCATAGGCGTCGATTCCGGATTAGAAGCTTCTTCTTGTTTAATTACCGCATTGCTGCCATCATAATCTTTTACCTGTTCCTTAATAAACGCAATCGTATCTCGGAGGCACCATATTGTCGTACTTGCACTCTGTTCTGAGAATCCGTTTTGTTTAAGATCCCATTTCAGCGTATCGTCTGATGGCAAACTCTCAGGATGTTTCTGAAGTATCTCGTCAAATATATTTGGTGTCCTCAAACATCTTTCCAATGCTTCATTTTTCGCCGGTGAATCAGGGGGAGCTTCTATTATCACAAAAGCATCTTCAGAAATCCCAACACTGCCGCTTTGATTGCGAAGAAGACCATATTGAGCAACAGAAGCCAGCATCGTCATAGATTTACCATGCAAAGCCTTATAATCCCACGCTTTTACTGCAACTTGCCGTGGTACAAGCGCTCTGCCTTCTTTCTTGTACAACGCTCGGGCTTTTTCAACAGCATCCCGTAAGCTAATGCTTGGATATCGGGGGCTACGTCCTTTAATTTTTCCTGTTTTTTTAGGTTCATTTGTTTCATTCATAACATTTTCCTTTCGCGCAAACTAACCGTAAAATATGCCTACTTAATTATTATCGTCGACTACCTCGATAAGTGCAAGTAAAAAAATACTTAAAAAAGAATAATTTTGAGATATACCGGTATATTATAAGGTTTTGCCGTATTATTGCCAGTAAAAAGACTCGTAAAGTATAGACCGTGTAAGAATATAAGTCTATTAAACAAAAGATGTTATGGTCAATAATAGCAACTGACCTGGGCAAATAGGTAATGGTTGTTAGTTTTTCTCCACTGGGGCATATTTATTCTTTAAAATTCGCTATTTAAACCATATTGTATCTGTGATACGCCTTTTGGCTATCTCATCGGAGTAGTTTTATTTTCAATTTTTGATATTTGATTTTATTTCGAGCCGCGCAACCGCAACCGTTTGCCATATTTTCCTTATTTCCTTACCTCTTTATGTCCTTACTTCCTTTCTTCAAATGTATCTGTATCACCGTAATATCAGCCGGTGTAATTCCCCCGATTCTGCCCGCCTGTCCTAATGTATATGGCTGAAACTGTTTGAGTCTTTCTTTTGCTTCTGCGCGAAGATGCTCGATTTTGTCGTAATCTATCCCTTGCGGCAGTTTATAATTCTCCATCTTCCTTTGTTTGGCGACAATGTTTTCCTGTTTAATTAAGTAGCCCTCGTATTTTGCGTCGATTGTTACAGCTTCGATAACATTGGAGTTGAAGTTCATCTGTTTTATCATTGGCAATTCAGATAAATTTTCTGCCAGTGGACTATTTGGCTGTTTTAATTGCTGCCAGAGCAAAACGCCGTCTTTGCGGGTAGTTTTGAGAAACTCAGCAAGTGCGGCAATTTGTGAAAGTTTAAGTTGAAACTTTTCCCATCGTTTTTCACTGACAAGTCCGACCGTTTTGCCGATTTGAGTCAATCTTCTATCCGCGTTATCAGACCTTAAGCTCATTCGCCATTCCGCTCTCGATGTAAACATTCGATATGGCTCGTCGATTTGTCTTGTAAGTAAATCGTCAATCATCACGCCGATATATGCCTGGTCTCTGCCGAGGATTAACGGCTCTTTTTTGTCTAATAATCTTGCCGCGTTTACCCCTGCGATAATTCCCTGACCGGCCGCTTCCTCATATCCGCTCGTTCCGTTAATTTGCCCCGCGAGAAACAGCCCGCCGATTTTTTTCGTCTCAAGACTCGGCTTTAACTGAACGGCAGGGCAGTAGTCGTATTCAATCGCATAAGCGTAATGAACGATTTTTGCGTTTTCAGTCCCCGCCATTAGTTTTATCATTTGCTCCTGCACATCCTGCGGCACCGATGTGCTTATGCCGTTGCAGTAAATTGTTGTTATGTTTTCGTCTTCCGGCTCAAGAAATACCTGATGTTTGTTTTTATCCGCAAAACGGATAACTTTCGTTTCAATGCTCGGACAGTATCTCGGCCCCGTGGATACTATCTGCCCCGTATAAAGCGGCGCTCTGTCGAGATTGTCGAGCAAAAGTTTATGAATTTTTTCATTTGTGTATGTTATCCAGCAGGGGACTTGTTTTTGTTTTATTGCGAGGGTCTCGAACGAAAACGCCGCAGGCTTTTCGTCGCCGCCGCAGGCTTTTCGTCGCCATACTGAATTTGTATTTTATCGTAATCCACTGTTTTCCCATCGAGCCTCGGCGGCGTGCCTGTCTTTAATCGTTTTACTTCAAGCCCGATTTTTTGCAGACAATCCGATAATTCATTCGCAGCAGGTTCGTCCAATCTCCCTGCCGGCCATTGTTTGTTGCCGGTGTGCATTATGCCTTTCAGAAATGTTCCCGTTGCGACAATTACCGTCCCGCAGTTATAAATTTTGCCGTCTGTGCATAGAATACCTTTAACCTGGTTATTTTCGACAAGGATTTCAGCGACTAATGCTTCAACGATTGCAAGATTGGGAGTTTTTTCAAGTTCATTTCGGACAAAATCGGAGTATTTATATTTATCGATTTGTGCCCTCGGCGAGCGGACAGCAGGTCCTTTTGAGCGGTTAAGAAGTCGAAACTGTATTCCGGTTGCGTCTGTTGCGATACCCATAATTCCGCCGAGCGCGTCTATTTCTCTTACGATTTGTCCTTTTGCTATTCCGCCGATAGCGGGGTTGCAGCTTGCCTTTGCGATTGTATTTTT
>JAPLMW010000012.1 GCA_026386845.1 Phycisphaerae bacterium
ACAAACTCTTACACATTGTTATTTTAACAGGATTCATCCCGTTAGAAATCCTCTTTTCCATTTATAATTTCTAACGGGATTCATTTCGGTCATTATCAGTTATCCAACAGCAAATATCAATTACAATCACGGCAGAAAATGTTATAATGCCGCGATGAAAATGGGAAAACCAGCAATACTTGCAGACATAGTCGAGCATCAGTTTCTGCCGTTTGTCAGAACGCCTTCACGCTATATCGGCGGCGAAGTTAATCAGATAAAAAAGAATCTCGATGCCTGCGGCCTGAGGGTCGCTTTATGCTTTCCCGATGTTTATGAAATCGGAATGAGTCATACGGGTATGGCTATCGTTTATGAAACTTTAAACCGCCTCACCGATATCGCTGCCGAGAGGGTTTTCCTGCCGTGGATTGATGCGCAGGAAATAATGAAGCAGAAAAATATTCCGCTTTATACCCTCGAATCAAAGGCAAAGGTCGCGGATTTTGACATAATAGGTTTCAGCCTGACAAATGAGCTTTGTTATACAAGTATCTTAAACACCCTTGACCTTGCCGGCATTCCATTTAGGAGTAAAGACCGTAACAAAGAGCATCCGCTTGTTTTAGGTGGGGCCGGTATGGCGAACTGCTGCGAGCCTGTCGCGGAGTTTTTCGATATGTTTTTATTAGGACAGGCTGAAGAGGCGGCTGTTGAACTTGCGAAATTCCTGATTGAACACAAAAAAAACAATACCCCGAAGCAAAATATTTTAATGGAAGCCGCTAAAAAGTTCCCTTTTATTTATGTGCCGTCGCTTTACAATAGCTCGCCGCCGCGGATTACCGATGCTGTCGTAGATGACCTTGATAATTCTGTCGTGCCGGAAAAGCCGATTGTGCCTTTTATGCAGGCCGTTCACGAAAGGATAAGTATTGAGGTTATGCGCGGCTGTCCGGGCAGATGCAATTTCTGCCAGGCGAGTTTTTGCAGAAGGCCGCTGCGATTTCGAAGTCCAAAACGAATTCTCGAAATCGCAAAAGCAGCTTATGCCGCGACCGGTCTCGATACAATCGGCCTTTTTAGTCTTTCAACGGCTGATTATCCGTATCTTGAAGAAACGATAAGCCTGCTGAATGAATATTTTCAGCCTCGCCGTGTTGGAATATCTTTGCCGAGTCTGCGGGTTGATGTTCAATTAAAACTTTTGCCGAAACTCGCATCGTCAGTTCGCAAGAGCGGCTTGACTATCGCGGTTGAGGCGGCAAGTGAAAGACTTCGCAAAATTATCAATAAACCTATTACAGATGAAAATCTTTTCGCTGCCATTGAAGAGGCTTACAGGCAGGGCTTTGAAGGCGTAAAACTTTATTTTATGGCAGGTCTGCCGACTGAAACAGAGGAAGACATTAAAAATATAGTAAAACTTTGCCATGACCTTGCGGTATTGCGAAGAAAAATTTGCGGCAAAGTTGCCAAGATAAACGCTGCGGTAAGCTGGTTTGTGCCCAAGGCCCACACACCCTTCGGCTTTTCTGGGCAGCAAAGCGAGGAATATTTTAGAAACGTCAAAGACATTATCTTAGCTGAAAAAAGAAAACTTAACGCAAGATTTTTAAACTTTAAATTTCATAATATACAGGCAAGTCTCCTCGAATCAGCCATCGGCAGAGGCGACAGGAGGCTTTGTGATGTTATTGAATATGCGTATAAAAGCGGCGCGAAATTTGATTTGTGGGATGAGTGTTTCAAATTTGATTTATGGCAAAAGGCATTTGAAAAGTTCGGTCTTGATTTAAACAAACTCGCGGCAAGAAAATTTGAGCCTGATGAAATTCTGCCCTGGCAGCATTTAGGCGGCCCGGATAAAAATTATCTGCTGAAGTTAGCAACCTGTACTTAAATCTTATTACGACTAAGAAGTAAAGTTTTTATTGTTTCCTTAAAAGTGCAAGATTTTTCTCATTGCTCTGAAGGCTTCGAAAATCAAAATAAATGCCAGGAACAGGAGTATAGCCGCAATGATGCCAACTACAGAAAATCGGTATTGTTTTAACAGCAGAATCAGACTCCAAATCGTCATAACGCTCATAAAGACCATCGGGACGAGCACAAAAAATGTTTTCTTGCCATTTTTACTGAGCCATACAAAAATAACCAATAGAACCAGCCCCGCCAAGAGCTGATTTGTAGCGCCAAAGACCGGCCAAATTATTTTCCAGGCCGGTATTAATTTGCCGCTGGGGTCTTTAAAACTCATAAGCACAAATATTGTCGGCAAAATCAGGGTGGCAATTGTGGACAGGCCGCGCCAACGGGTGTCATTAAGCCCAAAAAATTCTTCAAAAATATATCGGTTCAATCTTGTAGCGGTATCTAAAGTTGTAAGAATGAAAGTGGACAGGGCTAAAAGCCCAAAAGAGTAACCAAGCTTTTGCGATATCCCGAATACCGACAAAAATTTGCCCATAGCGGTCCCGTAAATTACCAGCGGCGCTTTAGTAATAAGCGGATCGTCTTTTGCTATCATAGCTACAGTAATTAAAGATATGACAGCCACAATTCCTTCTATCAGCATTGCGCCGTAAGCTATGGGTTTCGCATCAGATTCTTTGTTTAACTGTTTTGAACTTGTTCCGGAAGCAACTATTGCATGAAAACCTGAACAGGCGCCGCAGGCCACCGTGATAAATAAAATCGGAAACAGCGAGCCCAATTGCGGATCGGCCCAAACGGTAAAGGCCGGATAGGCAATAGAAAATCCGCCAAATAATATTCCCAAAAACCCGCCTATTACCGAGGCATAAAGTAAAAAACTCGATAAATAATCCCTCGGCTGTAATAAAATCCATACCGGCATTACAGATGCGGCGAAACAATAAGAAATCAGCAGCAAGCTCCATGTCTTTGCAGGATTGCTGCCTACAATCGCCAGAATTTTATCAGTGGATATAGGCATTTTTTGCCCCAACCATACACATACAAATACCAGGGGGACAAAAAACAGCGACGACCATAATACAGATAATTTTAGCCGATAAACAAAAAGGCCAAAGCCGACTGCCAATGCCATAAACATAATGGAAGAAGTAGCCACGCCTCCATCTTCAACAAAGGTGGCGGCAGTTAAGTCTGTGAATACCGTTATAACATATACAATTGTCAACCAGATAAAAATCAGGAAAAGCTTATATGCCAGAGGCGACATATATTCTTTTGCAATTTCTGCAATAGAACGAGCCTTATTGCGTATGGAAGCGATCAATGCGGAAAAATCGTGCACGCCTCCGATAAAGATAGTGCCGATGATAATCCAAAGAAGAACCGGAAACCAGCCGAAGGCAATTGCCGCGATAATCGGCCCGACCACAGGACCGGCGCCCGCAATCGACGAAAAATGGTGTCCAAGCAGAATTGCTTTATGGGCCGGAACCCGGTCTATACCATCGTAATCGGTATGGCTTGGCGTGGGATTGTTATCGTCCACGTCATACCGCTTTTCCAAAAATCTGCCATAAACAAAATAAGCTATTAAAAATAATACAAAAGCAGACAAAAGAACTACTATTAACATATTACGACACTCCTGAGATAACGAGTATTTCCTTATCCTGGAAGAAAAATTTTATTGCTCGCAGGGAGGTTAAGTTTTTTTCAGGCCGCTCGGCTCCTGCAGTCCGATTTTCTTGCCGGATTTCTGAAAATCAATGATTACCTGTGCGGCTTTCTGCGGGTCATCGCAAACAGTAAAAACATTCATATCTCCAGGCTCAATGAACCTGTGTTCGGCCAGCATATCTTTTTTCATCCATTCGACAAGTCCCGCCCAGTAATCGCTGCCCATAAGAACTACAGGAAAATACGCCTGTTTGAAGGTCTGAATCAGGACAAGAGCTTCGGTGAACTCATCCATTGTGCCGAATCCGCCGCAGAAAAAATATCTGAAATGCAGCGAAAGATTCTGATCTTTGTTCGGCATCTGTTCGTGCGGCAGCTCGATATTTAAGCCGATGCTTTTACCGCCTGCCTGTGCGGCGCCTTTGTTTGCCGCTTCCATTATTCCGCTGCCGCCGCCGGTAATAATCGCAAAACCGGCCTTGGCTAAAATTCCCGCCGTTTCTTCCGCAAGTTTATAATATTTGTCGTCCGGTTTTATTCGTGCCGAGCCGAAAAACGAAACAGCCGGCCCGATTGTCGCAAGCTCCTCAAAACCTTCGACGAATTCCGCCATTATCCTGAATACCCGCCAGGTTTCTTCGGTCGCCACGCCAAATCTTGCTATTTTTTCGCTCATTTCATTGCCTTTCCATTTACCCCCACACCAATGTAACAAGTTTTAAACATTTTTTTGATAAATATTCCATTTTTATTTTTTTCTCCATAACTTCCTCCCTTACACCAGGACATTGGTGTGGGGGATTACCACAGCTTCGGATTATCCGCTGCCGGACAGTATTTTGCAATCGGGCAGATGCCGCAATCCGGCCTGCGTGCTTTGCATATATTTCTGCCGTGAAAGATTAGCAGATGGCTGAAAAAAGTCCAGTTTTCCTTCGGCACTATTTCCATAAGGTCAATTTCGAGCTTTTCCGGATTATCTGTGTTGGCCGAAAGCTCAAGTCTTCTGCTTAATCTTATAACGTGCGTATCGCAAACAATGCCGGGCACGCCGAATGCGTTGCCTAAAACCACATTTGCCGTTTTTCTGCCGACGCCGTTGAGCAGCAGAAGTTCATCCATTGTATTCGGCACTTTGCCGCTGTAATCATCTATTATTTTCTGACAGGCGTTTTTTATATTAAAGGCCTTGTTGCGGTAAAAGCCCGTGCTTTTTATATCCTGCTCGATTTCTTCGAGCGGCGCCTTTGCCCAGTCTTTTACGGTTTTATATTTTTTAAAAAGTGTTTTTGTTACGATATTTACCCTCACATCGGTGCATTGTGCCGAGAGGATTGTCGCGATAAGAAGCTCAATCGCATCGGAATGTTCCAGTGCGCATTTTGCCTGCGGATAGGCCTTCTTCAATATCGGCCAAATCGCATTGACGCGCTCTCTCGCCTCGCTTCGTCCAACCTCAGGCGGGCGAAGCGGGTTTGCTTTTTGCTTGTCGGCCATTATTCTGATGCGTTCTTAAGACCCTGCAAATTTTTTAATAGTTCATTTTTTATAAGGTTGCCGTGGAGTTTGACCGGAGTATTATTCCCCGGCAGAAGCAGAACGGTTACCGGCACGGCAGGCTCGTTATAAATTTCTTTCAGCGCTTTTGCCGCAGGGTAATCATAGCCTGTTGTATCCGCTTTTATCGCAAGCACGCCTTTTTGCTTTATCAAATCAGCAATTTTCCTGCTCGAATATACCGTCTTATCTAAAACTTTGCAGGAAAAACACCAGTCAGCCGTAAACTTGATAAGCACCGGCTGATTGGCCTCTTGTGCTGAATTGATTAACTGTGCATCGTAATCCTGCCAGTTGATTAGTCCTTTTTCCGGCTCAGTCAGAAATATAAAACCGAATATAACCGCCAGACCAATTGCCGCTAATCTTATCAGCCATTTTTTTGCTTTGGGAGTATTATACCCAACCCAAACTCCCCACATCCAAACGCAGACCGCAAGCAAAACCGCATAATAGAGAATATCTATAATTTTTTCCGGCCTGCCCTGAGCGGGGGCGAAGGGCTGCACTGCTTCGAGCAGTTTTACTCCTATTGCCAGCAGGACAAAACCGGTGGCGTGTTTGAAAAGCTCCATCCATCTGCCAGGCTTTGGTATTTTTTCAAGAAGACCGGGAATAGCGGTCAATATTACATAGGGCAGAGCCATTCCGATGCCTATCAGAAGAATTGTTATCGTCGCAAGCGGTATCGGCTGAGTCTGCGCCCAGGCAAGAACAAAAGTGAGAATCGCAAAACTGCACGGTGTGCTCAGTACCGCCGCCAAAAATCCCATTCCGACCGAACCTGCAAAACCTCCGCTTTGTTTGTTTGACCCGCTAATTGACGCTGGTATGCCGAATGTAAATAATCCGAACATATATAACGCCAGCACAACCATCAGCAGCGACATCGCGATAACAAAGCCGGTATTTCTGAACTGGTCGCCCCACTGAAAGATTATCCCGAATCCGAGTTTGAGAATTATGCTAACTGCGGCAAGAGCGGCAAAAAATACAACGATACCTAAGGCAAACGCAAAACCCAGAACGATGCTTTTTGCCTTGTTTTGTTTTGCCTGCGCGACGAGTCGCATCACGATAATCGGCAGGATAGGCCAGACGCACGGCATAACATTAAGCAAAAGCCCCGCTGCTACCGCAAGAGACAAAACCACCGCCGGTTTAATTTGGTTAGCCCCGCCATCACTATGGCGGGGTTCAGCAGAAATTAAAAACGCCGGCCTATCCATCTCCGCGGATTTTGATATGTCCAGTTTTTTTGAAAGTTCATAAGATGCCTTTCTGCACAATTGCTCCGAGCAGGAAAGGCCGTCTATTGTTACTTCCACTTCAGTAGTCCGGCTGTTTACGTCCGCTTTAAAAGGAATAAAAACGCTGAAAGCCCCGCTGTAAACTGACAGGTTCCGATTTGTAACCTTATCAAAATATAATTGCCCCTTTGGGAAAACAGGCTCAGAGAAGATAAGTCCTTTGCCCGCCGGCGTTAATTTCAGGTTCATTCGCTGCGGCGCCGTGTTTGAATCCGCGTAGAAATGCCAGTCTTTTTCGAGATTGAATTTTATCTGGATTGCGCTGTTCGAGTCCGGCAGAACTGTATCGTGTTGAAAGATAAGCTCTACCTGTGCGAAATCATCCCTGATTTTCTCAGCCGGTTTAACCCCGCCAACACCTTGGCGGGGTTCAGAGCCGCGAACGTTAGTGAGCGGTATTCCTTCAGCCCACGCAGTTGCTGAGAAAAACAAACTTCCCGCCGCACAAATAGCTAATACTAAAAGATACCTTCTGCGCATTTTCCCCCTTTGCAAACTGTAAAATCTTTATTCCTTTTCTTCAGCCGGCTTTTCCGCGCCCTGCTGTTTTATCTTGTCCTGCTCAACCTTCAGCAAATCGCCTACGGTCGGTTTAGTTAACGAGCCGCCTTCGAGTATTATTTTTACTTCGGATGCGTCGAGCGTTTCATATTTCAAAAGCGTTTCCGCTATCGACTGAAGTTTATCCTTGTTGCCTTCTATAATTCCCCTGGCGGCCTTATAAGCCTGGTCTATTAGTTTTTTAACTTCACTATCAATTACTTCGGCGGTCTTCTGCGAATATTCCGCCCCGCCTATCCCGAAATACATATCTGGTGTCTGAGGACTGTAGTCTATCGGCCCAAGTTCTTTAGACATCCCCCACGTTTGAACCATTTCCCTCGCAAGTGAAGTGGCCGTTTTAATATCCATCTGTGCCCCGCTTGAGATATCATCACAGAAAAGCTCTTCCGCTATTCTGCCGCCAAAACATACTTGTATCTCCGCCATGCAGTATTTTTTTGTGTAGTGTGTTCTGTCTTTTTCAGGCAGCGAAAAAGTCGCTCCGCCCATCGGGCCTCGCGGAATAATACTAACCTTATGCAGCGGGTCGGCGTCTTTCAGCATTGACTGCACCAGTGTATGGCCGGCCTCGTGATAAGCCGTTATTTTTTTATCCGCCTGGTCAACGGCCCTGCTGCGCTTTTGTCTGCCCCAGCGAACTTTGTCTCTCGCCTCTTCAAGGTCTTCCATCTCGACAAAGTTCTTATTGTTCATCGTTGCCGATATCGCGGCCTCATTTATAATCGCCTCAAGGTCGGCGCCGCTGAACATTGGCGTTCCTCTGGCTATTACTTCAAGGTCCACATCCGGTCCCATCTTGATCTTTTTCCCGTGTATTTTCAGTATCTCTGTTCTTCCCTTGACATCCGGCAGAGGAATATAGACCTGCCTGTCGAACCTGCCGGGCCGCGTCAGTGCCTTATCGAGTATATCTCCGCGATTCGTAGCCGCCATTACGATAACCTGGTCGTTTGTATCGAATCCGTCCATCTCTACAAGAATCGCGTTTAAGGTCTGTTCTCTTTCATCGTGTCCGCCGCTTACAAAACCCGGCCCTCGTTTTTTGCCGATTGCGTCAATTTCATCCAGAAATATTATGCAGGGCGAATTCTCCTTTGCGCTCTTGAACAAATCGCGGACTCGCGAAGCGCCGACGCC
The DNA here is from genome assembly GCA_026386845.1 of Phycisphaerae bacterium. GTDB lineage: Bacteria > Planctomycetota > Phycisphaerae > Sedimentisphaerales > UBA12454 > JAPLMW01. The sequence goes on from JAPLMW010000012.1 coordinate 8,166, forward strand.
GACAAACATTTCGACAAAATCGCTGCCCGAAATGCTGAAGAACGGCACATTTGCCTGTCCTGCGATTGCCTTCGCCAGAAGCGTTTTCCCGCAGCCCGGCGGGCCAACTAATAAAATACCGCGGGGTATGCGCCCGCCGATTTTCTGGAATTTCTTCGGATATCTTAAAAATTCTATAATCTCCGCGACCTCTTCCTTTGCCTCATCGATCCCTGCGACATCATCAAAAGTTACTTTTATCTGCTCTTTCCCCTGCATTCTATGCTTGCTTCTTCCGAAGCTCATCAGCATACCCGGACCGTTGCGGGCGTTTCTGATAAAAACAAAATATATGAACGCGAACACAAGCACAAGCGGCAGCCAGCCCAGAAGTGAAATCCATATCTGCGGCTTAACGACTGTCCATTCGACATTTGCCGCCTGAAGCTTTGTTGTTATATCCGGCAGCATTTCAGGATGATAACCGACACTAAACGTCTTGGGGGCCTTCTGCGGACGCGATTCTATTCCTGCCGCGTTGAACTTTCCGGTTATCTGACCCTCAGCGATTTCTACGCTTTCGATTTTCCCCTCCAAAATATATTTGATGAACTCGTCGTCTCTTATCCCATCCCGCTGCTGATACACTTCGAACGTCATCATAAGAGTAACGACGAGAAGCGCCATCAGAATCCACTTGAAGGGCATTTTTGCACCGATTGGCGGCTGCTGTTTTGGCGGCTGACTGCTCGGCTTTTTCAAATTCTGTCTTTTATTATTCATCCCGTTAGAAACTTTCTAATTATATTCCAATCCCATTAGAAACAAGCCGTTATCGCTCATTGACGGCTGCTTTTTACTGTCTGGTTCTAACGGGATTCATAACTTGTTGTTTATACACTGTTTAGGGCAGGATATTGGTCGTCATAAAAATCCGTTATCGCCACCTAAGTCTCCGTTTTTAATGGATTTAAAGCCTTATCTTATAATCTTTTACTAAATATATTGCAATAAAAAACCCCAAAAGCGAATAAAAACAAAAAAGACAATCATTGTTTAGCCCCCGGTTTTACCGGGGGTTCGTTTTCCGTGTTTAGCCCCCGCACCTGCCTGCCCTCCGTAGTCCGTCTCGGCGGACGAAGGATGGGGGACGGGGTTATTTAGCCCGCCGTTTCACGGCGGGTTTGTTTAGCCGTCGCCGGCACGGCGACGAGTCGTCATTGCGAGGCCGCAGGCCGCGGCAATCTCTTTTTAAAACAAACGTTTCTGGCTTGTCTGAATAACAAATCCGTTTTTCCGCAGTATTTCAAGATATTCGTCTTTGCTGATACGCTGGAAATCCTTTATTTTGCTTTTTATTTCCGTATTTCAATACAGGGAAAATGTCATTGTCATTCCCGGGAAGTAATGTCATTCCCGAGAAGTAATGTCATTCCCGAGTGCTGCTTACATTGACTTGCTACAGGGAAAGCTTCACTGGGTCAGCAACAGGGAACACTCCTTTGGGATTGCAGCAGGGAACCAATAATCATCATAATCTAACATTTTCGCCTTGAGGTCTTTGGATAGTAACGGCCCGCTTGCTTGCCCCGTTAGATGCCGCAGCTATCTAACTGGGATGTTTCCCGTTTCGGCTATCTCATCGGGGCGTTAGTTAGCTGCTTGAGGACGCTTTAGCTATCTAACCGGGGTCTTGTGTTTATATAAGGCTTTCATGGTTTATCGCCACAGCAATGGCCGCTGTAACACATATCCATCTGCTTTGACAACTTTATCGGGAAATTGACATTTTGCAAGAAGCCCATGACCGATGGACAACTGGAAATCCGCAACTGCTTTTAGAGCCGCAGAAAATCGATTAGGTGGGAAAAATACAATTACCCTTTTCTGTGGAAACATTTTTTTTATCGTCTTGACCGGCCTGACTAAAACTTTTTTAACTGCTATTGCCATTATATGAAAATATCCTTAAAATAACTTGACGAACAAGCCGATACTGTGTATAGTATATAAAAGTGGAACTCCCCCGAAGATAGCATCTTCGGGTTTACGCCTCCGCAAGGGGGCGTTTCTTTTGCGCCTTTTTCACACTTTTTCCACTTTCTTACTTTTCTTATGCTTATATAAGGCTTTCATTGGGCTTCTTTTTGCTCTACTTTATTTTCTCACTTTCTTTCTGAAATTTAAAATTTCTTTTTCTGAGATATGAGATTTCAAATCTGAGATCATTTTCCCTCCTCCGGATAATCCTGAGGCCTTGCCTTTCGCAGAGTTTCCTGTATTTGTTTATCAAACGCATCTGCCCGTCTTTTCGCTTCATATACGCCGCGAGTATTTTCATTCAGATGCCGCTGTCCCTTGATATCGCTGTTTTGAAGACTGTCCGCCCATCCGCGAATCTGCCGCGAACACGATTCCGCTTTTGATTTGAGATCTGAAATCTGAGATTTGAGATGAGCCGCTTCGCCAAACTGTTCTGTAAAAAGCAGCATTGAACGTGTCTCTCCGCATGAACCTCGCGAAATATATAAAAAGGCAAGCAATTCCGCCGTTGAGCCGCGTTCGAATCCTTCTGCGATATTGTTTGAAACCGAAAGTGACGAACGCCGCATTTGATCGCGAAGGTCTCCCGGCTGATTGAAAAATTTATCTTTCGTCAGTTCATAAACGCCCTTGGCCAGTTCAATAGCATCCTTCCAGACCGGCAAATCTTCAAATCGCTCGTATTTCATCTTTTCTCACTTTCTTTCTGAAATCCGTTAGTTTTTTCCATCTTCTGATATCTGAGATTTCAAATTTGAGATCTTAAATTCGTTAGTTTCGTTCGTTTTCTGAAATCTCAAATCTTAAATCCGTTACGTTCGTTCTTCTGAAATCTGAACTTTCAAATCTTAAATTCGTTTGTTACGTTCGTCTTCTGAAATCTGAGATTTCAAATTTGAGATCCGTTTACTATCGCTATTTCTTCCGGGGTTAAATCGTATAACTCATAAACAAGTTTGCCGATAAGACATTCAACGGATATCTTCCCATTTGGTTTTTACGTAATCGCCTATTCCGCTCGGTGAATAATATGGGTACATCTTAACAAACTCGGTTCTTGCCAACTCAAAGGATTGACAGGGAATTAGCTTCGCCCTTTTTGCCAAATAGAGCAATCCTAATGTCGGCGACCTCGATTGACCCTGATCACAGTGAATCAAAACTGTCTTGGTCTGGATCCATTTGTCAATAAAGTCCAAAACTTTGATGAAAGTTCCCGCACCGCTCCAGTTAAAAAGATGAGCTTCTCCATCTACCCAGTTTAAAGAAAAACGATTATCTTTTTCGTAACAAATATAATTGGGGTGATTTTTATTGGGCTTGTTAAATTTTCTGTCCCAATTGAAAATTTTATAATGAACAGTTTGGGTTGCATGTACTACCGCCCAATCCTGATAATTTATTTCGTCAAGGTCTGCCATTGCGCCAATATATAAGTTTGTGTTTAACAATTTGAACATAATAATTACCTAATTTTTTTCAGCAATTCCAATAAAGAATTTATCAAGGGAATCAATAAAGCAAGCATTAGAACGATTATAATTATCCACGCTGTCCAAGGATTTTGGCGAACTCGCGTTTTCAATTGCTCGACAATATCTGGTGGTACAGCCCTTTTTTTGTTTTCATCCTCTATTTTTTTATCTATTTGGCGAACAAGTTGCTCACTTTCGCATAAAGGTGTAAAATCTAACGCAACACAATTAGGCTCATGCGGAAGGCCATGCATTGCTTTGATTGCGCCAATCTGTTCCATCAAAGACATGGTAGTATCGTATTCAGAATCACTAATCTGTAATTCTGCTATTGCTGGATCTCGACCAATACTGTTTTTGCCTTCTCGATGCCATTTTGCTATAATTCTTAAAACTCTTTGCTCTTTCTCATTTAATATCACTTATTTTCTCCCTCGACTATTCTTATTTCTTCTTCGCTTAACCCATATAACTCATAAACCAATTTATCTATTCTATCATCCGTCGAATCTATCTGCCGCTGAATCCGCGTCTTTTCATCAGGGTTTTTTATCTTCGAAATCTTCTTATGCAGCTCCAACATCTCATCGACTAACGATACCATTTTGTCGTGATTAACATTGTCAGATTTTTTTTCTTTTGATATTTGAAATATAGGAATTTTCCCTTGTGAACCTGGAGTAGCATGAATTAATCCGCCACCCAATGAAAAGTCTATAATCTTTGTAGCATAATAAAATGTAGCTGATTTACTGTTAAGAATCCCAAGAACATATTCTAATTTAGGAATATATTTATATTTTAATGGTGTTAGAATTCCATGTGGAATGATACAAAGTAAACTTTGTTCTACATAATAGTTATCTTTATCTAAAGTTGCGACGAGTTTCATTTTTGAGAGCATAGTCTGAGAAATAATTTTCTTAGTTTCAAATAATTTAGGATCTCGAGGGCTATACATCTCTTCTGGAATATATTTTATAAATCTACCAGTTGGAGATGTCGAATATTTTTTAATATCTCTTCCCTCAAGATATGGTTTACAGTTTTTATTATTTTTAATTGTTGTAATTAATCTTTCTTTTCCGCCCTGACCTTTTCCTTTCGCACAAGAGCGCAAACCAAAAGTAACATAAAAAAGATCTTCTAAGGGAACACTGACTCTATCAATTTTATCGCAGATTAACCTTTTTACTGATAAAAGGTCGGTTTTCATACTGTAGTTTGTTTTTATAGTAATTTCTTTTTGAGGCCATTTTCTATCGAAAGAAATTTTAAGTAAATCCCTATATGATGTCGGTTCTAGTATTGCCATCATATTTTTTGGATTTTTGTGTTTTCCTACTACAAGGATACAATTTTTTACAATAGCATCTTGGAACACTTTTATCTTTGATAAGTTAGCTATTAGTGTAATGGTTGCTTCTTCAACAAGAAGTCTCCTCAAACTTTCACAATTAGGTTGATGAAGCGTTTGAACTGGTATAATAAACGACGCAAAACCTTTTTCGCCCATTAAAGACAATGCTTTTTCAAAGAATAATAAATAAATATCCCAAACGTGTGTTGCGCAGCGATAATTCGTTTCAAGATATACGGCTTGATCGGGATATAGCTCTTTAAAAATCCTTACCCTAATATACGGCGGATTACCTATAACGCAATCAAACCCACCCTGTTTAAAGATAGGCGCAAATTCCTTCTGCCAGTCAAAAGCGTTTATCTTTCTTTGCTGCTCATTGCCGAAAAGGTTTAACTGCTGATTCTGATAATAATCCGGCCCAATCAAAGAATTGCCGCACTTGATATTTGCCCCCAAGTCCGGCAGCGCACGTTCATGAAACAGCCTCAAACTCTCCTGCGTCTCATTTTCAAGAACTTTTAATAAAAGACTTAATTTAGTTACCTCTGCCGCCTGAGAATCTATATCGACACCGTAAATATTATTTAACAAAATCCGTTTCTTCTCATCAATCGTCAAAAACCACTGCCCGCCCTTGCCCTGATAAACCGGTTTGTTTAGCCGTCGCCGGTACGGCGACGTGTCATTCCCGCGCAGGCGGGAATCCATACCATTTGAAACGTAAAAATCCCTGTGATAATCCAAAAGATACTGATATGCCCCGATTAAAAATGAACCAGAACCGCATGCAGGGTCTAATATTTTAATTTTTTCAATTTGCTTCGGCGTTTTGCCTTCGCATAATTTGCCGACCGTATTTTTTACAATGTAATCGACAATATACGAAGGCGTATAATAAACTCCGCCCGCTTTTTTAACCTCCGGCTTTTCCTCCACCTTTGCCTGATGAGATGCGGTCAGCCGAATTACCTTGCCTAAAAATTGCTCATAAACATTGCCTAAAATCTCCGCAGGCATAATGGAAAATTCATAAGGGCACGGATAGTATAAATCTTTGATGATTTTCTTTAGGACATCGTCATCGACTTTCAGATTTGCCGACAGTTCATCTGGCTCTTCGGGTCTGTCTTTCTCCCTGCGAAAATGAAAAATGCCCGAATTATATTTCTCATCGGCCTTTTCAAAAAGTTCAAATAGCCGTGGATATATCCTCGACCCGTTGATAAGCCCTAAGAGTTGTTCGTTGCGTTCTATGCCTCTGTCTTCGCATATCCTCAAAAATAAAATTCTGTCGATGGTCTTTTGAACGGCAAAATTAAGGTCATAAACAGATAGTTTACCGTTGCGAATCGCGATATTTTTTGCCAGTTCGTTCCGCCATTCTTCTATCTCGGCCAGAAACTCTTTATCTACTGTAGTTGTGCCTCTTTTTGTTGTCTTTTCAGATGCGTATTTATCGAACAATCCTTTAAGAACCGCCTCTTTACTGAATATATTTGCGATTTGCTCCCACTTATCGCCGTATTCCTTGTAGCCACAGAAAAAAATCCTCGCTGTCGATGGTTTATCGTTTACATTTGGCCGAATCTGGCAGTCATAAACCGCAAAATCTTCGATATCGGTAAGAATAGACAGCGGCAGCTTTGCCGACCACGCGTATCTGCGTAATTGATAAGCAGGGTCAATATCGCTTTTTATATCGACATCGGGTTTTTTCGCCTCGACGAAGAATTTTTTGGCCGGGCCTATTCTGAAGCAGTAATCCGGCGCTTTGGTTGTTCCGCCGATTTTGATGGCGTCTTCGTGTATTACGTCTCGGTATGCCGGCGCTATCCCTGCTTTATTGGCGATATCCCAGCCTAAAGCCGCAAAGAATGGATTGATGAATTGTTGTCTCAGTTGTGTCTCGTTATATCCTGCCCCTTTGAAGGTTTCTAGATTCCTTTCGAAGCTTTCAACCAGTTGCAATATTACATCCGGCGTTTTTGCCATTATCCTATAAACCTCGAA
>JAPLMW010000055.1 GCA_026386845.1 Phycisphaerae bacterium
ATTCCTGCTTCACAATCGGCCAGAGAAAGTGTCCGCGAATTGCTTTTTTCATCGCAGCAGGACCTGCGAAACGCAATATTGTATCAGGAGATTCTCGGCAAACCGCTTGCCCTGCGAGAGGAAAGGAAATAACGAGGTAAAGAAGCAAGGAAGTAAGGAAAAAACAATTTAGCCCCCGCCACTTGCGGCAGGGGTAGGCCGCCGCAAACGGCGGCCGCTAAATGAGTTCCTTGCACCCTTATTTCCTTATTTCCGTCTTTTGTTCTTTTGCCTCTTCACTTTGACAGCAATATGGTATAAAATAAAACCCAGTTATGGAAAAATTAAGACTTGTTGACATAGTAAGCGCAGAGCCTTTCCTGGAAGGCGAAGATATGGGTTCTTCCGAAGGTCCCAAGGAAATCGAACTGCCGGAAGTTATCGGCATTTTGCCGGTGCGAAACGCCGTGATATTCCCCGGCACCGTCGCCCCGCTGGCCATAGGCAGGGAAAAAAGCAGAAAACTACTCGAAGAGAGCCGGGCAAACGAAACCATAATCGGCCTTATTACGCAGAAAAAATCCGACATTGAAAACCCGGGCATAAACGACCTTTACCGGGTAGGCACCGCCTCATCGATTCTAAAGATTATCAAAATGCCGCAAGGCACGTTAAACGTTATCGTTCACGGCATAATAAGGTTTAGAATCGTTGAGCTTGTCGCAACCGAGCCGTATATAAAGGTCAGAATCAAACCTCTTGTATCAAAAACAAAAATCACCAAAAAGCTCAAGGCGTTGATAGTCAGCGTCCGCGATACAGCCAACAAGGTTATCCGTTTAAGCCCCAATGTGCCCGAGGAGGCTTCGATTCTGCTTGAGAACATCGAAACGCCCTCGGCTATCGTGGATTTTCTGGCGGCAAATTTAAATATCCCTATCACCGAAAAACAACAGTTACTTGAAGAAGTTGACGCCCAGAAGCGACTTGAAAGAATTTCTCTTGCCCTTGCCAATCAGCTCGATGTTCTCGAACTGAGCCACAAGATTCAGGGGCAGGTCAAACAATCAGTAGAAAAAAACCAGCGCGAATATTTCCTTCAGGAGCAATTGAAAGCCATCCAGACCGAACTTGGCGAGGATGATAAAAAAACCGGCGAACTCAAAGAGCTTAAAGATAAGATAAAAAAGGCGAAAATGCCTGAAAAAGTGGAAGCTGAGGCTCTTCGCGAACTCGACCACCTGTCAAAAATCCACGTTGCATCGCCGGATTATGGCGTAATCAGGACATATCTCGACTGGGTTTGCGAACTGCCGTGGAATATAAAGACCGCCGATTCGCTGAATATAAGAAAAAGCCAGAGGATTTTAAACAAAGACCATTACGGGCTGGAAAAAATCAAAAAACGAATCCTCGAATTTCTGGCGGTAAGAAAACTCAATCCATCCGGCAAAAGCCCGATTTTATGCTTTATCGGCCCGCCGGGGGTAGGCAAGACGAGCCTGGGCAAATCAATCTCCCGCGCTATGAGCAGAAAGTTTGTCCGTATCTCACTGGGCGGTATCAGAGACGAAGCGGATATAAGAGGCCACAGGCGAACTTATATCGGAGCCCTGCCGGGAAGAATCCTGCAGGAGCTTCGAAAATGCAGCAGCAGAAATCCCGTCTTTATGCTGGACGAAATGGACAAGATAGGCGCCGATTTCAGGGGCGACCCTGCAAGCGCACTTTTGGAAGTCCTCGACACTGAACAGAACAACACCTTTACGGACCATTATCTCGACCAGCCGTTCGATTTGTCCAGCGTGATGTTTATCGGCACGGCAAATTATACCGAACCCATCCCCCCTGCCCTGATGGACAGGATGGAGATTATCGAGCTACCGGGTTATACCGAAAATGAAAAACTCAATATCGCAAAGAAATATCTCATCCCGCGACAGTTCATTGAAAATGGTCTGAAGAAAAGTCAACTGCGGCTAACTGATGAAGCCGTGATTGAAATAATCCGCAGTTATACAGCCGAGGCTGGCGTCCGCAATCTTGAGCGAAATATTGCCGCCGTCTGCCGTTCAGTTGCGACCGAAATCGCCAAAGGCAGCAGACATCCTGTTGTCATCACAAAGGCGCACCTGTTTAAAATTCTCGGGCCCGTTAGACATTTGCCGGAGCTTGCGATGCGAACCGCAGTGCCTGGTGTCGTTACCGGCCTTGCATATACGCCTTTCGGCGGAGAAATTCTTTTTGTCGAGTCGGCTTCAATGCCGGGCAAAGGAGAACTTATCCTTACCGGCCAGATAGGCGATGTGATGAAGGAAAGCGCACAGGCCGCTTTTTCAATAGTAAAGGGAAACAGTAAAAAACTGAATATCCCGCCGACCAATTTTGGAAAGCTGGATTTTCATATTCACGTCCCTGCCGGCGCCGTTCCCAAAGACGGTCCCAGCGCCGGCGTAGCAATGTTTTGCTCGCTTGTATCGCTTTTGACGCAAACCCCTGCCAAAGCTGAAGTTGCGATGACAGGCGAAATCACGCTTAAAGGTCTTGTCCTGCCGATTGGCGGCCTGAAGGAGAAGATTCTCGCGGCAAAACGGGCCGGCATAAAAACCGTCATTTTGCCTTTCAGAAATAAAAAAGATATGGTCGAAGTACCGGCGGAGGCGAAAAAAGGAATGAAGTTTGTCTTTGTCAAAAAAGCTACAGATGTATTAAAAGCAGCGCTTCAGAAAAAATAATTTAATCCAGTTTCATCGTCATAAAGAAAAAGAAACTTTTGCCGTAAGGCATCCTATAATGGACAAGGAGTACAAAAAATGGTTAAAAAAGCCCTCTTAATAATCATATTGCTTTTGTTCATACTTGTAACCGGTTGTCAAACAATGCAAGGTGTTGGGGGAGACATCCGCTGGCTTGGCGGCGCAAGAGACAATAATAAATCGGAACATTAAAAGCGAAAGTGAACTGTGAACGGTTTATAGTGAACAGAACGTCACGGAAACGAACTGTAAACTGTCACCTGTAAACTGTAAACTAAACTTCTTTACTTCTTAATCGATTTTCATCGTCATCAGGAATTCAGCGTTTGTCCTGCACTTGGCAAGCCTGCTCTTGAGCAATTCGACTGCTTCAACCGGATTAAGGTCGCTAAGGACACGTCTTAGTCTGTAAACCAGCTCAAGCTCCTTTGCGTCGAGCAGCAGTTCTTCTCTTCTTGTACCGCTTTTGCTGATATCTATTGCAGGCCAGATTCTCCTGTCGACAAGTTTTCTGTCGAGATGAAGCTCCATATTTCCTGTTGCTTTGAATTCTTCGAAGATAACCTCATCCATCTTTGAGCCTGTATCGACAAGAGCAGTGGCGAATATTGTCAGTGAGCCGCCTTCCTCGATATTTCTTGCAGCGCCGAAGAATTTTTTGGGCATCTGCATCGCATTGGCGTCGACGCCGCCGGTGAGAATCTTTCCTGAGTGCGGCACTTCGGTATTATACGCTCGCGCAAGCCTGGTTATAGAATCAAGCAAAATAACGACGTGTTCGCCGTATTCGACCATTCTTTTTGCTTTTTCGATAACCATTTCGGCAACCTGACAATGTCTTGAGGCAGGCTCATCGAATGTCGAACTTATAACCTCAACGTCTCTTGCGGTTTTTCTCTCCATTTCAGTTACTTCTTCAGGCCGTTCATCAATAAGCAAAACTATGAGTCTTATTTCCGGGTAATTTGTGCTTACGGAGTTGGCAATTTTTTGCAGAAGAATGGTTTTTCCCGTTCTCGGCGGAGCAACAATCAGCCCTCGTTGTCCCTTGCCTACAGGAGTAATCATATCGATTATCCGCATGTTCAGTTCTTCTGTGGTTGTCTCGAGTATGATTCTCTTTTCCGGATGGAGGGGAGTAAGGTCGCTGAAGTTGACCTTTTCAGAAAGCCTGTCCGGCTCCTGAAAGTTTATCGCCTCGACCCGCAGCAGAGCAAAGTATTTTTCGGACTCTTTAGGCGGACGAATCTGCCCGCTGACTACGGCGCCTGTCCGCAGGCCGAATCTTTTAATCTGTGAAGGCGAGACATATATATCGTCCGGCGAAGAAAGATAGTTATATTCCGGGTTTCTCAAAAAGCCATATCCGTCCGGCAGGACTTCGAGAACGCCTTCTCCGTACATCAGGCCGTTGGACTGGATGCGTTCCTTGAGGATTTTAAAGATAAGCTCCTGCTTCTTCATTCCGGTATATTCGAGCACATTCTCTTTTTTGCAGACATCGTGCAGCTCGGCTACCGTCATTTTCTGCAGGTCGGTTATATGCAGATTACCCCGCTTGATTCGCTCATATTTAGCGTGCGTGGACTCAAAATCCTGTTTCTTGTCTTTGCCGTTCTCGATAACGGCTGTCTGCTCGGCTTTTTCGGGAGTCGGGGCCGGGGTATCGTTTTGCTCCGGGGCGGTTTCTACCTGCTGCGGCGGCTGCTGAACATCGTCGTTTTCGCCATTGTTTTTTCGTATACTCCTTTTTCTTATTGTTTTAGCCATTTTCACTCCTTATTTAAATGCTGATTATTGCGATTCTAATAAAAATATTTTTATAACCCGGGATAAACAGGAACACGTCCGGACAGATTATACAGAACCTGCCGCCTGATTTGGTTATTTTTCTAAAAATGTCTCAAACTATTATGTGCTTATTATTTCCCGCAACCTAAATTCAAGAACCTTTCAAGGCGTTACCCTCAGGATATTAAAGCGGGAAACAACTTTTCGATCTGTCTAATCAGCTCTGATAGGTCATTATTTTCTACTATATATTGCGCCATATCGGCCTTTTTGTCCAGAGAAATTTGAAAATTTTCTCTTTTTTTTAGCTCATTTTGCTTTAAAACCCCCTTTTTTTGCGCCCTTTTGAGCCTTATCCGGTCATCACACCGTACAAAAATGAGTTTATCGCATTTTTTATTCCAGCCGACCTCTGCCAGCAAAGGCATATCCAGAACAATAGCCTTTACAGCAGGCCGCCGATTATATTCTTTTATAAGTTCTTCTGTCTTTTCTAAAACCATCGGGTGAATTATCGCATTTATGGCCTTGACTGTCTTTACACTGGAAAAAACCGCTTTAGCCAGCTTTTTTTTGTTAATCCTGCCGGCATCATCAAAGACCCCCCTGCCAAACTTATCTCTAATCTGTTTTTTTACGTTTTTGGAGAGGAGAAGCTGCTTAGCTATTTTATCTGCGTCGATGACCACACAACCTCTTTTGGCAAGCTCTCTTGCAACGGTGCTTTTCCCCGAGGCGATACCGCCAAGTATTCCGATTATGTTTTTTCTGTTTTCCTGCACAACAATAATATACTCACTCCTCGGTCTTAAAGCAAATAAACTAAACCGCTGTCCTCAGTTTCTGCCTTTCGACAGCATTGCCAAAGGCCTTGAGAATATAGTTTTTAACTACCTCCTCCCAGCTCATATGCTCCGCAAGGTCGTAGCCGGAACGTATCATCTCAACTATTTCGTCATCGTTTTTCGGCAGCCGCGCGAAAATCTCCATAGCGACCTTTTCGCTTACAAAATGTTCAATCTGATTTCGAACATTTACATCGATTTTGAGCATATCCTCAACACTATCGAATTTCATCCCCTCAAGGTCTGTGTAATCAGCGATTATTACGTTGCGATTTTCTTCAAAGCCGCTTATTCTTCTGATAAACCCCGTACAGCCGCAGACGCTGCTGAGCACACAAATTCCTCCGAAGCTCAAAGGCTCTATCTGCGCGATGCCGAAAGGCTCGTAGATGCTCTGTCCGAATTCGACGTCGCTTCCCTTGCGTATGTCCATAAACTCCATATCTTCAGGCATCCTGTGGCCGCATCTGTGCCTGTCAAAGCCGAACTGGTTAATGAAAATCATCTTAATATTTCTGCTCCTGGTGTTAAACTCCTGCACAGCGGCATAAAACGCCGCTTCGCCGCCGCTTAAATCCGGCAGCCCTTCCCGATGCGCCACAGGCCATCGATATTCAGATTCCATTTTTAGAACATCTTTCAGTCTTCTGGGGCCGACTTCTGTGCTAAGCAGGAACATAACGGCGCTTTTGTGCAGAGGTCTAAGCTCTTTTTCTATATGTTCAAGCACCCTCAAATCACGCCACAGCCCTTTGCTTTTAACCAGCCTCGTTACGTGGGTGAAAATATAATCAGGCCTGAATCCGAGCAGATTTTCACAATACTGCACAAGTTTTGCCTTTGATTGTTTTTTTTCTTCGAGACCAATGCGATAGGCAGGTATTCCATTGTATGCCAGTTCTATGTCCGCGGTTTTAAATTCCGGGGCAAGAAATCTTAATTCGTCCGCGATGTAATCGCCGACGGCGAGAATACTGTCGCAGTGTCTTGATGCCTCGACAAGAGTATGTTTGAAATATCCGCCCTGGTCTCCGAAAACTTCCGGCAGGCTGATATTTTTAGCCTGAGCGGCTTTCATAACATTGTAAAACATCGTATCGTGGCCGCCTTGTTCCTCAACGAGTTTTCTGACAGACGCAACCTCATGAGCGTAGAAGACAGTTTTGAAGTCGCATTCTTCATCAATCTTGGCTGCAAGAGCAGTCGGCATGCCCATAAATTCATGTGCGACAATTATCGCACCCCCATCCCCCTTATGGGCGCCTATTGCCTTCAATACCGCTATGGCCGGGGGGGCGAGTCTGACCCATTCATCATATTGCCACAGATGTTCATAGCGACGGCTCGTAATCCCAAATTTATGGAATAATTGCCCCTTGAAATGGTTAATCGGCGCAACATTTGTCTGCCGGACGTCAATCAAAATAACTTCCGGCATGCTTTTTATGCCTGTGTGTGTGTCTTCGAAAAGTCTTCTTCCATAGACGATATCGACATTGAAATACCTCTCGATATTTTTAAATCCAGCTGCATATCCGGTTTTTGCCAGCCCGTCTAAGCTGGAATAAAGCACCTCGCCTCCAACGCCGAGCCGATTTTCTACCGGTCCTTCGGTTGAAAAAAGAGTGCTTACAAGTATCGTCCTTCCCGTATTGTCAAGATATGCCTTGCTGGTAAGGATTCCGTCAAGGACGGCGCCGATGCCGCCGATTTTGCCGATAGCTTCGTGGGTTACATGAACAATGTTGGTCTTGCGATCCATTATAACTGCCTTTCCTTCGTAAATACTTCTAAGCTTGGTTGTTATTCTATCGACAAATATACTATTAAATTATGAAAAAAACAAGTTGCAAGAAACTCATTTCTCCGATTTCTGCTTTTTTGCAGTTATATTTTTCTTATTCGCTTCTTCAATTTTCTTTGATTCTTTTGCCTTTTTCGCCTTTTCTAATTTTTCTGCTTCTTTAGCCTGTCTGGCCTTTTCATTTTCTTCCTGCTGCTTTCTCTCTACGACCTCTGGAATTGTTAGAAGCGGTCTTTGCGTAATTTCGTTATACTTTCCCATTTCAGCATCGTTTGGTCTTTCGCCTTTGTATATATGCGGTGAAAGGATTACAAGCAGCTCGGAACTGTTCTGGACAGTATCTGTGGCCTTGAAGGCTAAACCTACAATCGGCAGGTCTCCAAGAATAGGAAGCTGATTGGTCTGCTTCTGGGTCGTTTTTCGCCGCAGCCCGCCGATGACAAGAATCTGACTGTCCTCGAGCAGCAGCGAACTTTGTATCTTTCTGGTATCAACTGTAGGCACGCCGGTGACCTCACCGACGACGCTTGTACCCGTTTGAATACTCTGTTCGGTTTCGACATTCAGGAGGATGAATTTGTCATCCGTTAACGTTGCCACTACATTAAGCTTTACGCCAACATTCTTGAATTGCGTGCTTGTCATACTTCCGCCCTGGCTGGTTTGGGACAATTCGGAATATGGTATTTCTTCAACGGCTTCAATGGAAGCGGTCTGTCCGCTTACAACCATTACGCGGGGACTGGCAATAATTTCAACGTTGTTTTTCTCCTGAAGCGCATGAATCACAGTTCTGATATCGCCGGGAAAGAGAAGCCAAAGGTCAGAGCCTGTACCGATGGTATTAAATGCTTTAGCGTTGCCGACTCCAGCGGAATCTTTTGCGGTGGAATACAAACGGGGAGTAAAACCAAGATTTTGTCTGAAAACAGCATCGTGGTCTCTGGTGGTAAGCAGGTCCCAGTTGATGCCGATTTCGGTTTTGTCGTCGAGTTTCACATCGAGTAAAACAACTTCAATCATAATCTGGTCGGGCTTTTTGTCGATTCCGCGAATCTTGGAAACTATTTTTTCGACGTTTTCATTGGTATCACAGATTATCAAAGAATTGCCCTTTGCATCCGGCTCCATACCGCCGTATTCGCTCGACATATTCGTAATTGAGGCCTTGATGCTTTTCGCGTCGAGGAATTTGAGAGTAACTGTTTCGACAAAAAGTTCCGGTTTCGGCTCGTTTGTCTTTACCTGCAGCGTCTGAGTCTGTGCCTGTGTCTGTGTTTGCATAAATTTCGCAAATGGATTGCTCTGACTTATTTGGCTTATGTCAATTTCGTTCGTGTCTTCACCGCAGGCAGCAAGGACAAAACCTGTAATAATTAACGCCGCTATCGCTGCTGTGCCTCGGCGGACAAGCTTTTTATTTTTCAGTTTTAACATCGTTCACAATCTCCTTAATTTTTAACGTATATATACTCAAAGATAAATCGCATACAAGAGAACCTGTCGCCTGGTCTTTGAGATGAAGGCTTATCATATCAATCCACACCTTTTCTTTTCTGTTTTGCAGAGAATCAAGGAATTTTACAATATCCTGATACTGACCCGAAACGGTCAAATTCACCTGATACTGCCATATATCAATGGAGTTACCATCATAGGTTGTAATTTGCTTTGGGGGCTGAAACTTGAGCGAATCGACAAACAGACGATTTTTCTCAACCTTTGACTGAATGCTCTCAAGGAAGCTCCTGGCAGACTCTACCCCAAAAAATTCCTGCTTTTTTTGCCGGAATTGCCCTGAAATTTCGTCAAGTTTTTTCTGACCTGTCTGGATTTCTGCATTGGTAATTTTGCTGGTTTTTTCGACTTCATTGGCGGCGGTTTCATACCTTTGAGCTGCCATAAGATACTGCACGTGCGGCGCTGCAAACCAGTTATACAACGCAACCATAGCAATAAGCACACACGCCGCTGCAAATATATTCCCCTTTGACCAGTTTATACGTTTGATGTAATCAAAAATCATTTTCACGTTCCTTTACTTTGCAAGAGCGCATATTATTGAATAATCAACCAGCCCGCCGCCATATTTCGTACTTTGACCGGCTGAATTCAGTGAAACAGAACTTATTTTTCTGTTTTGTTCCAGAAGATTAACAAAGCCGTTAACCGCCTCATAATTTATCGCAAGCCCTTCGATTTTCATCGTGTTGTCATCTCTTGCATCCAGTCTCTCCATCAGGATGGTTTGCGGTACAGCCCCTGCCAGCTCGACCAGCAGAGCGGCCCAGCCATGCCAGGTTCTGCCATCGACGGCATTTTGGATTGCCGTAAGGTTGTTCTCGATAAGTTTGATTTTCCCGTTGATGTCTCTTTTTGAATCAACCAGGGCAAGTATATTAACCCCGAGCTGTTTTTGTTTTCTTATATCAATACTGCGGCTGATATTTATCGACTTTTTCCCCAGTAACGCGATGTACAGAAACAGCAGTATAAACAGACAGAAAGCAACGTTTGCAATTATGAGCAGCTCTTTTCTGTCCCTCCTGGCTGCAACAATTTCCTTCGGCAGCAGATTCAGTTTTATGCCGATTGAGCCTTCATCGAGCAGCTTCATGGCCGCTCCGGCAGCTACAGGCGAAATATTCTTATTGACCTCTTCATCTATTGTCATATCCATCAGGCTGTTTTCAAACGCTGTAATTTCAACATCCTGCCGTGGAATCTGGCTCTTGATTTCGCCGGCGATTTGAACGCTGCGGTCGTTTTCCGGACTGCAGGCGACAATTATCCGCCAGCTTTGCGGTTTTGCCGCTTTTTCAAGCTCATAGAACTTGAGTACCGACTCCACTTCGCATTTGAGCAAGTTGTTTTGCTGCTGCGAGCCGACTAAACAAGCTTCAAATTTCTTTGTTCTGAGGAATTCAAGTCTCTGTTTTTCGAAAACACACAGATTCAAAGTATCATCCCGCACAAGCAGAATCATAATATTTTTCTCGCCCGCGGGTTTGATTACCTTGTTGTAGCATACTCTTATAAGAGCCACGACTGCCGGCTCAATCGTTTTAACATTGATATTGTTCTTCTCAATTGCCTTTGCCGTCATATTTAGATGTTCTGTCTGTGCCGCGCCGACAAGCACCCGCTTTGTCTGGGTATCAGCAGACCTTAGTCCGCAATAGTCCATTTCAATATTTTTCAGCGGCAGAACGGCATACTGTCTGACTTCATTCTGAATGAATTTTTTTGCTTCGCCGAGCACCGAATCCGGCAGTTTTAATATCTGCAAAAGAACCGGCTCGGCACAAATAGTCAATACCGCATCGTTGTTTTTGAATATTTTTGAAATTTTCAATTGTTTTACCGCTTTCGCCAGAGCCGCAGTGTCCTGTACAACTCCGTTATTTACTACTGTCTGGTCAAGAGGCACATTTCCTGCGCGTATAACCTTTATCTGTGAACCGTTTTTCTGCAGTTGTGTGAAACTCACAACGTTTTTACAAATATCTATGCCGAAAGCATCTTTGCGGCTATTCATAACAAGAGATTTTTTGCTGTTTTTCTTCATCCCGCACCTTCTTTCTGTTCATTCCTTTTTAAAAATTCGGCATATATAACATTCAAGTTTTTATCCTTTAAAAATATATAATAAACTGAATATTTAGAAGGTGCGGGATTCATTCGTTTATCCTCAATTTGTCAATCCGTATTATATGGGAAGGACTTGTGCTGCCGATTGTAACTTCCGCCTCTACCTTCGCAACAAACCCCTGCGGCGAGGTGCCTGTCGAGATAATGTTGGGGTCCGGAGGCGTTCCTGTTACCGTAACGGTGTATGAGCCGCCGCCAAAGCTTTTATTACTGAAGCCGGTATTCCAGTTCTGGTTGCTTCGTAATTCACTAAAAGCGTCCGCGAGTCCTGCATCAGCAATCGCATTTGCCTGTGCAGCGAAAACTTCATTTTTCATAAGCTGTATCTGCTCGGTATTTAATTGCAGTATTCCAGCGACAAGTGCCGCCATCAGAGCTATGGCAAAAACCACAACAATCAATATTGACCCGTCATTTTTCGTTTTTGTTCTCATAGCATCTCTACCCTAAGGTCTTATCTCGTTATCGCCGCTGGTGTTACTATCCGGGGCTATCGCTATCGTAAGTGTCCTCGCTTCGTTCGATGAGCCGAGCGTAAAGGTCGATGTCCCGCTGCTGCCCGCAGCCGATTGTTTGACGTATCCTGCACCGCCCGAAACTGTTCCCCCGGACACTCCGCCCTTTACCACGAAGCCAATAAGCGACTGAACAGTAGCGACAGTGTGCGTTACGCTTGGCGTTAGATTGGCACCTGTTGCGGCTTTGTAGCCAGCCATACCATCATTATTAGTCATTGTAAGTTCGAGAGCTTTGGTAAAACCGTTGTTTGCCGTATATGTGCCTGTGTCCTTGCTGGTTGCAGCTTCAATAACCATATCTCCGCTGCTATTAGCCAGTGCAGAAGTTGTTATCGTAGCACCTGAATCTGTTGCATTGCCGGCAGTTGCTCCTGTCAGAGTTGTTTGATTTACATTCTGCAAAAATACACTGGAGTATGCCTCCCTGGTAGGAGTGACGCTCCAGGTTGGAGTAAAGGTAGTAGTGGTCGCCGCGGTAATGCCTGCATCGTTGAGAATAAATGCCGCCGTGTATCGGGGATTACCTGAACTGTGGCTTGCTTCGACGATTTTTGTCATTGCTCGGCCGCCATAGGTTACAGAGGTCAAAGATATAGCGGAGTCGTGTCTGGCATGCGCTGTAAAGACTAAGGCACGGTTAGTACCTGTCTCTTTGGCGTGAGTTAAATCTGGTATCCATGAGCCAAGTATTTCAACCGGTCCTGTTCCGGCACTGCTGGCGCTTTCGTCCGCCGTAATTGTGGTATGGCCGGAAAGGCCGGGGTTGTCCACCGTGATAGCGTCATCATCAAACGCTCCCAGACGAAGAATTATACAATTATTGACTGTGGTAGTTACTGCAGGACTTGTAGGGGTGAGGAACCTGCGATTTTCCACCATGCTCCCAAAGTTACCACGCTGCCATTGGCCCCTCGGTTGATTAGTGTCCAGCCGCTGGGTGCTGCTATTGTTGTTGAAGTGTCGCCGTCTGTGGCGACTGCCGTTATCAGCAAGTCGCCTGAACTTGTAGCAGGCGTTGAAATGGTAACAGATGTATTGCTGTCGGATGCGGCTTTGGCCTCGTTAAAGGCTTTGTATTGGAGGGTATTAGCTAACTGTGCGATTTCCGCCGCCGTCAATACGCGATTGTAGATACGGACGTCGTCGATTGTGCCGGCGAGATAACGTTGATCCGCTGTTCCATAACCATCGCTAACCCAACGTCTCTCAGAACCGATTGCTCTTAAATTAGTTGTTATTGCGCCTCCGGATTGTGAACCAGAATCTGTTCCCTGAGATACTCCATCTAAAAACAATTCTATTGTACTACCAGAACCTCTTACCCCTACTATATGGTGCCATTGTCCATCATTCATTGATGAATTTCCTTTTAGTTTAGCATAACCACCACTGCCACCATTCTGTCTGACCAAAATCATTGCTTTACCATTGTCCTCATCTACATCATCCTTTCCCACTGCCAGGTCTATCACAGGCCCACCGTCCGTTGAACTTCTGAAAGAGACGATCATGCCATAATTCTCTGTCGTCTTAACCCAAGCTGCTACTGTAAAAGGTGCAGAGCTTCCAAAATTAAGTGATGAACCAGTCCCTAAATTGACATAATCATCTGATCCGTCAAAAACCAGCGATCCGCCGATTTGTCCTGTGGTCCAGGACGGACCATTGACCAGTGTCCCATTGTTGCCGGATCCGCTGCCATCTGCTGCAGTTAAGCCGGAAGTCTCATCCAGTTTCCACCATCCCACAAGCCCATACGTATTTGCGTTTGTGCGCAGATAGACAGATGTGGTAAAGGTTTTATCTGTTCCCATCACGTCGTCATTTGGAAAATCCGTATCAACCTGCACAAGCCGAATAATATTTGCATCGGTCGTGGGAGTATTCAAATCGCTGAGCGAATAACATCTTATCTGAAATCTATCGACAGGTCCTGCAAGCTGTGCTTCGCTGCCGAGGTTTCCGAAAACAACATATCCGCCTGTGAGCATATAACGTTTCTGAACGTCGTTATTATCCTTAAAGGTTATAAATCCATTAGTGCTGCTGTCGGGGCTGACGGCGACAATCTGCTTTGCCGCGGCAAGACTCCTGGCGATATGTTCGGCAAGGACCCTGCCGTTCTGGAGTTATGGCAAATGCTATCATCATTTCAACGAGACTAAACCCCCTCACCAATTTACACTTTGGTTGAGTATTTTGAAAATCAACCAAGGCGGGACTGAGTGTTTTTTTTACCCCTGCGGCCGTAATATAAATTGGTGTGGGGGTAAAAGCCTTTCGGTACTGCAACAAAATTTTCTTAAAAACCCATTTCATCTTCGCTTCTCGGTACAAGAATTACCGCATCGCCGTCAAGGATATTTATCATTCGACTCAACCTGTTGACTACGATTGAATACACTTTTCCATTTTCGTCGGTAATAACGATTTTCCCGCCATACTGCCAGCCGGTTTTACCGACTCTGAACAAGGCCGGCGCCTCATTTGTCCATTCGCCGTCGTCAAACATCACATAAGACAACTGAAAGCGATCACTGAATTGTTCTGTTTCGATAATTTCCTGTTCTTCTATATCTTCGACAGCTACAAGACCGGTCATAATTTCCCGCAGCGTATATGTATTCTGTGCAAAGTCTATAATTATTTCATATCTTCTGCCGG
>JAPLMW010000013.1 GCA_026386845.1 Phycisphaerae bacterium
ATGTTAGATTATGATGATTATTGGAATACGGAAATAAAAAGCAAAATAAAGGATTTCCAGCGTATCAGCAAAGACGAATATCTTGAAATACTGCGGAAAAACGGATTTGTTATTCAGACAAGCCAGAAACGTTTATTTTAGAATAACGCCGCCTCAAGCGGCGGCGGCTAAATGACCCCGACACCGGCGGGTAAACCACGCCTGCGGCGGGCAAGTTTTGCGCAAAACGAACTACCATATTGCGTAAAATTATCTTGTTTTTCGCCGCCAAGTGGGTGAAAATAACCCCTCAAATTCAAAAACTATTTAATTCAATTTTTCAGGAGGCAAAAAATGAAACTTAGAATGCTGGTTGTAATTGTCATAATAACCCTTATAGCCGGGAACGGCTTTTCGGCCACCGTCGCACAGTGGTTCGGTTATAAGGCGGATGCGAATAACCCGGCCGCAGGCAAGCAGCCCGGCACAGGGACGTGGAAAGAAGCGATGTGGAATAAAGAAGGAATTAAACTTCCCCTGCCCGGACCTACTATCACCAACAAAGACGAAATAAAAATCGTCAGAGCCAAGTCGGTCTGCACACTCGACAGCGATGCGGGAAGCTACCTTTGCAGGCTCAGTTTAGCAGGCGGGTCTGAAGATGCAAACGCGCCGAGGCTTGATATCGTAAACGGCGGAGTTCTGAGCATAGGCGATGTTCGTGTCGGCGCCGGCGGCACTTCCGCACAGGGCGGCATCGGGCGTATCAACCAAACCGGCGGGACTTTAAACCTTGCCGACAATCTTTTAGTGGGATGCTATGGAACAAGCCAGAAAAATCCCAATTACGGAAAAGGTCTTTACACTATCAGCGGCGGAACCATCGCGTGTCTCGCCGAAAATGCCAAAGCGACCCTGTATATAGCGGGAGGAGGCGCTGAGGGAGCAAGCGATGGAACATTCACGATTGTGGGCAACGCCGCCAATATCAGCTTTAAACAACTGTATATCGGAAGCGATGGAAGCAACACCGGCTGCACCGGCACACTCGAATATAAGATTGGCTCTTCCGGCGTAAGCCCGATTCGGGTTTCAAACAGCGTTTCCATTGACCCGCTCGGCACAAGCTCTACGGCTAAATTGATTGTCAGCGCGACTGCTGAACCGCCAAAAGGCAATATTCTTCTGATTGAGAATCAGGGCAGCACTCCGGTTAGCGGCATTTTCGATACGGTCAACGGCAATCCCGCAACGGAAGGCGCTTCTGTGGTTATAAGTTCCGGCGGAAAGAATTATAATTACACCCTGACTTACAAAGGCGGAGCAGGCAACAATGATGTTATACTGTTTGCTTCATCCGCACCAGCCGCAGCGCCGGCACCGGCGGCACCGAATACACCAGCGGCACCCGCTGCTAAATAAATCAGCGTTAAATATAAATCTCTCAGGGCCAATCTTATTGGTTGGCCCTGAATTTTTTACTAATTTGCCCTAGATACTTATTTTGACAAACTTTCATTTCCTGTTATAATCCATCTTTAAAGAAACAGAAATTTTTCTAATCATATTTTAAGGCATATAAATGCGGCTGGCGGCAAGGATGCAGAAGAAACAATGGCATATCTTACCCGCTGATATTTTCACGGGGCAACTCGCCTGTGAACTGAAAATATCGCCGCTGCTCGCTCAAACACTCATAAACCGCGGCGTCAAAACAGCCGATGAGGCAAAAAGTTTTCTCAATCCCAAACTCAGCGAGCTTATCGAGCCGGAACTGATGCCCGGCATAGGCGCAGCCGTTGACCGCGTTGAAAAGGCTATAAAAGACAAAGAAAAAATTACTATTTACGGCGATTACGATGTTGACGGAATAACGGCTGTTTCGATTCTGCTGGGGCTTTTCAGACTGCTCCAGGCCAATGTCGATTATTATATTCCGCACAGAGTAGACGAAGGCTACGACCTGAACATCGAGGCGGTCGAGCAGCTCGCAAAGTCCGGCACAAAATTGCTCATAAGCGTTGATTGCGGCATGACGGCATTTGAATCAGCGCTGGCGGCCAAGGCCTGCGGCATCGACCTGATTATCACAGACCATCACAGGCCTTCGGCGGACGGCAAAGTCCCCCAGGCGACGGCAATCGTACATCCGAACTTAGACAAAAACTACCCCGCGCAGACAAACGCAGGCGCTACGGTAGCATTTAAACTTGCCTGGGCCGTTGTTAACCGCCTTAAAGGCAGCGGCGTTACGCCGCAGCACCTGAGACAATTTTTGATTAACGCCACGATTTTTGCCGCGATGGGCACAATCGCGGACGTAATCGATATGCGAGGCGAAAACAGAATCATCAGCAGCTTCGGACTGCGGGCATTTGCCGATTCCGGCCTGCCGGGAATGAAGGCATTAATCGATGCCGCAAGACTCACGAGCCAGACTATAGACAGTTTTCATATCGGCTACTGCCTTGCGCCAATGCTCAACGCAGCCGGCAGAATGGGACACGCCAGATTAGCGGTCGAACTGCTGACGTGCGATAACGACATCAGGGCAATCCGAATCGCAGAATACCTCAAACAACAAAACAAACAGCGGCAGATACTCGAAAAGAAAATATACAAACTCGCCTGCGTAATGATAGCCGAGCAGGGACTTGACCATCCTGACAAAAAAACCATCGTCCTGTCGAGCAGCGACTGGCACACCGGCATAATCGGGATTGTCGCGTCAAGGCTCATCGATAAATACTATAAACCGGCTATTCTGTTCAACATCGCCAACGGCAAGGCACAGGGCTCGGCCCGTTCAATCGAGGGTTTTGACATTCTCGAAGCTATTACTGCCTGCGGCAGCGAACTTATCTCCTTCGGCGGACATGCAATGGCGGCGGGATTAGTTATCAATGTCGATAAAATAAACGGGTTCGCAGCGGCCTTTGAAAATTACGCCGCTGAGAACTGGAACATCGACGAATTTGTCAGCAAATTCGAAATCGACGCGGTCTGCAAGCTTTCGGATTTGAGCATGCCTTTTGTAAAATCGCTTGGTGCACTCGGGCCGTTCGGAAGAGGCAATCCCTCACCGATTTTCGCCGCAAGAGGCGTAAGATTAGTGGCCTCGCCCAGAAGAGTAGGCCAGGACGGCGAACATCTGCAATTAGCCCTCTGCGACAGCTCGGCAAACGCACGGTGTATCGGTTTTAATATGGCTCATCTGGAAAAGAAACTGCTGGAAAACGAATTTTTCAATATCGCCTTCGAGCCGCAGATAGACAATTTCTACGGCCAGCCGGCAGTGCAGCTCGTCCTGAGTGATATTCAGTTTGAATAAACCCCCACACCTATTGTTTTGTATTATCCCAAATTAAAAATCGTTTCGATAGGCGCTTATAGAATCGCTTATTTCCCTGTCCTGACACGGCACAATAGGTGTGGGGGTAAATCTCTCTATTTTACTTTGCGGCAGACGAATAACCGATATGTCTTGGCTTCTGCAAAGTCTTTGCCGGCACGATTGCCTTTTAAATACTTCTGCTCAGCTTTTGCAATCTTCTTGCGGTACTTCCACTTGATAAGCTTCAAAATAATCGGATTTCGGCTCTGGAAAAACCGCTCGGCGGCGCTGACTACCGGTATCATTACCTCTTTTGTGGCCTTGTCCAAAATATCGAGGTTCGGGGCTGTTTCAGCGGTAATATCTATATCCTCAATTATTTTGAAAGACGACTGCCCAATAAGATTCATAAACTTATCGAGCTTGTGGCCGCCTTTAATACCACAGGCATCGGCAGAGTGCTTCTTGAAAAAGTCGCAGATTAACAGGAAACCGCCCTGTTTTAGCAAACCTGCTGCTATATCAATCACGCGGTCAAGGTCGATATACTGGAAACTCTCGCAGAACATTACCATATCGTATTTCCTGTCGGTTTTAATATCCTCGAATTTGCATTTGAAGATTTCGCTGGTTTTGCCGAGGCGCTGTTCAAGCAATTTATTCTGATACTCCGTAGGACAAACACAATCAACCTTATATCCAAGGTCAATAAGCCGCTTTGAAAAAGCGCCTGCGCCGCAGCCAACATCGAGAATTGTTTTTACCTCCGTTGGAATGTGCGAAATAATAAATTTGCAGTATTCATCCTGAGCGGTGTGGAGATTGAGAATGTCCGGCTCCAGGCCTTTTTTCCACAGGCCGTAATGCAGATGCTCAAGCCTGAACAGGCCTTTGCCGAGAATATGACCTATTTCAAGGCCTATTTCCCGCGATATATGTTTTTTACTTTCCTTCATCCCGCACCTTCCTTTTATTCTTTCTTATTTAAGATGATTGTTCTCTCATTTATTAACCGATTATGATACATAATTATTCTCCATTATTGAATACTTGGAAGGTGCGGGATTCAATGCGAAATCGTAATGACAGGCGGTTCTTCGATTTCGCCGGGGGTCTGTTTGTGAACTATGACGCGATAATAAAACCACTTTATAAAGCCGCTTATGGCAAAACTGCAGAAGACCAGAACAAGAGCAACTTCAAAGCTGACAATGATTATCACCAGAAAAACTATCGCACGTATAAGATACGCGAAAGGTTTTCTGCCGCGAAGATACTGATTGAGGATGTGCGGATAACGGATTCTGCTGACCATAAGAACCGCGACAGCCAATGCGACAAAAGGCAAAGCGGCAATAATAATATTGTGCCCCATATAAGAAAAGAAAGGCTGAGTGCCGTCGATTTTTTTGACAATGTCCTGATTGAGAACGATAAGACTTGCAATCACCCCTGCCGCCGCCGGGGACGGAAGACCTGAAAAATTCATATGATTCGCCTCGTCCTCTTCGTTTTCAACATTGAACCTTGCAAGACGTATGGCGGCACAACTGACATATATCGCGGCAGCGAGCCACAGGAAACGATATATAAAAACATCAAGAGCCTGGTTATTAAATGTAACGCCAGTTTCAACCACACGCAGCATTAAAAAAGCGGGAGCTACGCCAAAACTGATTATATCGCACAAGCTGTCGAGCTGACCGCCAAAACTGCTGGTGTTCTGGCTAATCCTGGCCAGATGGCCGTCCAGCATATCGGCAAGCATCGCAAGAAAAATCATATAACAGGCCATTGAAAAGAACGGAAACTGCTGATGATAAGCGTCAAGACCGCCTGCAACATCGGTCTGACCCGCATGAGAGGCTAAAACTATCGAGGCAAAACCGCAGACGCCGTTGATAAGCGTTACCAGCGACGGCAAAACCGTGATATATTTAAGCCTTTGTTTTCGGACAGCCCGCAAAAGGCTCCGCTTGGCTCGTTCCGATTTGTTAACTGGTTCTTCTATCATAGTTCGCTAATATCGTAAGGCCTGCCCTTACCTTATCGCCTTTTTTAACAATTATTTTAGCGCCGCAATTAACGGGCAGATAAAGCTCAGTCCTTGACCCGAATTTTAACATACCAAATACAGCCCCGCCAGAAAATTCCTGACCTTCATCGGCATCGCAAACAATTCTGCGGGCTATCGCACCGCTTATCTGGCGGACAAGAATCTTGTCATTTGGCTTTTTCAGGCGTGTCATCGCTATGTCGTTGCTCTCGTTGACCTTACCGCTGATGGAATTCAAGGCGTTTTTAAACTTTCCTTTACGATATGTAATTTTTCCAATCCTCACCGCGCAGGGTGTGCGGTTGATGTGGACATTGAAAATGCTTAAAAAGATGCCGATTCGAGTCGCCCTGCCGCCGATATAGTTCGGCTCGTTAACCTCTTCTATATCGCTTACCGTCCCATCGGCAGGCGATAAAATCAGATTATCACCTGTTGGAATATCGCGTTTCGGGTCGCGGAAAAAGGACAAAAGCCATATTAAAACAGCCGCTAAAATAACCTCGAAAATATAAAGCAATAGACCGGCCGGCATAGCAAAGGCCGCTATTACCATTACTAAGACGCACAGGCCGGGATAAATCACAACCTGCGGCAAACCATATTTTGTTATTGGTATTCGCATATTACTCCAAAGAAGACCCCCAGAGTATAAATCAAATATCAAAAATAAAAAATAAAAAATACATATTAAAAATCAAAAATGTCCTGAGGCCAAAATGATTCCAGATGTCTTAAGCCTATCCCCTAAACCCTATACCCTGTCCCCTAAAACAACATTATCTTCTTGATTTTTGGGTTAGATGGAATGTATTCTAATATCTGGTATATCATACATTGTTAGGCAATAAAAATAGGAGAATATATTAATGGAGAGAAATTTTGAATATGTAGGTTTTTGGAAGCGTGTTTTAGCTGCATTAATTGACGCAATTATCGGCTTTGCATTAATGCCCGTAACAATTCCCTTAATGAAATTCTGCTTTGAACGTAAGACTATTATTCCAGAGTTGCTATATTCAGTTGTATGGACAATCTTTTGGATGTGGTTAATAGTCAGATTTGGGGCAACACCCGGAAAACTTGTTATCAAAGCGCGAATTGTAAGAGACAATGGCAAATATTTAAATTGGGGACAAGCCTTTTTACGTATGCTAATTCCAATAATTATTTCAATTAACTCTCAATTGATGCAATGGAATGCTATAACCACCTGTCCTTCTGAAACCCATATTAATTCTTTCATGGAAATGGGGCAAGTATTGAACAAATATGGTCAACCATTCGGTACTATCGGTAATTTTCTATGTATAATTATTTATATAGACATCTTAGTCATTCTCTTCAATAAGAAAAAACGTGCTATTCATGATTTTGTCGCCAGTAGTTTTGTAGTTACAAAGAAATCCTTGGAGAATAACCCTGCATAAAGGTCGCACCTGTTTCTCAACGAATCGGCAGTTAGTGCCGGTAGAAGCAGAAAAAGGCATTTCTCTTTAAGACTTGACTAATTGCCGAGGAATAGTTACCCTCTTTGTTCTATGACACGGACCAACACGGGATTTACACTGATATATATTTATATCTCTGTGTCCTCGGTGTTCTCTGTGGCTATAAATAAAAACCCGCCGTGAAACGGCGGGCTAAATATATAATATGAATTAACTCTGTGGCAAATTTTAAGAAAGGAATAATAAAATGTTCACGACAATAGTTGGCGTAAAGGCAAGAGAAATACTTGATTCACGCGGCAATCCGACTGTAGAAGTCGATTGTCTTCTCGAAGACGGTTCGTTCGGCAGAGCGGCTGTTCCATCCGGAGCAAGCACAGGCGCACACGAGGCAGTCGAACTTCGCGATACAAAGTCTAAAAGATATATGGGCAAAGGCACTTTAACAGCCGTTAATAATGTGAATGCTAAAATCGCCCCTAAGGTCATCGGAATGGATGCCTTAGAGCAGGAAAAATTAGACAAAATGATGATTAAATTAGACGGCACAAAGAACAAGGCAAGATTCGGCGCAAACGCAATCCTCGGCGTTTCGCTTGCCGCCGCAAAAGCGGCCGCCTGTTCAGTCGGCCTGCCGCTATATCGCTATCTCGGCGGATGCAACGCGAATATCCTGCCGGTGCCGATGATGAATATCCTCAACGGCGGAAAACACGCTGACAATACTGTCGATTTTCAGGAATTTATGGTTATGCCGATTGGGGCGGAAAATTTTCCCGAAGCATTAAGAATGGGCGCGGAAGTATTTCATACCCTCAAAAAAGTATTGAAGGAAAAAGGTTATAACACCTCTGTCGGCGATGAAGGCGGATTCGCTCCTTCGCTAAAAAGCAATGATGAGGCAATTGAGGTAATTCTGGAAGCAATCAAAAAGGCAGGATATAAAGCCGGTAAGCAGATTGCTATCGCACTTGACCCTGCGGCAACGGAATTGTGGGACGAGGGAGCAAAGAAATATAAATTCTTCAAATCAGCCCCGAACAAAAGAGTTTCATCAGAAGATATGGTTAAGCATTGGGCCAAATGGGTAAATAAATATCCAATTGTCAGCCTTGAAGACGGCCTTGCCGAGGACGACTGGGCGGGCTGGAAGAAACTAACAGAGACTATCGGCGATAAATGCCAGCTTGTCGGCGATGATTTGTTCGTTACAAATACCGAGCGTCTTGCCAAAGGCATTAAACTTGGCAGCGCAAATTCGATATTGATAAAGCTTAACCAGATAGGCACGCTGACAGAGACGTTTGAAGCGATCAATATGGCCAAGAGGGCCGGTTGGACGGCGGTTATAAGTCATCGCAGCGGCGAAACGGAAGATTCGACAATCGCTGATTTAGCGGTCGCGACAGGTATGGGCCAGATAAAGACAGGCTCGGCCTGCAGGACGGACAGAATTTGCAAATACAATCAGTTGCTCAGGATTCACGAAGAATTAGGCAAAGCGGCGAAGTACGGCTCGTTCCTGTTTGAGTAATTAGAATAAATTTTAAAGCCCTGATATAGAAAATATCGGGGCTTTTCTTTTGCGCAATTCATATGACAAAAGAAGCAATAACTATATTGATTCTGGCAATTGCATCTGCGGCATTGGCTGAACCGAATGCCGCAAACCCTATTTTTGAGCCGGGCAAAGAGGTTCGGCTGAACGCAGGCAAAGGGGCAGGTGAAATTCTTGTTTACGTTCCCAGCGACTATAACGACGATTGCAACTGGCCTGCGATTTTTTATTATCACGGAAAAGGCGGACAGCTTTCAACACAGTGGCTTCAAATCGCAACAGGGGGCAAAGGATTTATCATTGTGAGTCTGGAATTTGTCGAATCACCTTCCGAGATGATGAATAAAGTGCAGTATCGGGTATATATCGAAAAGGAGATGAAAAACTTTGCGTATGTCCGGCATTTTCTGCAGGGGCAGTCGCCGATATTTTTTTGCTTCGTCCGCGGATGGCGGCAGCGGCAGCGATTTTGTGCGCAGGATATAACGATTGGGTACCTGTAGATGCCGCGTCTCTTGCAGGCAGGTATGTCTATATCGGCGCAGGCGAAACGGATCAAAATCTTGAGGCTGCGAAAAAGGCTAATAGATATTTTACGAATCGCAACGCTGATGTAACGTTCGAGATTTACCCCGGCTTAGGACATCAAATAAACCCCAAAGCACCAAAACTGCTAAAGTGGTTTTCAGATTTACGCAGCAGCTTTAATCGCACAGCAGCAGAAATGAAATCACCCGATAAGGTAAAAGAAATAAACTCATCAGCGGATTTTAATAGTAGCCAGGGCCAAAGCGGCAAAAGCGGCGGCTAAAAGCCAAAAACGAACAACCACCTGAGGCTCGGACCAGCCGGCAAGATGAAAATGATGATGTATCGGAGCGCAGCGGAAAATTCTTTTCCCGCCGCTGTATTTGAAATATCCAATCTGTAAAATCACACTGAAAAGTTCGACCATAAATACGCCGCCGATTATCAAAAGCAGGACTTCATTTCTCGTAACCAATGCGCCATAACCCATCGCGGCTCCCAGCGGCAGTGAGCCTGTATCGCCCATAAAAGTTTGCGCCGGATGGCAGTTGAACCACAAAAATCCCAGCGATGCGCCGAGAATGGACGAGAAAAATATGCTCAATTCGCCTGACTGCGGTATATGCGGCAAAAGAAGATAGCCGGCCCAGGTCATTGTCGATGTTCTCGTCATCGACTCGGAGGCGACATAACAAAGAATGGCTAAAGTCATACTCGCTATCGCTACGCAGCCCGCCGCCAGGCCGTCCATTCCATCGGTCAGATTAACAGCGTTGCTCGTCGCTGAAATGTAAATTATCGCAATCAGCACAAACAGCCAGCCGGTGATTGGTATGCCGTATTTGTAGAACGGCAGCCAGAACCTTGTTGCATCCGGAACATTTTCAACATCAAAATACAGGAATGTTGAAATAAGCACCGCACCGCCGAACTGAAACGCCAGTTTCTCCCACGGTTTTAAGCCGTTGCGGCTGCGATGGCGAATCGCGCTTGTGAGCTTGAGCCAGTCATCAACAGCGCCTATGCCGCCAAACCACAGCATTAAAATAATCCCTTTCTGAACAAACGGATTGTTCAGTTTCGCCCAAAGCAGCGTGCCTGCCAGCACCGAAAGGAGAATTATCAGACCTCCCATCGTCGGCGTATTTTCCTTTTCCTTATTGAGGGCGTTCAGCTTTTCATGATAAAATTCCGGCCTGTCGCCGATTTTTTTGCGCATCAGCCAGCGGATTATTTTCGGGCCGGAAAGCCAGGCTACAACAAGACTTGTGAGCGCCGCCATTATGCAGCGAAACATAACCTCCTGCCAGGCGTAAAAACCAAGCGAGTGGGTTACAAAATCCTGCAAAAATGAAAAAAGATGATAAATCATACCGTCTTAAATACCGTTGAAATCAATCTTTAATCGTTCAACTACCGCTTCAAAATGTTCACTGCGGGAGGCCTTGACTAATATTATATCGTCAGGTTGAATAAATTTGTGCAGATTATCGGCAAGCTGTGCGACATTGTCAAAAACCTTCACGCAGATATTAAAATCAGCATTTTTATCCGCCATTTGAGCGGCTAAGGCGCTGTCGCCTTTGGTCGTCAGGACAAGCGGGATTTTGTAATGAACAATTCGCTGCCCCAACTCAGTGTGCAGTCTTTCGCTTTCGGCACCAAGCTCGCCCATCCTGCCGAAAACAAAAACAGGCCTTTTTCCCCTCTGCCCTGCCAGTAGCGAAAGAGTCTCAAGGGCGTTTTCCATCGAGCCGGGATTCGCGTTGTAACAATCGTTAATAACCGTTACCGAACCAAATTCAATAACTTCCAGTCTCATACCGACAGGCTTTATGTCGGCAATCGAACGGGCAAATTGCTTCGCTGTAATGCCAAGATATTTACAAACTGCCCAGGCGGCCGCCGCGTTCTCCACGTTCGCCCTGCCGGCAAGCGGCAAATTTACCGTAACATTTTCTACGGTTCGACCCCGCTCACCATAAACAACAAAAGTGCTTTTGTCCCCAAATAGTTCAATATCCTTTACCTGCACATCACAATTTTTTGTCGTACCAAAAGTTTCAAAGGTCAGATTCTGACTTTTGCAATAATTGACAAGCGGCGTAAGCCATCCCCCAGCGGACTCTTTTTTATCGCTGTTGATAAAAAATTTCCCGCCCCGCTTTAAACCAGCCGTAATGGAAACTTTTTCCTTTATTATCCCTTCAATCGAACCGAACCCTTCCAGATGAGCCGGGCATACAGTAGTTATTACGGCAACATCGGGCTGAATTATATGAGAAAGATATTCAATCTCGCCGGGATGATTGCTGCCAAGCTCTGCGATAATAAATTCGCAATCGTCGGGAGCGTCAAAAACTGTTAAAGGCACACCGATATTATTATTGAAGCTCTTAGGAGCAGGGAAACAATTGTATTTACTGCTCAAAATATGATTAAGTATATTTTTAGTCGTCGTCTTGCCCACAGAGCCGGTAACAGCGACAACCTTACAGGAAGAATTACTTCTTATAAATTTTGCCAGTTCGCCAAGAGCCTTTATTGTATCGTCGACAAGTAATACAGGTTTATCGTCCGCAATGCTGATGGTTCGACTTCGCTCACCATAAATTTTGTTTTGGACAACCGCGCAGACCGCACCGTTTTCAAAAGCCTGACTGACAAAATCGTGTCCATCGTGATTTGCGCCTTTAACCGCGAAAAATACGCCGCCCTCTTTAACCATTCGGGAATCAATACTTACACTGTTTATGGTTCTCGTGCCGCCTGAAATGGTTTGAGCTTTTATAATTTCAGCGAGTTTGCTTATGCTTAAAGGCTTCATCCCGCACCTTCTAAATATTCAATATTTTTTAAAGAATTATAAGAATAATAGCTAATATATTGTATATGCCAATGAGAAAATTGAATAGAAAGAAGGTGCGGGATCATCGCAAAAATTCTGCGGCTGTTTCGATATCACTGAAGTGGAGTTTTTCCGTGCCGATAATCTGGTAATTTTCATGTCCCTTGCCGGCAATAAGAACTATATCGCCGGCCTGCGCATCTTTTATAACGGCTTCTATGGCCTTTTTCCTGTCCGGCTCAGTTTTTATATTTTCAGCGGTCGGATTTGAAAATCCTTTGAGAATATCTTCTATTATCGTCGCGGGCCTTTCAGTCCTCGGGTTATCGCTCGTTACATATATCCTGTCGGCGAACTGCTCGACAATCTGCGCCATACGCGGACGCTTGGTTTTGTCCCTGTCGCCGCCGCAGCCGAAAACCACCATCAGCCTTTTTTTGCAAAGGGGCCTGAGAGTCGAAAGAACGTTCTTTAACGCATCGTCCGTATGAGCATAGTCCACGAGGACGGTAAAATCTCCCGAAAAAGACACCTTCTGGAGTCTGCCGGGCACTTTATTGAGCTTACTTAACCCTTCCGCAATTGTTTTAAGACTGAAACCTGCGCCAATCGCCAAACCTGCCGCCGCAAGATGATTGCTTATATTATGCCTGCCGATAAGAGGCGTTTTTATCCGAACCTTCTGGCCCTGAAAATTCAAATCAAACACCGTTCCCGTAATATCCATCGAAAGTATATCAGCAGTCAAATCGGTTTCTCTGTCTAAGGAGTAAAAGACCCTGTTAGCCTTTGTTACTGCTGCGACTACTTCCCAAACAGGGTCATCAATATTGATAATCGCTGTCACGTCAGGCGAAAGTTTATCAAAAAGTTTCAGCTTGGCTGCCAGGTATGCCTCCATCGTCTTGTGATAATCGAGATGGTCGCCCGTAAAATTCGTAAAAGCGGCAGCCTTGAAATTCATCCCCGCAAGACGATTTTGCTCTATCGCGTGACTGCTGGCCTCCATAATGAGATACTCGGAGCCGGCCTTTATCATTTTTTCTGAAATAGACGCCAGGTCAAACGCATCAGGCGTTGTCATTGAGGACTCAATATCGTCTGTACCGCTGCCGAGGTCGATTACTACCGTTCCTACCAGGCCGCATTTGTGGCCGGCGCCGGCAATTATCGAACGGGTCAGATATGTCGTCGTTGTCTTGCCGTTGGTGCCGGTAACGGCAAGATTGATAAGTTTGCTGTTGGGCTGGTCAAAATACGCCTGAGAGAGCAGGCCCAGGGCTTCGGCAGTATCTTCAACCTGTATAACCTCGGCTGAAGCAACAGTAACAGGTTTTTGTGTAACAATATATCTTGCGCCCGTTACGGCAGCCTGGCCGATAAAGTCATGACCATCTGCCTTTGAGCCTTTTATCGCTACAAAGATATCACCCTGCCGAAGTTTGCGCGAGTCGGCACACACACGCGGCCGCTGGGGCAAAGGCTTATCCATCAATTTTAATAACTGCTCTAACGTCATAGTCCTGTCTTAAAATTTAATAAAATAACATAGCTTTATACTTTAACAAACTTTTTTTTCCAATATCAACAATAAAAAATGATATCCCGCACCTTTTTTCATTAAAATTTCATTTGCATATTCAGTTTATACGTCTATTCTTGCAATTTTTCAGGTTCAACAGGATACTGAAAGAATATTTAAAAGGTGCGGGATGCCTGACAAAAGAAAACACAGAGGCCCAAATCCGCAGGATAGTGTTCTGTTCAGTAGTGAAAATATCGCTGCTCTCAGGCGGGCAGCGGCTGACTATTCGCTGCTTTTGACAAAAGAATACCCCCAAAACGCCGCTCTGAAATTAGTCGGCGATAAATTCGAACTTACTGCCAGACAAAGACTTGCGGTTATGAGAAGCTCCTGCTCGGATGTTCAGCTTGCAGGTCGGCTGATTCGACAGATACAGCCAGGCGAATTTGCCGGCAGGGACATCCTCATAGATGGATATAATGTCCTGATAACCATCGAAGCGGGCTTAAGCGGAGGATTTCTCTTTGTCGGCAGAGACGGCTGTCTGCGGGATTTGGCAGGTCTGCACGGAACATACAGGAAGGTCAGCGAAACAATTCCTGCGATAGAATTTATCAACAATGCTCTGGCAGAACTGAAAGTAAAAAACGCCTGCTGGCTTTTAGACAAACCTGTCTCAAACAGCGGAAGACTCAAAGGTATTATAGAATCGGCAGAAAAAAAGACCCCGACACAGGTAAAATTGCTCAATAATCCCGATACTGAGCTTATTCAATCAGAGCAAATCGTCGCCACGAGCGATAGCGTCGTGCTCGACAAGGCAAAACTGTGGGTAAACCTTACGGAATTTATAATCGAAAACCATATAAAAAACGCGTGTATAATCGACCTGCGGAATTGACCCCGCACCTATTGTACAGTGCCAGAACCAGGAAACAATTGATCCAACAAATATTAATCAAAAGAAATTTACCCCCAGGATAACACGGAACAATAGGTGCGGGGTTGAGAGCTCACATCAAAGCCGGCGGATCCTGCCGGGTTGCCATAAGCCTGTCGTATTCAAGCTCAAACCTTATTTTATGACGAGCCTCCTCCTCGGCAAGGTCCAGAATCGTCTGCCGGCACTGCGGGTCTGTTACCGTCGCCAATGAATTAACGTAAAAACTGAAAGCGGCTTTTTCCTTTTCCATCGCAAAGATTAAAATCTCCGGCAAACTTAACTGTATAACCTTGGCCATATTCACCATATAATCGAGCGGTTTGGGCAGCGACTCGTCAGCCTTCTTTGCGGCAGTCGGCTTAACCGTCCTGCCGAGCTTCATTATTTCAAGCTCCAGCCGGGCCTTGTGCTCCAACTCTTCGCCGGCAAGTTCATTGCAGATAGTGCGAATATGCACTTCATCGATATACTGAGAAAGGAGATTATAAAAAACATTAGCTTCTATCTCTCTGTTTATCGCGCACCGCAGAACATCCTCCACACTTTCAAGATTTGCCATTTTGTCCGTCCCCGATAATCATTTTAAGGGTAGCTCTGAAAATTGCTTTTGAGCGGCAAGTAGAAGATTTTTGCTCGTCGGCAAGAAAGACAAATCAGCTTTATCTGTAGATAAAGCGGCTTTTGTCTGACGCAGACCGGCGACAAAAAGATTCGCTTTGCCGCCAAAATGAATTTTTAGAGGTATCCTTAAATATTATACACAGACAAACAGGGATGATTCAAGTAAATATAAATTTATCGCTCAAAACGCATTATGCGGGCAGGAGTTAATACTTTTGGGGTTAAAGATGGAAACTATCGTCTATTTTGCTCCCACTGCAAAAACAAAAAGGCTGCTATTAAAACTGGGTTTGCGGTTTGGATTTTGAGATTTGAATTTTTTAAATTACAGATTCCGCCTTATGGCGACAGCGGCGCAGGCTTTCTGGGCGGAATTGCCGGAGCCGACCGTCAGTGTAATCTGCACGCTTTTGACGCATTGCAGACCCAACTCATTGATGCCGGGGGTTTTTTCAAATGCGGCCGAGCTTATACCTTCACAAAGAATATGTGCTGTGCCGTTTTTAACAAGGTAAAGTTTCCCTTCGGCCTGGTCAAAACGATATGTAATATCATCCCCTCCTGCTGTAAACATCGAGCATTGGGTATTTGGTTCAGGGGCATTAACATCGATTGCACACCGCAAATCGGCGGTTATTCTCGAAAGCACCTGGTTGGCCTTTATGATGGCGTCCGATATATCCTTGTTTACCTGATAATTTGCGATACACGCGTCAAAAGCAATCGCGGCGGCAGTCAGGACCATTGCCGATATCGCAAGGCAGATAATAAGCTCAACAAGCGTAAACCCCCTTACCAATTTACACTTTGACTGAGAATTTTGAAAACCGGCCAAAACTGTTTTATGTGTTTTTTTAAGTCTTGCCGCACCAATATAAATTGGTGTGGGGGTAAAAGCCGGTTTTAATCTGCGGATTTTCATAATTTAATCGTTGCTCCTTATCCAGCTCATTCTTGTTATTTCGCCGTTCCGGTAAAGTATCCTTACGGTTACGCGGACAAAATCGCTGCAGGGGTCGGCGACAGTCTGCTGGAAATTATTTGCGTTTACGTTTTCAACCGTAACAGCCTGGCTGTAGTCTGAAAAATCTGTCAGTTGTTTCCGCTGACAGTCGATGGGCGGATTAAAGCTCGCCCCGTCAAAATCATCAACGTCGCCGCTGTTCGGGTCTCTCATCGGCAGTTGTGCCGTAAGCTCACGAATCTGTTCGATAAGAAATTCCGCCGTTGAAAGCTGCACCGCCTGTGCGGTCGCCTGGGTATAAGCGATATTTGACGCCACGATGGCCGCTATCGCCAGTCCGAGCAGCATAACCGCCGCGAGAATCTCAACAAGTGTAAACCCCTTCGAAAACATTTTTAACTCTTCAATTTTAATTTTTCTCAGTGTCCCATCATTGTTGACATCTTGAAAATCGGCAGAATGATTGCCATTGCGATAAAACCGACAAGCAGTCCCATCATGATAATCATAATCGGCTCAATCATACTTGTTACCAGTTTGATTGTCGTTTTCAGTTGTCTGGAGTAAAATTCGCTGACATCTTCGAGCACCTGTCCCAGGGAGCCCGACTCTTCACCGCTTCGAATCATTTGTATCGCACTGCTCGGCAGCAGCGGCTTTGGCCCGAAGCTTTGTGAAATCTTTTTGCCCTGTTTTACCGATGTGTGCACGTTGTACCACATTGCTTTATAATGTACATTTCCGCTGACCTGGGCGGTTACTACGAGCGTATCGAGAATCGGCACTCCGGCGTTAACAAGCACGCCCATCGCGTGAAGCGAGCGTGCGATATAAAGGCTGCTGCATAATGTCTTCATCAGGGGCAGTGTGAGTTTTATCCTGTCCCACCAGAAGCGTCCGGTTTTTGTGCGAATTCCGTAAATAAAACAGCCTATTGCAACCGCTATCCCTGCCAGAACGCCCGGCCAGTAATGCTTCAGGAAACTGCTGATTGCCATTATTATAACAGTAGGCTTCGGCAGCAGATGTTCCTTGCCGGCAAAAATGGCCGTGAATCTCGGAAGCACAAATATCAGAAGAAAAGTCGTGCAGGATACCGCCATAAAGGCGATGATTGCGGGATACACCATTGCACCGATAACCTGCGAACGGGTCTGCAATTCCTCATCGATATAGTCCGCCAGTTTTCGAAGCATCATACTCAGTGAACCGCTCAATTCCGCGGCGGCAACCATATTTATATAAAGCTGTCCGAATACACCGGCGTATCGGGACAGTGCCTGTGAAAAACTTTCGCCACCCTCGATTCTCTTTACCATATCGAGAATAATCTTCCTGAATTTTTTATTGTCGCATTGTATCGCAATCGACTCCATCGATTCAGGCAGGGACATGCCGGCTTTAATCATTACCGCCATTTGACTGGTAAAGTTGAGAACGTCCTTTCGGGACGGTCCGAATTCAACGCTGAATCCCGATATTTGACTAAGGAATGATTGCCTGGGGACGCTGGAAATTCGGCTTTCAGGGGCCGTCATTCTATCTATAATCCCGACGGCTGACATTACTATACCTCCCGATTATTAATTTAAACTTTGAATATTTTTCAAAAAGCTTACGCGATTCTCGGGCACCAGCAGTTTTTCCATCTTCTGTGGATGAGTCGAGCGGTTTATCGCTTCATCTTTATCTACAAATCCATTGAAATATATCTCAGCGATGCTCGTGTCCATTTCCTGCATCCCGATTTTACGCGACGTCGAGATGACATTGGGTATCTCATAGATTCTGTTTTCTCTGATACAGTTTCGCACGGCGGAATTGCAGAGCAGAATCTCTACAGCGGGCACCATTCCGGGTTTGTCAACTCTTTTGAACAGCGTCTGTGAAACAACCGCCTGCAGCGTATTTGCCAGCATTGCGCGAATCTGGTTCTGCTGCTGGGCCGGATAAATATCTATTATCCGTTCGACTGTCTGCGCGGCGTTTATCGTGTGCAGCGTGCTTAATACCAAATGTCCCGTTTCCGCGGCGGTGATTGTAGCTCCGGTCGTCTCGAGGTCTCTCATCTCGCCCACGAGTATCACTTCAGGGTCTTGCCTAAGCACGTGTTTGAGTCCTGAAGCGAAATTGAGACAGTCGGAGCCTATTTCCCGCTGTTCTATCATCGACCGGATGTTCTCAAAGGCGTATTCTACAGGATCTTCAAGGGTGATTATTCTTTTGCTTGATGTGGAGTTAATTAAGCCTATCATTGCCGCAAGTGTTGTGCTTTTTCCGCTTCCCGTATGACCTGTAACCAGAACTAATCCTCTCGGCATCACCGCCAGTTCCGAAACAATTTTAGGCAGATGCAATTGGGTTATATCCGGTATCTGATTCGGTATGAGCCTGAACGAAATAGCGATTGAATTTTTCTGGTAGTGAGCATTGACCCTGAACCTGCTTCCGTCATCGAGGGCAGTTGAAAAATCATAATCGCGTTTTCTTTCAAAAACTTTGAACTTTTCCTCGCTTGTCATTTCGAGCACTATATTTTTGACTTTTTCGGCGCTGAGCGGCTCGGATTCCATTGTAACAAGCTCTGTATTGATTCTCATAACAGGCGGCAGACCGACGTTAATATGCAAATCACTCGCTCCCGCCTGTATCGCAGCAGCAAGCAGCCCTTTTATATCCGACTTCTCGCCGGCTGAATCAATTACCGCCGCTGTGCTATGTTTAGATTCGCTGTTCATAAGGACACCTTTATTCATTATCGGTCGAATCCTGACCTGACTTTTGTGCGTATGCTTCTGTTACGCGAAGAACTTCATCAATTGTGGTAATGCCTTTTCGGACCTTTTCCATACCGTCCCGGTACAGAGTTACCACTCCGGTTTTTTCAAAAGCGGCTTTCATAGAATTGGTTGAGCTGTCTTTGTTTATCATTTCTTTGAAATATTCATCCATAACCAGCAGTTCGTATATTCCTATTCTGCCGAAATATCCGCTCTGCCGGCATTCATCGCAGCCTTTTCCGCGGAATACTTTTCCGGATTCGATTCCTGCCTTTTCGATACATTCCTTAAGATTATCCGGCACTTTATAAGGTTCCTTGCAGTTCAGGCATATTTTGCGAACAAGTCTTTGTGCCACGACCGCATTCAGGGATGCGGATATCAAATAAGGCTCTACGCCGATATTTACAAGTCTGGCGATGGAGCTTGATGCATCGTTTGTGTGCAGAGTGGAAAGCACAAGGTGTCCTGTAAGCGCGGCCTGCACGGCAATTTTCGCGGTTTCTGCATCTCTGATTTCGCCGACCATTATAATATCCGGGTCCTGACGCAACATGCTCCTCAGCGCCGCGGCAAAAGTCATTCCGATTCGGTCGCTGACATTTACCTGATTTACGAATCCAAGGTCGTATTCGACGGGGTCTTCAACGGTTGAGATATTAAGCTTTTTGCCGTCCATCAGACCCAGGGCCGAATAGAGGGTTGTACTTTTTCCGCTTCCGGTCGGGCCGGTAACAAGCAGTATGCCGTTGGGCTTATGTATCTGTTTTGTAAACTCCGCCATAACCGTTTCGGACATACCGGAAGAATCGAGTCCTTTGAGGATTGATTTGCTGTCGAGTATTCTGATTACGACTTTTTCTCCGTGCACAGTCGGCAGGCAGGAAACGCGAAGGTCTATTCCCCTGCCGCCCACAACAATTGAGATTTTTCCGTCCTGCGGCAGTCGTCTTTCCGAGATATCGAGATTGCTCATTATTTTCAGCCTCGATACGATTGCCGGATGCATCTGTGCCGGCGGCGACATTTCTTCAAACAGCACTCCATCGATTCTGTATCGGATTTTCGTTTCCTTGTCTTTGGGTTCGATATGAATATCGCTGGCAAACTGGCGAATAGCATAACTGATAATATAATTGACAAATTTTATGATGGGCGATTCATTCGCCATTTTTTCAAGGTCTTCTGTCTTATCCTGCAGCTGTTCAATAACCTCAACTTCAGCGGTATCATTTACAAGGTTTTCAACGCTGTAGTCAACTTCCTTTCCCTTATGAGCCGCAATTGCGGCTTCGACATCTTCGATGCTGCAAACAATAACGCGAATATCGAGGCCGGTTTGCCGCTTTATTTCATCAAGCACAAACACATTTTCCGGCGATGCGGTAGCGACGGTCAGGACGCTGTCTTCCAGACTAACGGGTATTATTTTATTACTGACGATAAAATTGCCGTCAAGTTTTGCAAAAGCATCTTTATCAATTTGTTCGGGCTTTATATGTCTGAACTCGAATCCATAAGTATGCGCCTTGGCCGCGAGAATGTC
Organism: Phycisphaerae bacterium; assembly: GCA_026386845.1. Lineage (GTDB taxonomy): Bacteria > Planctomycetota > Phycisphaerae > Sedimentisphaerales > UBA12454 > JAPLMW01. The sequence goes on from JAPLMW010000013.1 coordinate 20,134, forward strand.
TTCCTGGCTGACAAACCCCAGACTCAGCAGTATTTCAGATATATCAGCGCTGGCATTTTTCAACTGTTCGCTTCGGACTGCCAATAACTGATCTTCTGTCAGTCGGCCCATCACGACAAGCGTTTCTACTATATCACGAACATACACGCCGTTGCTGTTTGCCGTCTCTATCTGCGGCGAATAAAGCGTTGTGAGCCCCGGCGTTCCATCTCCCCAGCCTTGCATCAGGTCAGAGCGGCTTATATTTTCACGAGATGTCTCTTTCGGCTCTGTTTTTTTTACTCTTTCTTTCATTCTGTTTCCAGACGCAAAATCGTCACACGTCCCTGTGCCGTCAATTTGACAAAATCAGTGCTGATTTCCACAATTTCAAAGCCGTTTATCTTGTCTCCCTTATACAGCAGCGTATCGTCTATCATACAGCAATTGCCGTATTTCGACTGCATAATGCTCTTGAGCTGCATTTTCTGCGCATCATTCTGGATATTGCTGTTATTCTCTTTTAATTTGGAAGAATCGTCCGCCGCATCTGATACCGGTTGGGATGGATTAAACGGATTTCTTCTAAGTTGCTGTGCGGCAACCTGCCCGAAATCGGCAAACTCATAAAACTTTTTGACAAGCTGGTCAACCTGGCCGACATTTTCGGCCTTAAGCCCTGTAAGCTGAGCGATGGCGGCCTCTATCTGAAGCTGCTGGTCGGCAACAGCGGCGTTTGTTTGTGCCGGCGCAGCCTTCTTGTGAATAAGCCAGATGGCCGCAAACGCTACCGCAATGGCGCCGACAAGAATCAGGGTCGTCCGCCTTACGTTTTTCGCCTGCACAGCCAGTTCGATTATTTCATCCTTCTCTTGCTGGTTGTGCAATTCCTTTTCGTCGTTATTTGAATTTTCAGGTATATTCATTTTTTACGTGCTGAAAAAAACGCTTATAATGACATTTGCTTTCAGTTCGCTCGAATTTTTGTCATCTTTTTTCAATTCGAACTCTCTGACCCTGATAATTCTCGGCAGCTTCTCTGCCTCCGTAAGGAACGAATAGAATGCGTAAAAACTGCCGGAAAGTTCCATCTTCAGGGGTTGTTCGATATAACCGTTGTAGTCTTTTGTTTTAAGTGCCGTTATTGTTCCGGGTACAAGCCCCTGTTTTTGCGCAATCAGTGTAATACTTTCGAGTACCTTGTGGATTTCATTTTCAGGCGGAAGTTTATTCCGGAAAAACTCTATGGCCTCTGAAAGTTTTGAAAGCTGTTTGCCTACATCATTAGCCTGCCCGCTGAGTTTTTCAAGCTCATTCAGTTTCGCAAGTTTGGCGTTCACCTGTTGTTTCTGCTGTTCGATGGATGCGTTCGCAGGTTTTATCATATAGATATATGCGAAACCTGACAGGCCGAGCATTATTATGAACAAAACAATTTTTCTCGAATTACTGCTCATATTTCCACATATTAAATCCCGCTGTTTATCGGCTGAAATTTGCCGATTTTTTCGACAGTCTCATTTGTAATCGTCACGTTGCCTCGCACCTGGGCAGTAAGCTTAAACTGCCTGTAACTCGTATTATCAATTTCCTTTTGCTTCGACTGCACAAGGCATACATTTTCAAGCAGGGTCGACTTCGACAAAGAGGCGATATAGTCGGCCACGCCGATATCACTGGCCGCAAGTCCTTCTATTTCGATGGTGGTCATAGATTCCTGACGCTGCTGCTTTTGTTCTGCCGCCATTTTTTTAGCTGTTTCATATTGATTTGACCCCGCCTGCTGAGGCTTGCTTTGCATAATCTGGACACGGGTCAGCGACACACCCTCCGGAAGTGCGTTTGTCAGCAATGCCAGCACTATGCTTCTCGGCATAGGCTCTATCAGTTCTGCGGCAAGCAGTGCCGTTTTCATCATCTCCTGCCGTTCTTTTTGAAGGCTTTCAAGCTGAACGATTGACTGCTGCATCGCCATCATTCTTTTATCTACGGCTTTAACCTCCTGCGCAATCGCTCTCTGCCTGATTTTGATGGCTCCGAATGTGCTCAGAACCGCTGCTCCTATAAGCCCCACAATCATCATGTAAAAAAAGTTGGCTCTGTGCGATTCCTTCCGCTGGATATAATCTTCCGGCATAAAATCTATTCTATTCATTTTATTGCCCCTGATTCCCGCTGCCTGAAAGGCTCAGTCCAAAAACCGTGGTCCAGTCGTCTTTTGCTCCCCTGCCGTCGATACCGCGTTTGTATGTATCATGATTTGTTATCGCTGCCAGTACGTCTCCGATATGAGCCGGCATCTCATACTTTTTCGCGACGGCGAGAATACACTCCTTAAGTCTCTGGCCGGCTCCTTCATTGGTCAGAAGGATTATTCTCTCCACCGCTGCTGTTTTGACGGTAGTCTGAAAATATCTTATGCACGCCTCGATTTCGGTTGCAAGTTTTTCCCCGGCATTCGGCTCTGCGAAAGTCCCGGTTCCAAACGGTATTGACCTTGCGAAAAGAATATTTTCCTTCTGGCAGATAACTGCGTTGCAGCCGGTCGCTGTCGCGTTGATAAGCAGGACGACCGTCTCGGCATCGGTTTTTCTTCTTCCGAAGAAGTTTATATAGCAGTTAACCAGCACCATCGGCCAGGCGGTTACGGCTTTTGCATTCATACCGGCTTGCTCGAAAATTGCCAGGTGTCTTTCAACCTTGAACTTCTCCGCCGCAAGAATCAATATATCTTTTTCGCCCGAGGAATCTCCGCCTGGATTGAGGATAATGTATTTTACAACGGCGCCTTCCGAGTCCCCGGGCAGCAGGTTTTTCGCCTCGGAATTTACGATTTCTTCTGCGTCTTTATCGCCCAGGTTTCTTTTTATCTCCCTGCTGAGCACATCGCCTGAAGGTATGATTGTTACGACGTTTTTGGATTTGAATGGTGCCTCTGAATAGATGCTCCCTATTGCCTCTATCACACATCTCTGCCATTGTCCGCTGTATGGTTCGATTCCTTCCGGCAGCGGCTTGGAGCCGCCTGCTGATAGACCGATTCGTTTGTTCGACCGGCCAAGCTGGGCCATTCGGACAAACGCCGGTGCTATTTCGACTCCTATCGGAAAGACACTTTCTGCAAACAGGTTAAACAGCATACAACTCCTTCGTCTGCTTCCATACACAAACTACTTTTTGGTGGGCACTTCATTCTCTGCCGCCATTCAAAGTATAAGAAATAAACGCTGTAAGCTCAAAAATCGACAAAGTCCCAATAAATTACCCCCTGCTGAAAAAGCGATTCGCAGCCTGGAAAATATGACCTATAAAAAAGCCTATTCTGCTTTGAGTTTTCTCGCCATAAGTTCTTCAATCGCCGCCGAAACTCTCTTGCCTTCAAACAGAATCTCATAAACCGCTTCAGTTATAGGCATATCGACACCATATTTTTCAGCAAGTCCGATAACTGACTTACAGGTATCTATTCCTTCTATGACTGATTCGGTAAATTCGACGGCTTGCTTAACTGCCATTCCGGTCCCGATTCTCTGCCCAAAGCTCCTGTTTCGTCCCATTGGCGATATGCACGTGGTAACCAAATCCCCCAGTCCGCTCAGCCCCGCGAAAGTCTGTTCTTTTGCCCCCATCGCGATTCCTAATCGTGTGATTTCCGCCAGTCCCCTGCACAGCAGCGCAGCCTTTGCGTTATCGCCGATTTTTATTCCATCGGCGATGCCCGCCGCGATTGCTATGACGTTTTTCATCGCACCCGCAAGTTCGACGCCGACAATATCGCTGTTTCGATAAACCCTCAAATACGGCGTGTTGAAAGTTTCCTGCACCGCCCCCGCCAGCCGTTCATTAACACAGGCCGCCGCCGCCGTTGCAGGCAGTTTTCTCACAATTTCATCCGCTATTGTCGGCCCCGATAACGCAACAACCTTGACATTTTTCTTTATTACATCAGCCAGTATTTCGCTCGGTCGAAGCAGAGTCCTGTTCTCAATTCCCTTCGTTACCGATACTATCGGTACTGTCACGCTGACATAATTTTTCAATCTGCCCCAGACGCTTCGGATATATTGGCACGGCACAGCCGAGATGATTAAATTAGCGTCTTTGAGAATTTCGGAATCCTTTGGCTCGAAAACTAAGGACGCCGGCAGTTTATATCCCGGCAGGAACTTGAAATTCTCCCTTTTCTTCTCAATTTGCGCAAGTTGTTTTTCATCATAGCCCCACATTTTGACATTGAAGCCTTTTTCGCACAGAAGGATAGCGCAAACACTGCCCATCGCCCCATCGCCTATGATTGAGATATTTTTCATATCCGGCATTAAACCAGATTTTAGACTTTTTTCAACAAAAAACAAAAAGGCCGGTTTTCTTAATCGGCCTTTGGTTTTGTTTTTTGTGGTTAGCCTGCACCCCTGCGGTGCAGGGTCATTGCGAGGCCGCAGGCCGCGGCAATCTCATTTAGCCGCCGCCACTCGGGGCGGCGAGTTTAGTCATTCCGAGCGTAGTCGAGGAATCTATTGAAACAATCCAAAATATTTAGCCTGCCGTTTCACGGCAGGTTTTGTTCTTATGGCGAAAGTACTTTTCGTTTCTTTCTCAACATCACCATGCTGAGGCAGAGCAGTACCTTGTTAGAATATATTATTTTGCATTTTGCTTGCAATATATATATTAAAAATTGGCAAAACTATTAATTGTACTACTATAAAAGCCACTGAACTTAATAAAATAAAGATAGGTCCTAAAAAGATGCTTATTAGAAATAAGAAATAAAAAATCATAGTAATGAATAACGTTATGGCAGAAAATTCGTTTTCTGGTTCTTTAGATTGGAGGAATTGCCAAGGCCCCATCGCCATGTTCCAAGACCAGAGCAAATAGGGAATCAACCCAAATTTACTTTCGCTACCATAGAATCGTACACAGATAAAAAAAGCGAACGCACATGTGCCAACAATTAACAGATTTGTATAAAACTCAGACAAAAAGAGAAACAAATATGCTAAAGGATTTTTTTTCTCATAAAGACGCACACCTATGGGAACAAAAAGAAGCGCCGGTAACATTAAAATTGAAATATAAAAATGGGAAGTGAATATAAGTAAAATACCAATAAGGATTAATCTCCACTCTCCCAAGAAGGCGAGCCAAATTCCGGCGATTATTCCACTGACCATATTAAGGATCAAAATGGGGATAGATAGAATTTTAATTATTTTATCGATCATGTTTACTAACCTCTTTTTCAATAAGTTTCGATTCAACCCGTCGCAAATACCCTAAAACCTGAACGACTACAAAGACTACTACTATGCTGATAAAACCATACAACACCGAATGTAAAAACAATAGTATCAGTCCCGTTAGTAACAACACAAAGCCAAGATTTTGAGCAATCTGGTTTGCAAAGATGGGCACTCCATAGAAGCGAGCAGAAATATCACGTATATAGCGTTCGCCGAATGAGGGATAATAGAGCCACAAGAAACTGCCGAAAGCTATAAAACAAAGTCCTATGTCTGATAGGAAAGCTAATATCAATCCACCAATCAAAAAACCCAGCCACAAGACCATTACGAAGCGGTGATTTATTTTTGTTTGATGAGGCGCAACAAACCTCATTAAAATAAAAGCCACACAAACCAAGCCACATCCAATAATGCAGAGCATTTATTTCCGCCTTCCTTGCCCAACATAATAATCTACCATACTTTTTGCACTACCAATTTTATCCTGCCATTATACTAATATCAACACATTAGCTAACTGGCGGCCTTTCTGGCCGCCATCGACTTCGATATACATTATTATCTTTAAAAAAGAAATAATTCACATAACGTTCTACGAGGTCTGAAAGAGTTCTAACTTCTTTTTCACCAACAGTCACGTTTTGCTGAATCTCCTTATCTGCTCCATGAAGAAGGATATTTCGCATACGCTTAAACTTTCGGAATGCCTCAATATCACTTTCCCATCCGGGAAATTTAGCTGTATGAGCTAATTCAATAAAAGTTTCATCCAAAGTTGGCCTTAAACGCTCAAAGAGTTTATTAAAAAAATGAAGAAGATCTTTTGAGTTATCTCCTGTATGTTTTTGGATTGACGTCCGAATGGATTTTGCCTTATGGTTATCCTCAATGCTTATCTTCGAATCAGAAAGCATGTTTAAAACGCACTCAAGCGGAATAAATAGATCGATAAACTTATAAAGAATATCTCTTTCGTGCCAAGCTCGAAGAAGCCAATGAAATATTAGGCTATATTTCTGTGCATCTTCATGAGACAAAGTTTTTAACTTTTTCCCTATATTTTCAAGGTATTTAATGCCGTTGTCATTAAGAGGCTGTGGTTCAAGAATCTCTAACGCGGGCCCCGCATATCCAAAAGATGATACTTCTCCTTCCCAAGTCAAAACATTTTCATTTATAAGTTCTAATACAAATTGTCTATGAAACCGAATACCAATAATCCCGGCAATGAGATTGATGATATTTTTAAACTCATCTTTTTTGGATTCTGCTTGAACGCGTATTGGTTCATTACCAGATGCTTTCGTATTTGATTCTAAACTTACTACGATTTCAAGAAAAAAGGGACCATGCTGCGAGGATTGATTTGGTTCTTTATTGAACTCAACTTTTCCAAAAGATGCTGGTTTCCCAGGGATAAAATATTTTGAGTAATTAGATACTGACTGTATTCCGTATTGAGGCTTGGGGCCAAAATAGACTTGTACATTATATTTTTCAGACACAACAAGACTAATTGTCGCCTCTTCACGACCAGAAAGTGAACAACCTTTGGAATCAAAGAGATAGCGATAACCAATTCTATTGTTCTTATTACTATCGTCAGTCATATTATTAAAATGGGATTAAATAGACAACTAACATAATAATCTACCACACTTTTTGCCTACGCATTTTACTTTTTGATATTTGATTTTTAATTTTCTGCTGTTGCAATTCCTCGATGTCCGCCAAAATTCTATCTCCCTTATTTTCTACCGTCCGGGTCTTTTTGTCAAATCTTATTCCTTACATCCCTGCTTCTTTATTTCCTTACTTCTTTTTTCCTTCCCAACCTCAACGACAAAACTTGTCCCGCACCTATTTACTATTCTATTACTCCTATTTTTACATTTATTGAACGAATAGGTGCGGGGTTCCCGCCATTTAGCCCCCACAGAGCCCTAAGCGTTAGCGCCGGGTCGATTAGCCCTGCCATCACTATGGCAGGGTTCGGCCGCCTTTTAGGCGGCTTTTTTTTCTGAAATTTAAAATCTCAAATTAAAAATTATGTAGTTTTTTTTCACCTTTGCTTGATAGTTATCAAGTAAAGTTTTTTAACTCAAAACTGAGATTTATCCGCCTCAGGCGGAATTAAAAACTAAAAACGCTGCATCTCTCCTCACCTTTGCTTGATAGTTATCAACTATTTTTCTTATGGCGCCGCTTTGTTCGGTTCTGTCTTTCCCTCTTGAAGGTTTCTAATCTCGCAGGATGTTAATGGCCGGGGAGGAAGTTTCTTCAATATTGGCCGAATTTCAGCAGGCACTTCTATGCCAAATCTTTCATAGTATCGCTGGACATACCAAAACGAACCCAGACGGGCATTGCTGTCGCCCCACAGAGAATCAGCAGCCGCGACACACTGTCGAAGACTGCTTTCAATGTTCTTAACAAGTTCTTCTTCATGTCCGGCTCGAATCATATAAGCAACATTGGTCGTTTCAAGGATTTGGAAGTAGTACTGGTCTCGAAACATTATGGCGTATCGCCACGCAATCAGACCGCCGAATAAAATGCCGCCGGCCAAAAATCCCAACGCAAAAAATCCCAGAGTTTTTAGTCTTTCTTTTCGACTTGTCATATTATTCCTCCCGCACAACATTAATTTACCACATTTTTCACTTTTAACTTTTCACTTCTCCTCCGCCCCCGGCGGTTCCACAACTTTTCACTTTTCACTATTCACTGTTCACTTACCGATTTGTTCTATCTTTTCCGGCTTAAATCTCTCTAATTCCATCAGACGATTTTTGCCGAGTTTTATTTCGACAACGAAAGTATTATCGCCGAACTCCTGATTAAGCACTGTCGCGTTTGCCTTGATAAAGTTTTGAATTTTGCCGTCTGCCGCGTTTGCCGTTATTCTCAAAACCACCTGCCCGCCAGAATAAATCTCAAGCACTTTTTCCTTAAGCAAATCAAGGTTGAACCCTGTTTTTGCGGAAATAGGAATCGCATCGGGATAAATCGTCTGCAGGATTTCGAACTGCCCGGCGTTTCTCACAATATCGGCCTTATTAAGCAGGATGAGAGTTTTGCTCTTTGAGCATCCGATTTCTTTGAGCACTTTTTTCGCGTCTTCAGCCTGTCTTTCAGCGTCTTCGCTTGATACATCGACAATATGCAGCAGCAAATCGGCGTTGACCGCTTCTTCGAGCGTCGCCTTGAATGACGCCACAAGCAGATGCGGCAGATTTCTTACGAATCCGACCGTATCGCTCAGCAGGACTTTCTGCCCGCCCTGGAGCGCCCATTGTTTTGTCCGGGTATCGAGCGTCGCGAATAGTCTGTCCGCCACATAAGCATCTGCGCCTGTCAGTGCGTTTAAGAGTGTGCTTTTGCCGGCGTTGGTATATCCGACAAGGCAGATTTGGAACATATCTCTTCTCGTCTCGATTTCTCTTATCTTTCTTTTGTCTATCTCGACGAGTTCTTTTTTCAGGTCTGTTATTTTATTGCTGACGAGTCTGCGGTCGATTTCGAGCTGTTTTTCACCTGTTCCTCTTGTTCCGATAGCGCCGACCGCCCCTGCCGCCGGCCCGCCTGCCGCGCCGGTTAAGGTATCTAAGTGCGACCACATTCTCGTAAGCCGCGGATACGTATATTCGAGTTGTGCGAGTTCGACCTGTAATTGCGCCTGTTTCGTTTGTGCTCTGCTCGCGAAGATATCGAGAATCAGTTCGCTGCGGTCGATGACTTTTACCTGTATAATTTCCTCAAGGTTGCGAATCTGTCCCGGCGAAAGGTCGTTATCGAAGATAATGACTTCCGCCCCGGTCTTTACTGCTCTTTCGCGGACCATTTCTGCTTTTCCGCTGCCGATATAGGTTGCCGGATGGATATGGATGATTTTCTGCTGAAGTTTATCGACGATTATAGCCCCGGCAGACTCCGCCAGAGCAGCCAGTTCGGCAAGGTTATCCGCATAAGTATTTTTGGCCAGTGCCCCCACGAGAATGGCTTTTTCACGCTTTACCGCTATATTTTCCCGCATTTTTCCCAAAAAACCTGACTCCTTAAAACCTGCCGTAATTATAGTAAATATGACATTTTAATTCAATACAATCTAATATTTACCCGCCTGTCGGCAGCTAAAAATTTTTTAAAAATCGGTCTTGACAATAGGATATGTCATCGATTATAGTTACTCTTTCGTTTTTTAATATTCCTAAACACTTTTTAGTAATTTTGGAGAAACACACGTGAGAGATTTTGGTAAAGGCGGTCCCCGGAAAGATTTCGGACCACGTCAGATGTACAAAGCTACCTGCGCAGAGTGCGGACAGGAGTGCGAAGTGCCATTCCAACCTAAGGAAGGCAGACCAGTATATTGCAAAGGATGCTATACCAAGAAAAGAAACGTCTAAGTTTCTGATTCCCACACTGTAATCCCTGGTTTTCGATGCAGTTTTTGCATCGCAGTTTCAGATTTCAAGTCCTGAATGTTGGATGCTCTGTAATCAGGGCAGGGTCGAATCGCGAAGATTTTCCACTCTACTTTTGCAGAAAGTTACATACTTTTGTAGAAGGTTATGAGTAAACTGCGGATTTATCCCTGCCGGTGATTCTGATGCTGGATAAAGGTGCGGAAATTTACCCTCTTGTTATATTCACTCTAAAACACTATAATACTTGGCTTAATTTTTAATTTTAGAGTGATTTGGATTTTGAATCTTAATGGCAAAGAGCGGTAATAATAATGTTCGTTTTTCTTCTCTTTTCACGCCGGCCCATATAATCTGTGGGACACAGTTGAGCCAGCGAGACCCGCTTCTGCTGGAGATGCTCAAGCGTCTTGCAATGGTAAAGGGTATCGGCAGCGTTGACGATGCCTATAAGGCGGTGCTCGAGAGGGAAAATGATATGCCGACGATAGTCGGTCCCGGCATCGCGATGCCTCATGCGCGCCTGCCTGCGATAAATCAGATTATCGTCGCCGTTGCCACTTCAAAGCAGGGAATCAAATACGCCCCCGACAGGGATCCCATAAAGCTTATCATTTTGACGCTTGCGCCGAAAACCGCACCCGGTGCATACCTTCAGGCGATGAGTTCGCTGGCCAAAATCTGTCAGGACCCCGATACAGCCAATATAGTAGCACAGCTTCCTACTGCCGAGAAAGTCTGGAGTTTCTTCGACCATGGCGGTCTTGTGCTTTCCGACTACCTGCGGGCCTGCGATTTAATGACTCCGGTTACGGTCAAGCTTCAGGAACACGACAACCTCAAAGACGCGATTGATTTATTTGTGCGCCACCAGGTTCGGGATGTGCCTGTCGTGGACAAGGACGACGATTTCATAGGCGTAGTTACAACTCACGAATTGCTGCGGGTCTGCCTGCCGGACTATATCCTCTGGATCGAGGACCTTACCCCCATAATAAACTTCGAGCCTTTCGCGGAAATTCTGCGAAAGGAAAGTCAAACCTGGCTGACGGAAATAATGACGATGGACTACGCAACCGTCGCGGAAAACGCCCCCGCCGCTCAGGTGGCAAAGGAACTGGCTCGAAGAAAAGTTGACCACGCTTACGTCCTGCGGGACAAAAAACTTGTCGGCGTTATATCATTGGCTATGTTCCTGAACAAAATTCTGCGGGAGTAAGAAAACGTGATTTGGGCCGCCACAAAAGAAGAAATAAAACAAACCATCAGCAGAATGCTGATTCTGCTCGCCGTCAGCTTCGCCGTCGGCCTGCTCACTCACTTTCTAAAACTCAACAACCAGCAGGTAGTCGCCTCCTCTGTTTTCGTTATGATAGTGATGGCGACTCTGCTCTTCTGGAAATTCCGGCTGGCTATTGCCTTTATCGGCATCGGCGTTCTTATGGGCACAAACGCTCTTGACCTGCCGACATTTGTCAAGGAATGTAAAGTCGATGTAATTTTATTCCTTGTCGGCATGATGGTAACCGTAGGCGTATTAAGGGAGCTTGGCCTTTTCACCTGGATAATCCAGATCGTTATAAAAACCCCGCGAATGACAGGCCGGATGTTCATCATAATTGTTATGCTCTTAAGCGCGATTATGGCCTGCGTCGTTGACGAAGTTACATCCATTGTCTTTACGGCAACGCTTATTTTCCAGGTCTGCGACACCGTAAAAATCTCCCCGATTCCGTTTTTAATTATCTCCGTAATCGCCACAAATATCGGCTCCAGCGGCACGATGCTCGGCAATCCCGTCGGTATCGTAATCGGCCAGAACGTTACGCCGCCGCTGAGCTTTGTGGATTTCATCATCTGGTCGTTTCCAATTATGCTGATTACTCTGGCAACCTCAATGGCTGTGCTTCTGTGGTGGTATCGTAAGGAAATCAGTCTGCTCTCGGAAAGGCTCGCGGCAAGACGGCAGATGGGTCTTGGCCTGGGCCCGCTTGTAAACGTCCCTTACAAAACGGGTCTGGCGATTCTCGTTGGTATGATATCTTTTATCGGTTTGCATCATTATCTTGAAGTAAAGCTCAATCTCGCTCCAAACACTGTTCTCATTGTCGCTCCGCTGGTAATCGCAGGCGTTCTAATGGTGCTTCGCCAGGACAGGGCCCGTCATTACATTGAGACCGACGTTGAATGGTGGACGCTTTTGTTTTTTATGATGCTCTTTGCCGTTGCCGGTTCGCTGCAGCACACGCACATAACCGAGGAAATCGCAGGCCATTTCCAGAACGTCTTCGGCAATAAGCCTGCCCTGCTTATGCCGTTAATTATCCTGATGTCTGCGGCAGGTTCTGCGGTATTGGATAATGTCGTTCTCGTCGCAGCTTTTGTCCCTGTAGTGGACAAGCTGGGGCAAACGCCTTTAATCTGGGCTTTACTCCACGGAGCCTGTCTCGGCGGAAATATAACTATGATTGGCTCTACCGCCAATATCGTCGCACTGGGTATGGCTGAGAAACGCTATCGCACTTCCATAAAATTCTTCGACTGGCTTAAGATTGGCCTTATCGCAGGCATTATTTCCTGTCTTATGGCCTGGGCTTCCATAGCCGTTCTTTCTCGTTATATGCCGACTAAGCAGCAGCGGCTCGATGAAATCGAGATGCATATGAAGGCATATTCGGCAACCCACAACATCGCCGAACCGAATAAACAGGAATAAGGAGCGTTTCGCGGCAGCCGGATTTCCCGACTTAAATTCCCTCTATTTTACCCCCCACACCTATTTGCATCGTGGCTGGTTAAATAGAAGCGGAGAAAAGGTGATTTTTGCCGACAAAATTGAAATTCGCTTCTCTATCACAAATAGGTGTGGGGGTTTACCTCGCCAAATCTCCAAAAATATAATAAATTGCATTTTACATAGACTCGTGGTATTGTTATATTGTTAAATGCTTTGGTTACGTAGGTGGGTATGGGAATATCGATACATTTGATTATAAAACGGAATGACCAGACAGCCAGTGAGCTTATGTTTGACAGCACTCCTATCTACATCGGCAGAAAAGTGGGTGTGCAGGTCCTTCTGGCGGATATGGCCGTATCGCGCGAACACGCTATCATTGATGTTAGAGAAGGCAAATGGTCTATCGAGGATTTGGACTCTGCAAACAAAACATATCTGAACGGCGCAGCGATTCACAAGGCCGCAATCAAAACCGGCGACATCCTCAAAATCGCGGATTTTTCCATAGAAATTGTTTTTGAGGATACCGCTGATAAAAACGATGAGCCCCAAGTCTCCGCAAGCGATGATACGGTTTCTATGGAGGCCACTGACACTGAGTCCGCGTCGCTTTCAACCCCTCGAGACGAGGTAATTGTCAGAAAACCGGATGGTGCCCACGCCCCCGCGATGCGGCTCGCCGCCAGAAGATTAACGGATTTCGCTCAGGCCGCCGAGGCAATCGGAGAGGCAAAAGACCTTGACGAAATGGTGCAGGTTCTGCTTAAAACCTCATTGCAGCAGTTCACCGCTTTTCGTGTATGGTGCGGCATTAGAAGTCAGAAGACAGGCCCCGTTACTTATCAGGCGGGCAAAAGGCGGGACGGAAAATCGGTAGAGTTCAAAGACCTGAGATTGAACGATAAAATTACCGAGGCCCTCGAACGCGGTCAGTCGATGGTTTTTCCGCAGGTCGCTGCCAAGCTCGAAGCATCAGAAAGAATACGCTCTGCGATGATAGCGAGCATCAAAAGTCCCAAGGGCAGCTTCGGCGTATTATATATTGACAACGCTATGGTTCACGGGCATTACAGTCTCAGCGACCTTGACTATCTGATGGTTCTTGCGATGCATGTCGCCGCTATCCTGAAGAACTTCCTGTAACTAACCCGCGTTGTTCTCCAAAATTCAAGACGGCCCCGATGAAGTAGTTTTAAGAGACTCTATGAAGCAGCATAAAAAACACTTCACGGGGTAAACTCCTTATTAGGCAACGGTTTTAATTTGTGGGTCATTAGGAAAATTAAGAACCGCAAATTCCTTATGATACAGCATAGCGGCTTCGTCATACGCCCTTGCGGCATCTTCTTCATTATCGAAATATCCTAAATGCCTGCGTGTTCCATTATAATTTATTTGGACTCTCCATTTTCCTCTGTTTTTTGCAAAATAGACGCCTCTATATCTGGAACTGCCTTTTTGTCTTCGCCTGCAGTTGCAGGAATTTTGAGAAGGTGTCGCGAACCGCAGATTGCGTCTGGTGTTATCGAGGCCGTCGCCGTTTCTGTGGTCAACGATTTTGCCGGGTGGAGCGTTCATAATAACTCTGTGCATACGCACAAGATTTTTACCTTCGAGCCGGACGGCATAATAATTATCAGTACTGTTTTCATAAAGCTGCCAATCTTCTTTTGCCAATTTGTGGTAGTCGTCCGGGTCAACGATAGCATACCTTGCCGCGGCGGGTTTGCCATTGGTAAGTTTTATTCGCCTAAAGGCATATCCGTAATGCTTTTTTCGGTAGCGCAGCAAAAAATAAACGATGATGCTTTCTATAATTGCCGGCACTTTGATGCGAAGGTTAAGATACATTTTAGCTCCCTTATGATAAATAAACTCTAAATCCTAAACCCTAAGCACTAAACAAATTCAAAATACTAAACCCAAATGTTCAAAACGACACCGTTTGGGTCATTTTTCGATTTTAGGGTAATTAGGATTTGTTTAGGATTTAGATATTAGAAATTAGGATTTTTCTCATCTTTCATTTTTCACTATTCACTTTTAGTTTTTCACTTGTTCAAGGCCGCATAGGACTCTCTATATATAAGGAAGAAGTTGCGCGTTTTTGTCGAAATTTCGACAAATTTTCAGAGGGTCGATTTTGTAAATGCTTGTTGGATATGGAGATAAATTTTTTTATTTTTTCAAAGCGCGCAACTTTTTTGTTGCGCGTTTTTGCTTATCTGGACAAGACATAGCCACTAAGACACCAAGACACGAAACCTTTTTATCGCTGATTTTACTGATTTTGCGGATTTTCTAACTCAGAACTCAACACTAAGAACTCAAAACTAATTATTCCCTTCCCCCCATTTTTAGGCTATAATTTGCCTGTTTCCTCGAGGGGCAACTACGGATTGGTTAATGATGAAAATACGAACTTGGATTAAAGTCTTTTGTTTTTTTTATCGAAAGGTATAAGATGAAAAAATTATTATTAATTACATCCTTTGTTTTACTTTTTTTATTATCTACTATTTCTTCTGCCATAAATGATTCCAATGGATTACAGTTTGTTAAGATAGCTGGAGAATGTGGAAACAATTTCAGAGAACAAATATTATCTTCATTTATCGGAACATTTTTTGGTTTTATATTTGCTATTATTTTATTCATATTAACTAACAAATTAATTGAAATACGAAATCAAAAGGTGTTAATTAAGCATCTTATAAAAGAATTAAAATATGATATTACCCAAATAGAAGGATGGATTGCAGAAGTAGATAAAATATTAAGAAAAATCACAGCAGAAGATAAAAGGATTTATTATTATTTAAAATATTCTGATTTTTCAAGAGTTTTTACCCAGCAAGCGTTTAATTCGGGCCTATTATTTGATAAACTTAACGATAAAGAAATATCTCAACTTAATACTATCTTTTTACATTGTGATATAAATACTGAAACATTTGTAAATAATTATATAACACAGTGGAAGTCTTCTCAAATAGAACGCAGCAGTATGCTAGAAAACTTTGAATACGAAAAGACTTGTTTAGAAAAATATAAAAACGAACTAATTGATATTCTTAAAAAAATCAAGTAATTGAAATAGTTAAGCCCATTGGTTTTGTTTCAAAACCCGAAAAATAAAACCCCGCCGCATTCCACAACTAAAAACTAAGAACTAAAAATTTAAAACTAAACTTCGTGTCTTGGCGCCTTCGTGGCTATCGCCTAACTATACTGTTTCTTCGCTCTGTAGTTGTTTTGTCTGTCGTCGCGGTCGTTGTTATCGCCGTTTGCGGAATTGTTATTATCGCGGACGGGTCTTTCGAATTTGCCGAATATCATTCTGCCCGCAGATGTCTGCAGTGCGCTTGTAACGGTAATCTGGATTTTTTCACCGATTTTGTTTTTGCCTTCTTCGACCACTACCATTGTGCCGTCGTCAAGGTAGCCGATACCTTGTGTTGCCTCTTCGCCCGCCTTGATTATTCGAACTATCATCGTTTCGCCAGGCAGAACTACCGTTTTGAGCGAATTGGCCAAATCGTTTATATTGATTACATCCACCTGTCGAACCTGGGCGACCTTGCTTAGGTTATAATCGTTGGTCACCAATTTGCCGTCACAGCTTTTGGTGAACGCTATCAGTTTCTGGTCAACCTGGGCGTGTTCATCGATGCCCGGCGGAGGGGTATCATCTATTTTTACTTCTATTATTTTGTTGTCCTGCAGTTTATGAAGGACGTCGAGTCCGCGTCTGCCGCGCACGCGTTTTAGTTTATCAGCGGAGTCGGCGATGAGTTGCAGTTCATTTAGGACGAACCTTGGCACAACGAGTGGTGCATCGAAAAGTTTGTTTTGGCAGATATCGGCTATTCGGCCGTCGATTATTACGGACGTATCGAGTATGAGAGGTCGTATTCCTTTGCTTTGCCGGGAGAATTCTACATAGGGGATAATGAATCGAACATCGTCTTTGGTTCGCATAACGAAGCTGATTACGAAGTAGCAGATACAGATACCCATTACCCATTTTGTAAGTTTGAGGTTATTACCGACGAGGCCTAACTTGAACACATCGTTGACCATATCCAGCACTAAGGACAGGGCCCAGCTGAAGAAGATACCAACGATTAGTCCGAAGAACACCCCTGCCAGCGAGCTTAATGAATTTTTTGGCAGCAGCCAGTCGATGAACAGAACCAAAACGGCCAAGGTCAGTCCGCCGATGAATATTACCCATATTTCGTTTCGTGTCATTGTTTCTGCCTGCGACGGGTCGGCAATTTCAGATGTTATGCTCACGAAAAGTGCGGCGAAAATGACGACGATGAAAATGCCCCGGATAAAATGTAATAACATAAATATTACTCCAAAAAGATATATAATATAAACTTAAAACTATGCTGCAATCGCAATAGAAACGACCTGCAAAAACCAATTACCGGGCGAAGAGATATAAACCAAACCTACTACAAAAACGCGGCGGCAAATTCCACAAACCTTAATACGTGGAAATTCAGCTATCTATTATAGTTATAATATCGACCAGTTCGAGCTATAAATCAACGCATTTCAGTCAAATCGAGGCTGCTGAAGTCAATTTTATATGACATAATACGGCAAGCGACCATAAAAGGTCTCCAGATTGCACAATTTTCGTCTCATACCTTTCATTTATCGGAACAAGATGAATTTTGTCGTGTTCAGTCCTGATAAGCTTGCAAGTCACGCCTATCGCGCCGGCCACACTAATAACGGCCGGCTGACCCTGAGCCGCAGACACCGAAGGACTTACTATCACTATGTCACTGTCGTTAATCCGCGGAGCCATACTGTCGCCATCTATCTGCAATGCAAAACAGCCGGGATACGAACGAGCAATTCGAGGACAATCTATAAATTGACAAACCTCATCAGAACCAGCCAACGCAGTCTGAATCAGACTAACCTGAGAATCGCCCATAGCAGCAAATACGGGCTTTGCCGGCAGGTCAGCGGAAATCCAGCCGCTCTGCGTCCTCACAATAGAACTGTTTATGTGCCTTGCTACAAGCTGCTCAAGCTTAGTCTCCATAACCTTCGAATCAGACAGATTCGCCTGACTCCACATCCCTATCGGGCCAGCGGCAGTCCGACCAAGAACGGGAATCCAGCCGGACTTTGAGCCTAAATCTCCGCTGGAAGTCATACGGCTTTCAATAGCGTCCTTCTGCTCCATAAGCTCCAAAAAGGCTGTTACGGCGCGGAGAGAAACGGGATTTCCATTTGAAAGCCTTTTTAGTTTTTCCAAAATATCAGTAAATTTGCTGTCAAAAGACTGATTTTCAGGCGATTTGTCCCCATTTTGGCCTGTTAAAAGCCAAAAAATACTAACATTGCAAATCTGACATATCTTAAGCAAAACCGGTATCGGCGGAACCCTGTTTTTTTCATAATAGCTGTAAGTGGAAGGAGTTATGCCAATAGTTTTGGCAAATTCGCTCTTGCCTCTCTCGCCTGCAAAGGCCTTGCGAAGGTCAATTATCCTGTCAAATAACGCTTTTTCTGAAAAATTTTCCATCTATGGTGAGCCTGTCGAACTATAATTTTTACGCGAATGCGAAAATTGTGCCGGTAAATATTCGCAATTGGATAATAACGTAAAATAACTTTAAGTCAAATAGTTGCTAGTCGCTGGTCGCTAGTATTTGGATAACTACGCCCCCTGCCTTCGCAGGGGTAAACTCCGGCGGAGATGTAATTTCTATAAAACGGTTATCGGTTATCGGTAAATAAAAGTTTACAGTGGACAGTTTACAGTTTATAGAAAAAGTGAACAGTGGACGGGGAAAATGGAGGGAATTGATTGAGTTTGGGAAGGGAAAGAGATAGAAGAATAATTAAAAATTAAAAATGTAAAATGTAAAACTACATATTAAAAATCAAAAATGGGCAGAAAAGGTGTCTGGCCCTTTAATTCCTCCTTCTCAAAACAAAAGCACCCAAGCCGAGCAGGATAAGCGTTGCGGGTTCGGGGACGGAGGCGACACGAAACCCTACATCGTGGCCCTCGTCGTACGGGCTGACGCCGACCCGACCGGACGACGCGAGGTGGACGTCGTAGCCGGTGGCCTTGCTGTACGACCCACCACGGATGCCGCGACCGGAACCGGAATAAAGAGTTTCATTCCATTCCCAGACATTACCCATCATATCATAAGTGCCGTTCTGCTCGGCTATGCCGCCAGTGCCGACATTCCAAGGTGTGCTGTACGTACCGCCCCAATAATTCCAGCCGAGATCAGCAGCAGGTATAGTATTCAAGCCGTTGGCATAGAGCGAATAGCCGCTGGCATCGGGTTTGTAATAAGCAGCCTTGTACCATTCATCTTCAGTTGGGATAACATAAGTTGTTCCATAAGTAGATATAGCCGAGGCACGGTTAATTGTAATGCTGCCATCTGTACCAAGCTGATAAGCCCCAAGACTCTTATTGCCGCTGGTCAGGTAGTTACAGAACTGGGCGGCCTCATACCAGCTTACCATATTTGTCGGCTGCTGGGCACCGGTGAAATATGCATTTTGGTCGTAAGCATAACTTGGATTACCTGTTGGAGCACCGGCTGCTGCTGTAAAAGCATTCCACTGCGTGTTGGTAACCTCGTACTTGCCGATACGGTAATTAGAACTGACCGCACCGCAACCGTATGGATTCGCATTACCACTTGTATCTCCGGCGTTCCCCGCATTGCCGATAGTTACAAAATCAATGTTAATTCCGCGTATGGTGTCAGCCGAAGTGAAATTAGCTATTGTCATCACACACACAATAACTGCTAAAATTCTTGTCTTCTTCATTTTCTTCTCCTTTACAAAAATCCGCCAGAGGTTCTATCCCTCAGTGGTGGGCGGATAAAATTGTTATTGATTAATAATGTTTTTGAATAATTTGCGCAGAAACACCGCTGAATTGTAAACGAATGGAAAATCCTCAATAATCTCATTTTCTTCCTACTCCGTTAATAACCGCATACTATTATAGATATTTAATGTTGAAAAGCAAGGGAAAAGCAGTTTTAAATCTTATAGTTAGGTTAAAAGATTTGTGCTGCCGAATCTACAATTCAGGATTCAGCAAACCGGCAACCTGGGCGTGCAATCCCTGTTTAAGCGGCGTCTTTGGCATTGAAAGGCCGGCATTTCTTAGTTTGCTCATATCGTAAATTCGATGACAAAGGAACGAAGCGGATTCCGGATGTTCAAGACGATATAAGTCAACTGGCAATTCCACAATTTCCATTTTGACGCCGAGGATGTCGGCGATAATGCGATAGTATTCTCGCGATTCGGCGATTTGAGGACCCGCGACGCAGAAGATTTGACTATATGCAGCGGGATTTCCGAGCATACTCAGGATAGTTTGGGCCAAATCGTCTGCAAACAAAGGCTGCTGCAGAAAGTATCCGCCGCCGACCAGTCGCAGCGGTTCACCCGCCTTGAGCCTGGCAATGAGCTGCTTGTCGCGGCCGTGGGTTGGCAGGCAGCCGAGCTGGGAACCCGGCCCATAAATATGGCAGGGACGAACGATACTCCATTTCATTGAGCCGCTGTCAGCGGCAAGGAGCTCCAATTCGCATTGCCGCTTCTGTCCGCCATAGACATCAGACAGGTAGAAATCGGTGTCTTCATTTTGCGGAAATCGGCGTTGAGAAGGTTCATAGACGAAATCTGAGGACACGAAGACCAAATGCTTCGCCAGCGGCGGCAATATGGCGATGTCCATCTGCACATCTGATGGGGCGAAGCCAATACAGTCAATAACCATATCCCAATGCGTCCCGGCATTATTCACCGCATGTTCAAACGCGGTGGGGTCTTTGCGATCGGCTACCAGACTTGTTACACCCTTAGGCATCGCGCGTTGGCCGCGAGTCAGAATCCAAACCCGATGACCCATGGCGATGGCGTTGCGGACGATATCGCCGCTCAGGAAGCCGCTGCCGCCAAGTACGAGAATATTAGAAGCAGGCATAATAAACTCCTTATTCGATATTTTAAAAAATGCCAAACCGCTGAATTGTGAACGAATGGGAAATCCTCAATAATCTCATTTTCTTCCTACTCCGTTAATAACCGCGTACTATTATAGATATTTAATGTTGAAAAGCAAGGGAAAAAGCAAAGGGAAAAAGAATTTTGCCCAACGTTCCGTGTAAGAACCACTCCCCCGACCGCAGGAGTCGGGGCTAACCCGAACCCCGGCAATTCGGGAATAACGAACCCCCAAGATAAATCCTTCAACTTCGTTCAGGACAGGCTTGGGGGCTTTAGGAATTTGACGAACCCCGCCATAGTGATGGCGGGGCTAACCACGAATAGAAAATCCCTCGGTGAAATAGTTTTATGGGAAAACACCACGGTTAGATAACAATTTAGGAACATTCCAATTTGTTCCCTGCAGCGGTCCCCTGTAGCAAACCCAAAGGAGTAACACTCGGGGATGACAACCCCGGCCACCACGAATAAAACGAAACCCCCACTGAAAGTGGGGGCTAAACAATTTTTTCATCAGATTTGTTCCGATAAAATGGGGGTTATTTAAGACAAATAGGCACAAAAGTTTGTTACTTAAGGGTGTTATTAAATAAGACGATACGATATTAGACAGGGATTAACACCGTATTTTAGACACGGATTTACACGGATTAACACTGTTTATAAAAAACTGCGGCGAAAATTTTAAAAGAGATAATAAAATGTTTCTGTTAGAGAAAATAAAAAAATGGGGACATAAGAAAAATTCAGATACACCTGAATTGTGCGATAAGATAACGTGGTATCCGAACATCAACGATGCACAGCCAAATCCCAATAGCTCCCAACCAGTGCAAATCCCACCATTAATGGTCCGCAGAGCAGCGTGGCGAAAATAGCGAATTTTCACCACAGAGATCACAGAGAAATTTTTGTTTCAACGATAATTCACGATTGTCCGTATGAGGCTTTTGATTAATTGGAGGACTTTCGCTTTTCCTGTTCGGCGAGCATTTCTTTTAATATCGAAACGTGAACATAAGTTAAAGTTATTTTGTCATTTTTGCCGGCACCGGTATCACAATTTACCTCGATTCCAATATTGACGTCATCTATTACGGTTTCATAAGTGCTTTTGCCGAGCAACTGGTCGTATTTGTTCCGGCCGGCGGTTTGATAACTTTTCTCCAACTGCGATTTTATCGCCCGGCAATTGGCCATATCGGCATCCCTGAATTCCACATCCACCTCGTAAATCCGCTCATTGAAGGAACATACCAAAAGACGTTTTATGTTGGGGTCGCTATTTTTTACAGACCAAACCCGGCCGGGGCAGTCTTTGTCCGCAAAGACATATTTACTCTTTGAAACTTTCAGGCGAGAACGCAAAGACTCGAGAGTCTCGCCCAAATATACGCCGAAAACCGGCTGGTTGATTTCGGCGGCCTCCTGCGATGTTTGCTGCTGCTGGGCGGGAGGGGTTGTATCAATTCCGGCATCGGAACATAACTTTCTTAAACGAGTAAGCTCGGCTTTCTGCGATTCTATAATCATGAGCAGATTGGTTATCTGCAAATTCAACTGACTGGCGGCATTTCGCAGCTCTTCGAGCGTATTGGGGTCATACGTCTGGGCAAATACAAAAGATAAGAACACAACAGCAAAAATAAAAACTGTCTTTTTCATAACCTTTCACTTGAAAGAGTTTTAACCATACGGAATTTTATGTTTACCCTTTAAAACAATCAAGTTAAAACATCGGCAATTATTGCCATTTACAATAGTGAGAAAATGGGTATTATAAGAAGCAGAAAGGTGCAAGCAGAAATGAATAGAAGAATGCCAAAGGCCGGGACAATAGAGATAGCGCCATCCATATTGAGCGCGGATTTCGCCAAATTAGCTGATGAAATCGGGCAGGTAGAAAAAGCCGGCGTTAAAATCGTCCACCTCGATGTTATGGACGGCCATTTCGTGCCGAATATAACCATCGGGCCGGTCGTTATCGGAAAATTGCGCAAATACTCAAACCTCGTGTTCGACAGCCACCTGATGATAAGCGAGCCGGAGAGATACGCTGACGAATTCATAAAGGCAGGCGTTGACCATATAACCTTTCATATCGAAGTTGTGCCAAATCCGACAGACTTCATAAAAAAACTGCACGACGCCGGGATTACGGCAGGATTGTGTCTTAATCCGGAAACGCCTGTGGGGAAAATCGAAAAATACGCACATCTGGCGGATATGATTTTGGTAATGACGGTCCATCCGGGGTTCGGAGGACAGAGTTTTATGCAGGAGGCCGCCGATAAAATTAAACCGATACGGCAAATCGTCGGGCCGAATATCAGAATCGAGGTTGACGGGGGCATCGACTCTAAAACAGCGCCAATCGTAACGGGATTAGGAGCAGATACGCTCGTCGCAGGCTACGCAATATTCTCAAGGCCAAACAGGGCAGAAGCGATAGAGGCTATCCGCAAAGCCTGTCGGTAATTACCATAAATAAGAAAAAATGGTAATGGCATAAGATGAGTACAAGGAGGACGCGTTTATGAAACAGATTTTTTTCGCAATTCTCATTATCACACTTGCTTCCTTAATCACCAATGCCAAATACTCAGGCGGCAGCGGCACTGACAATGACCCCTACCTGATAGCTACTGCAGAAGATATGAACCAAATCGGACAAGACCAGAACGACTGGGATAAGCACTTTAAAATGACGGCAGATGTAAATCTCATCGCTTACAGCGGCACAGGGTTTAATTGCATCGGCACCGATGACAAACACGCATTCAGCGGCGTCTTTAACGGCAATGGACATACGATTTGGAACTTTACATACACAACACAAAGCGACGATTATATCGGTATTTTCGGGGCTGTCAGCACAGCAGGAAGAATTGAAAACGTCTCTCTTGTCGATGTAAACATAACCGGGCATAATTATGTCGGCGGTCTGACAGGATATAACGATGGCACTATCTACAACTGTAATTCGACAGGCAAAATTTTCGGCCCAAACGGCACACAATACATTGGCGGACTGGCGGGATACAATTCCGGCGACATTAACAATTGTTATTCCACATCTGCGGTAACAGGCAGCGACTGGTCGGGATTCATCGGCGGGCTTGCAGGAGAAAACGCCGGCAACATCAGCAATTGTTATGCAACAGGCAACGTAGCCGGCGAATATAGCTCAGGAGCTATCGGCGGACTGGTGGGATTCAATACCGGCGACATCAATAATTGTTATTCTATGGGGACCATTGTCGGTGGAGACTTGTCAAGCGATATTGGGGGATTAGCAGGAAATAACTCTGGCAGCATCAGCAACTGCTATGCAGCAGGCAGCGTCAATGGCGAAGATAACCTCGGCGGACTGGCGGGAGAGAACTACGGCAACATCAGCAGCAGTTATTTTCCCACAAGCGAGCCGAATAATGGTTATGGAACGCCGCTGACAGTTGGGCAGATGAAACAGCAGAACAGTTTTGCCGGCTGGGACTTCGTATGGGAAACCGCCAACGGCACGGATGATATCTGGGCAATATGCGAAGACGTTAATTATCCAAAACTTACATGGCAATTTTTGCCGGGCGATTCTGATAATGATAAAGATGTCGATTTTTTAGATTTTGGCCGACCGGGTCTGAAATGGCAGCAGGCTGAGACGAATCTTTACTGCGGAGGAATGGACCTTACCGGCGACGGCTGGGTCGATTGGGAGGATATAGTGATAATGTGCAACCACTGGCTGGACGGCACTTAAGAATTACTCAATTACAGAAACAGGTTTGGGGGTAAATAAGACTCGATTTTGTCAAACATTCCTGATATAATTTCCGGTAATGGCGAAAGAAAAAAAATCACAATGGGACGGCTTCAGCTTAAAGCCGCGGAAAGAAATGCCGGAGGGGCTGTGGCTTAAGTGCCCGGGCTGCGAGAAAACACTTTTCAAAAAAGCTATCGAAGAAAATCTGCATGTTTGTCCCGAATGCGATTACCATTTTCGCATCGGAGCCGAAGAAAGGCTGAAATATCTTGTCGATGAAGGCTCGTTTGAGCAGATTTTAAGTGAAATGGTAACGGCGGACCCGCTGAACTTCAAATACCGTGGGACAGCATATAAAGAGCGAGCAAAAGCGGCTGAGAAAGACGCGGCGGGCAAAGAGGCAATGCTCATCGGCAAGGCATTTGTCAAGGGCAGAGGACTGATGCTGGCTGTGATGGACTTCAATTATTTAGGCGGGTCAATGGGGGCGGTTGTCGGTGAGAAATTGAGCGTGGCAATCGAAAAGGCAATAGAAGAATCACTGCCGCTGGTAGTGGTAAGCTCGACAGGCGGAGCGAGGATGCACGAAGGAGTCGTATCACTTGCGCAAATGGCCAAGACCAGCGCGGCGCTGGCAAAGCTCGACGACAGCGGCGGACTCTTTATATCGGTCCTGACCGACCCGACGACCGGCGGAGTTACGGCAAGCTTCGCGATGTTAGGCGATGTCATCATAGCTGAGCCGGGGGCATTAATAGGATTCGCCGGGCCGCGAACAATCTATGAGACTATCAAGGTCGAACTGCCGGAAGGTTTCCAAAGAGCGGAATT
>JAPLMW010000092.1 GCA_026386845.1 Phycisphaerae bacterium
AAAAAAGTAAAAATTTAATTTGGAGAAGAATTATGAAGAAGTTAATTACAATTTGTTTAGTAGTATTTTTTGCAATTAATGCGAATGCGGTTATGATTACGCACACGCACTCGCAGGGTATTGGAAGTTATGACGTCTCGTTTAACAGCGGGGGCAGTTATACTAGTTCATACTTGGGAAGATTCGTGATGTCGGTGGCTACTTCTACGACATTGCCAGCGAACTACCCTGTCTACACCTATTCAGACCACCCGTATAGCTTTTATTCCTACTGCCTTGAACCCACTCAAAGCATTGCTGTGGGCCATACTGCAACCTACGACTTCACTATTGGCTCCTTGGCAGGGACCGATGGTATCTCGGCACCGGAGGCTGTCTTGATCAATGAGCTCTTCGGCCGCTACAGTCCGCTCCTGAGCGCCGATCCCACGGGCAACTATACCGGTGGAACTTTCAGAACGGCTGCTGCGGCATTGCAGTTGGCGATCTGGAAGATCAACCTGGACGCGGCGACCGAGACCTTGGGGCTTTGGGACTTCACCAGTGGACTTATGCGAGTAGGCACTATCACTGCAGAAAGTGGGGCGAGCAAGACAGCAAACGTGGTCGCGTTGGAGATGCTGAACAGCCTCACTGGCACGGGTCCGATGGCGTGGGGATTGGAGGGCTTGCGGAGTACTTCAACTCAGGATCTGCTCATCCAGTCTATCCCAGAACCGGCGACGATTGCGATTCTTGGTCTTGGCGCTTTGAGTCTTGTTAGAAGAAAAAAGTAAGGGACGGAGTTAACCCACAGGATGGGTATAAACAAAGGAGTGTAAGAAGAACAGTGATGAAGTGATGCATAAGCAAGACAGTGATTAGAACCGTAAAGAACGAGGGCTGAGCCGCGAATCAGCAACCCAGCCCTTCTATTTTTCAACCAACTGGTAACAAAGTAAAAAGGAACAATGGAAATGAAGAAGTTAATGACAATTTGTTTAATTATATCAGCTCTGGCGGTTTCGTCAGATATTGTATCAGCCAATATAACCAATGGCGGATTTGAAACCGGCGACCTGACCGGCTGGACCTATGAGGACGCAAATAGTGGCCACAACGGGGCTACCGGCAATGCGCTATCTGTAACAGAAGATTATCATTATTCCGGCGGGCATGCGTTATGGGGATCTGCTTCCCTTCTTAGTGACTGCTCGGCCTGGAATGGACAAGAAGACTGGTCACGCACTTATGCATGGTCGGACGCCCAGAACCTGTCCGATGTAAATTCAATCCAGCTTTATCTTACTGACTTCCGGTCCAATCCCCCCCCCCTGCAAATTGGGGCTGGGGACAGGAAGTCTTTCTGATGCTCAATGATGGAACAAACAGCGCTTCTGTATTACTGATTGACAATCACGAGCCGGGATACACAAGCCTCTTCGATCTTGGACTCTATACAAGCTCGACGGGCAGCGACAAAAGAACCTGGTATGGCTTTGATGTCGCTCTCAGCACGACTGGTTTTGGCGCCGGTATTAACCTTTCAAACGCAAAGGTCGGAATCTGCTGGGAGGCTATTAGCTGGCTAACATCGTATCCCCAAGAACTCAAGGCCGAAGCTGCTGTTGACAACATAACACTTGTTCCAGAGCCGGCAACGATTTGTCTGCTGGCAATTGGTTCATTAGCCTTCATTGGAAGGAAGAAATAATAGTTAAGGAAAGAAGAGTTAATAATAAATCTGCGACAGGGCCGTCAGGTTTCTGACAGTTTTGTCCGTCTATTTTGGAGAAGAAGAAAATGATTTGGAAAAGAAGAAGAAAAACAAGAAATACTGTTCTCGTTTTGCTGGCCGTTTTTGCCTTAAACACCCTGACTTACGCCAATATGATTTACAGCTTTGACATCTTCAACAACCAAAAATACGAAAACGACCCGCGGCTTACTTTTACGCTGACAATCAGCGATGAAGGTCTGGTTGCAGGCAGGCATACAGCAGGCTTAAGATTCGACAACAGCAGTGCCATCAGTTCGTCAATTACCGATATTTATTTCGATGCCCATCCGGATACCGGCAGTTCTCTTATTTTCGACGGTGTTTCAATCATCGAAGGCACCGGCGTATCCTTCAGCAAAGGCGCAAGTCCGCAAACTCTGCCCGGCGGCGAAATGCTTACGCCAAAATTCGACAAAACTCCGGAATACAGCGCCGACTCCGATTCACCGGTCTCTCCAAGCGGCATAAACCCAAACGAATGGCTTAAACTCGTTTTCACGCTGAAAACGGAAAGAAATATTAATGATTTAATTGCTGAAATCGCTGCCGGCGGCAGCGCCACAGCGACAAATCTTCGGGTCGGCATTCACATTCAGTCTTTGCCGGCCGCCTGCGGCAGCGACAGCGCTTCAGCCATAAATTGCGCTCTGCCAATACAGCCGATACCCGAACCGGCAACGATTTGCCTGCTCGGCCTCGGTGCTTTGAGTCTTATTCGCAGAAAAAAACACTAATCAGGTGTTAATTTAAGCAAACCTTTCAGGCTGCCGACTACCGACAGCCTTTTTTATTTTCTGGAATTTTCCAAAAACATAGAATAGAATTATAGTCTATTATGGATATCCTTTATAAAAACAAAACCCTCGAGCGGCTGCTGATATTGACAAATATTGCCGCAACTACCGCTGTTGCCGGAACGGCCTTACTGCAGTTAGGCTTC
Organism: Phycisphaerae bacterium; assembly: GCA_026386845.1. GTDB lineage: Bacteria > Planctomycetota > Phycisphaerae > Sedimentisphaerales > UBA12454 > JAPLMW01. The sequence goes on from JAPLMW010000092.1 coordinate 2,700, forward strand.
TTTAAGCCGATACTTTCCGATGCGCAGATGTATTTGATACTCGCTGCCGCCGCGATCTTTTTCACAGGGGAAAAATTCATAAGATTCTTCAACGCCCGCTCCAAAAAAGATTACCTTCATTTCTGCTGGTTTGAATTTATTTTTATCGTCCTGTTTGCAGTCCTTTACTTTTCGGCAGGCATCTTATGGGCATTAGGCGTTTATCTGCTGATGCAGATTATTACAAAGGTATGCAGGACTATGGTAAATATTGCCGCCGCAGGCAAAAGTCCTGCCGCAGCTTTCATCGGCAGCTTCATAGCTCTCATTCTGGCCGGTGCACTTCTTCTTATGCTGCCGCGAAGCCATACCCAGCCGGTAAAGTTCATTGACGCATTATTCACCTCTACAAGCGCAACCTGTGTAACAGGTCTTACTGTAAAAAATACCGGAGCGGATTTTTCCATTATAGGTCACACAGTAATACTCTGCCTCATCCAGCTTGGCGGTTTGGGTATTGTAATTTTCGGCGCCGTTTTCGCCCTGCTTTTCGGCCAGGCTCTTAATGTTCGCCAGGCAGCGGCAATGCAGGATTTACTCATCGCTCAAACTGTGAGCAAAATAGCAAAGGCCATCGCATTTGTCTTCGTTGCGACAATCGTAATCGAAGGATGGGGTGCAATATGTCTTTATAAGATGTGGGATTTGGCTGCCCCCCTGCCGGCTCATATCACAAGTAAATGGTTCTGCTCGGTATTCCATTCTGTCAGTGCGTTTTGCAATGCCGGACTCGGCCTCTTTTCAGACAATCTTATCAGATATAACTTTGACTGGCGGGTTTACGGCGTCATCTGTCCATTGATAATACTCGGCGGCCTGGGATTCGGCGTTCTTGAAAATCTTTACGACATATTTGCAACTAAAATCAAAAATCTACTCAGTGCAAATTACAACCGTCCTGTAAGAATGGAACTTCAGACAAAAATAGTTTTGCTTGTAACCGCTATACTTATTGTCGGCGGAACAGCGGGGCTGCTTATCTTTCACAACAATACAGACAGCCATCATATTAACCTTGCCGACGCTTTTTTCCAGGCGGTAACAGCCAGAACAGCCGGTTTTAACACCATTGACATCAACACTCTTTCGGCGCCTGCGAAAATGATTCTTATAATACTTATGTTCATCGGCGGCTCGCCAGGCGGAACCGCAGGCGGAATTAAAACCGTTACGCTGGCAGTAATCATAATGGCAATTTACGCTACGATACGCAAAAGAGCCGAAGTGGAAATTTTCAAACGCTCCATACCGCTTGCAATTGTCGGCAAAGCTCTTGTGGTAGTATCGCTCTTTATGGCAGTGCTGTTTTCAGCGACTTTCCTGATGACAATTACCGAAAGACATAACGATTTTGATTTTATCGCCATAATGTTTGAGGCAGCAAGCGCTCTTGGCACTGTCGGGCTATCCTGCGGGATTACGCCGGCTTTGACAACAGCGGGAAAAATTATTATCATTATTACTATGCTGATTGGCAGGCTTGGGCCGCTTACGCTGCTTGCTGTTTTGACTTTCAATATAAAGCCGGCCCGGTATAATTATCCGACGGAATCCGTAGTTGTGGGATAAACCTATCCCTTGTTTTGAATACTGTCCAAAGGAGACTGATTGATATGAAAAAGTTTGCAGTAATAGGTCTTGGCAGATTCGGCCGAAAATTGGCTGCTACTCTCACAATGGGCGAAGCTGAAGTAATAGCGATAGACCAGAATCGTGAAATAATCGAGGAAATCCGCGACGAGGTAACACACGCTGTAAGACTCGACAGCACTGATGAGGATGCTCTGCGGTCTCAGGGAATCGATAAAGTGGATGTCGCGATTGTCGGCATAGGCCAGGGCGGACGCGGTTTTGAGTCTTCGATACTTACCGTCGTCAATTTAAAGGCAATGGGTGTGCCGCAGATTTATGCCCGCTCAGAAAACCTTATCCAGGGACAGGTACTGTCAAAGGTCGGTGCCACAGAAGTCATCTATCCTGAAATCGAATCTGCTCAGCGATGGGCCTATAAACTGCTCACGCCGCAGATAACCGACAAGATAGACCTCGCACCGGGCTATTCGCTGGCAAGCGTAATCGCCCCGGCAAGTTATCACGGAAAAACCGTTCTCGACCTCCAGTTCCGCCATAAATATGGAGTTAATCTGGTTTCGATAAAAAGAGGCGAAAAAGCGGAAGATGTAAAACAGAAAGGCGAAATAATAAATGTCCCCTTGCCGGATACCGTTATTTACGAAGATGATATCCTGATGATTGCCGGCTCGGATGAAGACCTCGCAAGGCTGCCGCAGGAATAAATTTTTTCAGACACGCCTGAATTTTCTCAACTTCTCAAGCATCTGCTGAAAATCAATAGGCAGAGGCGCCTCGAATGTCATTTTCTTGTTCGTCGTCGGATGCGTCAATTCAAGATGCCAGGCGTGAAGAGCAGGCCTTGCCATCAGCGGTTCTTCAGGCTTGGCCTGTTTATCCTCAATCTGCCAGTGATAGACAATTTTCCCTCCGTACATTTCATCGCCGACTATCGGGTGTTTTATATAAGACATATGGACGCGTATCTGATGCGTTCTGCCGGTTCTTATGTCAAGTTTAAGCAGCGAATAACCCCTGAATTTTTCGAGAACCTCATAATATGTTATCGCTTCCTTGCCGATTTCCGGCCGAACTGCGAATCTCTCGCGTATTATCGGGTGAACAGCCAGCGGCTTATTTATGCAATCCGCCAAAAGTTCAGGTGTGCCGTGCACAATCGCCAGATAATGCTTTCTTGTTTGTCTCATTTCAAATTGTCTGGCCAGCCGCCAGTGAGCGGTATCATTTTTCGCGATTACAAGAGCGCCTGTGGTATTACGGTCGAGCCTGTGAACTATGCCGGGGCGAAACTCCTCGCTGCCCTTTGAAAGCTGCTTGGCGTAATACACAAGAGCATTGACAAGCGTGCCTTTCTTAAAGCCTCTGGCGGGATGAACAATCAAGTTCGCCTGTTTATTGATAACAAGAATATCATCGTCCTCGTAAATAATATTGAGCGGAATATTTTCCGGAATAATTTCTTTAATCTCAGGCGGCGGCAGAATCAAATCCACGGTATCTCCCGGCGAAAGTTTCGTGCTGGGCTTGGCGGTTTTGCCGTTGATAGTTACCGCCTGTTCTCTTATCAGTTTCTGAAGTGTTGTTCTGCTGAACTGGCTTAATCTGCCCTGGAGGTATTTATCGAGCCTGCGGTTTGTTATGTTATTTCCGACCCGCAGCGACAGGTGTTCCGCGCCTTCGGTCTGGTCAAGTAATTCCTGCCCGCCCAAAGGCGAAGTCTCGCCTAAAGCGGAGTTGTTTTGTTCGTTTGTGTTTTGGCCTGTAAGCTCTTGCTCATTCATCCCGCACCTTTTAAATATTCAATGTATCACGTATATTTTTTGAAGAATTGAATGGAAAGAAGGTGCGGGATTCATCTCAAGCTATTTAGCCAAATTAAAGTCCAAATCCTTCTGCGATGTAATACCAGTTCCCGTCAACGGTGTTTCCAGTTCCAGCGGCTTGTCTGCGGGCTGCTGAATTTGCGGTTTTAGAGCCTGAACAAAAAAGACCTTTTCCTGGTAGTCGCTTATAACCTGTGCACGAAATTTCGCTCTTGCATCGAATGAGGTGCCCTGATATTGGGGCGAATCAGCTATTTTTTCATAAAGTTTTTTGGCTCCTGCAAAATCTCCCATATCCTCAAGGCACAAGGCTATTCCATATTCGGCCATAGCCGCCACTTCGGGCGAATCCTTTGCCTTTTCGAGAGCCTGTTCATAAACAGTTTTTGCCTGCTCAAGCTGATATCTCTGCACATCAGCTTCTGCAGCCTTGGGACGATAGTGAAGCTCGGTGCGAAGAGCTTCTGCCCTTTTAATCATCGCTAAAGCTGACAAAAGCGGATTGTCTGTTTCCGTAGCGGCGTTTTGAAGACTGCCTGCCGTGTTAAGAAAAATATCCGAAACACCCAGCCCCTGCACTTTGCCGGCCAGCACAGTCTCTCTCTGCCAAATAAGCTGCTCAAGCAAAGCCGTCGTCATCGCCTGCTTTTGCTCCCAGACATCGCCCTGTTTGCTGTAAAAGAATATTGTATAGACAATAAGGCCTGCGATTACAATCGCCCCGACAATTATAGTTGTCTGATTTTCCTTAAACCACTGAGGAAAATGTATAATCCAGTCGGCCAGTTCATTTGTTGCCAACTCATGACGACGTTCTGATTTCATCTTATTTTTCCTTTTTTAATTCATCCCCCTGCTTTCTTGCCCGCCGCCCCGACTTGCGTCGAGAAACGCGGGGGCAGGCGAAAGCAAGAAGGCAGGACTAACCTGATAAATACCAGAGGAGATTATAGCTGTTTGCCTTTTAACTTGCAATATCCGTTTTGCACCATTAAAATCTTCGTTTAACGAACAAATAAACGGATTTATCAGGAAAAACAATGTTTCAGAAACGCATAAGTACTGTAAAAGCGATATTTTGTCTTATTTCCTGCCCCTTGTTTATTGCTGCCTTTTGCTCCGGAGAAATCGACAAAACAAGATACATAACTATTGACGAAATCAAGCCCGGAATGGATGCCGTATGCCTGACGGTTTACAAAGGGGTGGAGGTCGAGAAATTCAATCTCAAGGTTGTGGATGTTGTCAAAGGTCTTGAACCCGCCAGAAACGCTATCCTTGTAATGGGCACTGATGAAAGATTTATTCACACAGGTCCTGTCGCAGGCTGCAGCGGCTCGCCGGTGTATATAAATAACAGGCTTGCCGGTGCACTGTCATTTGGCTGGGCATTCAGCAAGGACCCGCTTTACGGCGTAACTCCCATAGAGGAAATGCTGCAGGCAGGCACTTACACACCGCCTGCGAAAACATCTCCTGCACCGGCTCTGGATTTCTCAAAACCCATCAACCTTAAAACGGCATACAACCAGATAATAAACTTCGAAAATCACAAACCGCGGGATACCGGCATAAACTGGCTGCCTTGCCCGATAACCACTACTCTGCCGGCAGCTTCTTTTTCTGATTCCGCCGGCGCATTTGAATCTGTCGGTCTTTTGCCGGTATCGGTCGGCGCTTCCGGAAAGTTTCCCGAATATACCGATGTTTCAATGAAGCCCGGCGGCATACTTGCCCTGCCGCTTGTTTACGGTGATATCGAACTGGCCGCCATCGGCACAATTACTGAAGTAGTCGGCGACAAAATTTACGCATTCGGTCATGGTTTTACCGGCGAAGGACCTATTGATATCCCGATGGGGACAGGATACGTTCACACCGTTGTAGCCAGCGTTATAAGGTCGTTCAAATTCGGTCAGACAATCGACATTAAAGGGGCCTTATACGCCGACCAGTCAACCGCTGTTGTCGGCACAATCGGCAAAAAAGCCGCGACGATTCCCATGCGACTGACGGTAGAACGATTCAACGATAAAAAAAGAACTTACAATTGTCAGATTGTATCGCACCGGTTTTTTACGCCGCTTCTGGCTAAAATATGCCTGGCAGGGACAGCCCAAATGTTCGGACCCCTCCCTGCCGACCATTCGATACAATACAAAACCCGTATCGGCATCGAGGGCTATGAACCTGTCTGTCTGGAAAATTTCTCAAGCTTTGCCGAACTTGACGATTACCTGTCCGACAGCATCGGCGCTTTGGGTCTTATCCTGAATAACCCTTATGACAGGCCGCAGATAACATCTCTCGATTTTGAGATTAAAATCCTGCCTCAAACGGCAATCTCTCATATATGGAGCTTTGACGTATCGGATACAACGGTAAAGCCCGGCCAGACAATAACAGCGCAGGTTTCGCTGGAGTCATATCTTACCGGCCACAAAAACTATAAACAGACAATAACCATTCCGGAAAATATCCCGCCGGGCAATTATAAACTTACGATTGCCGGCATAGATGATTATGTGCAATTTATAACAAGAGCGGCTCCGTATAAATACACACCTGAGAATCTGCCGAACCTGATAAGCATTATAAACAACGTCGCCAACACAAAAAGAACCGGTTTGCATCTGATTTTGACTCTGCCCGCAGGCGGTATCGCTATCGAAACGGCAGAATTGCCTCAGTTGCCGCTCAGTAAAACCGTACTCCTGAACAATGAAAAACGCTCAATGGTTACAAAATCCGCGGCACAATGGCTCGAAGAAACTATACCCGTTGATACTATCGTTATAGACAGCAGGTCGCTGGATATAACTGTCGAAGAAAATTAAAATTTAAAACTATTACAGGGTCAATTATGAAAAAAATTCTTTCTGTTCTGATAGTCGTCGTCCTTGCAGCCAGCTGCTCTGCCATTACAAGCAAAATCATTAAGCATAAATCAATGGACGATTTTTCCAAAGGGAAAACGAAGGACACGGTCATAAATTCCCGCGGCAATATCATGCTCGCCGGAGCAACTCAGGTGCTGACCGAAGACTTTAATAATGTCTGGATAATAAATTCAATCGTACAGACTAAAGACGGTTCAATATATCTCGGCACAAGTCCCAACGGCCAAATATACAGGTGCAAAGACGGCAAAATTGAATGTATTTACGACCCACTGCCGCAGACTAATGAGCCAAATGAGCCTAATAAGCCTAATAAGCCGAATGAACCCAATAAACCGAATGAACCCAATGAGCCTAATAAACCCAATGAGCCTAATAAACCAGACAAGCCCAAAGGCGGCATTGCTAAAAAACATCTGCAGAACCTGCACGTTTTCAGGCTCGTGCTCGATTCTTCCGGCAAAGTCCTTGCCGGCATAAGCGGCGACAAATGCCGTCTTATTCGGTTTGACGGCAAAAACTTTGAAACGCTCTTTGAGCCTAACGAAACATCTTATGTATTTGCCATAGAACTCGATAAAAAAGGAAATATTTTTGTCGGTACCGGCCCGAAGGGCAAAATATGGCGGCTCGACAGCAAGGGAAAAAATCCTCAGCTTATTTATACCTGCAAAGACAAAAACGTCCTGTGTCTTGCAATAGATTCGGCCGGCATTCTGTATGCAGGTACTGACACGAGAGGAATTATCTACAAAATAGAACCCGACAAAAAAACCGCCTCAGTGCTTTACGACAGTAACGAAGACGAAATTACCGACTTGTTATTGGATGGCAAAGGCTGTCTCTACGCAGCCGCTACTTCATATAAATCAATCAAGGCACAGTTGAAAGATGTTCCGGAAGCCAAACCCTTTGCTCCAGGCAGACCGGAGGGAAAAAACGAAGAAGAACCATCTGAAGAATCCTCCGACACAGGGGGAATATCGCTTAAAATAGCAAATACCGGCCCGGACAATAAACCTGCGGAGTCTGGCGAACCGCCCGCAAGCCTCAAAAGGGATAATCAATCCTCTGCGAGTCATATCTATAAGGTTGACCCGAACGGTTTTGTAACCGATATCTTCAGCAAAACCGCGGTCTTTTTTGCTCTCTATATGCAAAATGACAAACTTTTCGTCGGCACAGGCAACAAAGCGCGGGTTTTCAGCATCAATCCCCAGACAGAAATTGAAACCCTCGTTTATGAAGACCAGACCGCTTCCCAGATAACCGATATAATTGGGTCAGGCGGCAACATATATTTCTGCACCGCAAATCCGCCAAAACTCATACTGCTCAAGTCGAAGTATGCCGCCAAAGGCAGTTTCGAATCCGCACTTATTGACGCCGCTCAGCCGGCAAAATGGGGCAAACTGCAGCTCGACGCCGACATTCCAGACAAGACAAAGGTCCTGCTTTCCGCCAGAAGCGGAAATGTCGACGATGTCAACGACACAACCTTTTCCGGCTGGACAGAGCCGATAAAAATAACAACGCCGATAGACCTTATCATTCCTCTGGGCAGATTTTGCCAGTACAAATTGATTCTTGAAGGCAGCGAAGATTCAACACCGGTTATACGCGAAGTTGCCGCTGCTTTTGTAATACCCAACCTCGCCCCCAAAGTAACAAAGATAACCGTCGCCAAAGCAGACAAAAAAGAAAACCCCGGCACCCTTAAAATCGACTTCGACGCCGAAGATGAAAATGGCGACCAGCTTATATATAAAATAGACTTCAGAAAAACAGGACGCAGCGGCTGGATTGAGCTGAAAGACGAGCTTGACAAGCCCACCTTTGACTGGAACAGCAGAACTGTTGAGGACGGCATCTATGAAATCAGGGTTACTGCCTCGGATGAACTGAGCAATGACCAAAGCACAAAACTGACAGGCTCAAGAATCAGCGACCCGGTAACGATTGATAATACCGCGCCTGTCATTGAGAAGCATAATCTTCAGGTCTCAAATACAAAGGCAGTGCTTGACCTGAAAATAAAAGACCAGTACAGCGTTATCGAAAGTTTAAGCTATACAATCGACAGTAACGAAAAATGGATTTCAACACTGCCGAAGGACGGTATCTTTGACACAACAGAGGAAGACTTCACAATAACAATAACCGATTTAAAACCCGGCCGGCATGTTCTTGCCATAAGGGTATCCGATGTCGAGACTAACACAATGTATAAAACATTCGATGTTGACATTAAATGAGAACTATTCAATTTGAAAAAATCGTTTCCGAAGTTGAAAAACTCTGTATAAAAAGCAGCCATGAACTGCCCCAGGATGTCCTGACCGCTCTACAGGCCGCTGCACAAAAAGAGTCAAACGCCTCCGCGAAAAAAATCTTAAATCAGCTTATTGAAAACGCAAAAATTGCAAAAGACCAACAAATCCCCATCTGTCAGGACACAGGTCTTGCCGTAGTGTTTCTTCAAATCGGCTCACAGGTTTCTGTAAGCCCTGATAATACTACAATTGTTGACGCTGTAAATACAGGAATAGCAAGAGGTTACGAAAAAGGCTTCTTGCGTAAAAGCGTTGTTGCCCAGCCTTTGAATAATCGAAAAAACACCGATACAAACACCCCTGCGGTTATCCACACGGAAATTGTCCCGGGCGATAAAATCAGGATAACGCTGATGGCCAAGGGCGGCGGCTGCGAAAACAAAAGTCAGTTCAAAATGTTTTTGCCGACCGACGATAAGGAAAAAATTATCGGCTGGATTGTAAACGTCGTCGCACAGGCCGGCGCTGATGCCTGTCCGCCTTTTGTTGTTGGCGCAGGTCTCGGCGGCGATTTTGAACAGTGCTGTCTCTTAAGCAAGAAAGCCTTGCTGCGAAAACTCAACTCTCACAACACTGATTCTTTTTATGCCGATATGGAAAAACAGCTTTTACAAAAAATAAATTCGCTTGGCATTGGCCCGGCAGGTCTTGGCGGCGATACAACCGCTCTTGCCGTTATGATTGAAACTGCCCCCTGCCATATCGCCTCACTTCCCGTCGCCGTGAACATCGAATGTCACGCTCATCGCCACGCCTCTTGCGAAATTTAAATCTTAATAAAAAAATATCCGCCAAAGACGGATTCCACAATTTTAATTTTTAATTTTTAATTTTTTTATCCGAGCATTTCATTACACAGGTTTGCGATTGAGACATAATCTACTGCGCTTAATTCCTCAGGCCGGTGATGAGGGTCGACAAATGCCCTTGTAAAAATATCCTGCCAGTTATGAACGTTTGCAAGTTTGCCTTGGGCGTATTTTACGCAGGCCTTCATCATTTTTCGCCTATGGCCCATAAAAAGATTTACTACCTGTTTGAACAGTTCGATATTATGAATTTCAGCTACTTTTTTCGCATCTCTGTCGAATCGCACCATAGCCGAATCCACCTGCGGCATCGGCCAGAACACCTTGGGCGATAGTTTTCTCAAAACCCGGCACTGCCCCATTGCAGCAAGAAAGATGCTTAGTATTCCGTAATCGTCGCTGTCCGCCTCGGCTGCCATACGGTGAGCGACTTCTTTCTGCACCGTTACTATCATTTCATCGGCAACGACAGCCCCATCCAGAAGATTCATCATTACAGACGAGGCCACATTATACGGCAGGTTTGCCACAAGCAGAACCCGTCCGAAAACTTCCTGCTGTGCTTCCTGCACTTTTTCAAGTACCTGGCGATTGATGGTATTTTTGTTTTCAAGGACATCTGCAATTACCATCTCGAAATTTTTCGCGTTACGAAGATGCTGTTTTGTTATCTCCGCCAGGACATCATCGCATTCGACAGCTATAACTTTTCCCGCCCTTTGGACAAGCTCGCCTGTCAATGACCCTGTGCCGGTGCCTACTTCGATAACTATGTCATTTTCCGTGATATTCGCGTTTGAAAGCAGCAGTTCCATAAGATTAAGGTCGATGAGGAAGTGCTGTCCAAGCCGTTTATTCGGCTCAACTCCCGCCCCTGTCAAAAGTCTCTGTATATCAGTCTTCGTCTGCATATTATTTATTTCCCTGTTGCCTCACTTTTACACTCTAACTTCTGTCTTTTCGTTTTCGCCATTTCTATCGCAAGTTTTATCGCCGCCTTCATACTCGACTCGTCCGCAACACCTTTGCCTGCGATGTCAAATGCCGTGCCGTGTGCCGGCGATGTCCTGATTATCGGCAGACCTATTGTAACATTTACAGCATCTTTAAACGCTAATAATTTTACCGGTATCATTCCCTGGTCGTGATACATCGCAACAACGCCGTCGAATTCACCTGCCGCCGCCCTTACAAAAAGCGTATCTGCCGGATATGGCCCTGAGCAGTTTACGCCCATTTCCTGTGCAATCAAAATCGCAGGGCTGATTATCCTTTGTTCCTCATCGCCGAATTGGCCATCTTCGCCTGCGTGCGGATTTAATGCCGCTACCGCTATATGCGGATTTTTAATTCCGAAATATTCCTGCAGAGCGGTATTGAGTAAATCTATAGGCTCATAAACGCAGCCGATTGTGAATTTGTTTCTCAGCTCAAATAGTGCTTCGTGTATTGTTGCAAGTGCGATTTTTAAAGGCCCTGCGACAAACATCATTGCCTTTTGCGGGCTTTTGCATAGTGCCGCCAGAAGTTCCGTATGTCCCGGCCATTCAGCCTCTGCCTGTTTCCAGCTTGCCTTGCTTATCGGCGCAGTAACTATGGCATCTACTATGCCGGCCTTTGCAGCTTCGGTTGCATCGATACAGAACCGCAGCGATGCCTCGCCTCCCGCTTTGCTTGGTCCTTTTGCCCAGTTCGGCACTGAATAATCGTCATAATCCGCAACGACAACGTTTCTCGGTAAATCTCTGCTTATCTTTTCATGCTGGCATCGTCCCCAGTAAGGCTCGATTTCCACAATGTCGGCAGCGTATTCGAGAAATTCATCCATTCCGAAGATAATAAATTTCGCGCAACGCCGCAACAGCGGGTCATACAAGGCCTTTACGATAATCTCCGGCCCTATTCCCAGCGGCTCGCCCATCGTTATGCCTATAACCAGCGGCTCATCAGAATTATGATTATTGTCAACCATCGGCCAAACTTTTAAAAACCAAGCTCCTTAAGCTTTTCAATAGTAAGCTCTTGCTTATGTCCAAGAACATTATCAAGCTGTTTTTTCACCATTCTGCAGATTATATCTGTTTCTACATTGACCATATCGCCGACTTTATAATTTTTAAAAATAGTATTTTCATAAGTGGCTGGGATAATAGCCGCTGTGAAATTTTGCTCTTGTATATCAACGATTGTAAGACTAACGCCGTCAACCGCTATCGAGCCTTTGGGAACAATATAATCCGAAATTTCTTTACCAACCTCAAAGGCATATACCCGGAAATCTCCTTTCTTTTCGATTTTTTTAACTTTGCCGATTGTGTCGATATGTCCCTGCACAAAATGTCCGCCGAACCTGTCGTCCGCCTTCAGCGCCCTTTCGATATTTACCTCTGAACCGGCTTTCAATTTACCAAGCGTTGTTTTTGACAGCGTCTCTGCGCTTACATCAAACTCCGCGGCAGTCCCTTTCGGGCCGGCAACGGTCAGACACACCCCATTGACAGCGATACTATCGCCGCATTTCACATCCCAGCCGAGATTTATTGTAAGCCTTATACCGCCTGTTTTACTGACAGATGAGATGGCCTTACAAACCGTTTCAATTAATCCTGTAAACATATAAGTCCCGACAATACAGATAATTACGAATATTATCCCCTACAAAAATTATATTGTCAAATGTCTTTTTGCCGATGTTTTTTGACTTTTAGGTAAAACATTTAGCTGGTATTATGGTATTATATTATAAGGTTATTTTAAAGGAAAAGTGGATAAATTATATGAGAAAATTCAGCAGCATGCGGAAAACCGTTTTTTTAACTGTTATTTTACTTATTACTTACACCCTTGAAGTTTTTGCCGCAACTCAGTACGCACCGGCACAACAAAAAAGAGCGCAAAGTCCTCAGGAAAGAATACAGCAACTCAAGACGGATGCTCCTAATGCTTCAACTGAGGTCTCAACTAAATGTCAGGAAATTATCTCCTACGTTAACTCTGTCCAGACGCCTTCCGACCCGAATATCAAAGAACTTCTCAAAATCATTGCGAGAAACAGAAAGTATCTGCCGGTATTTGATGAATCACAGAAGAGCACTTATCACATCCTCTCGGCCTGGGTTTACTATTTCGACAACAAACCGGACAAGGCATTGAAACAGGCCTCTTCAGGAAAGAAAGCTTCTCCGCAAAATTCAAATACCGTAAAAACATTTTTTGCTATTTCTCTTGTTTATAAGGACTACGCATCTGCAATCGAGGCCCTGACAGAACAAGACGCAGGTAAAAATAGAGCTCCGAAATCCAACGAAGCCGAATTCCAGTCTTCCCAGCAGGCAAATGTGGGTGATTTTCAGCTTGATGTAAATGCTGTCAGGACTGAGCCGCTTGGCAAGGTCTTTGATTTTCATCCCGAGCCTGTGGGACCAAACTCAACTTCCTGGCGGTCACCCGGTCGGATTGCCTGTGCCCTGCTGTGGAAAATCGACGCTAATGAGTTTGACAGTTTCGCGCCGGCAGAAACGGCAGCGGAAGCAAATACACCTAATGAACCCAATCTGCCTGTTTCCCCTGCTCCGGAATCTGCTCCAGCGACTGCTCCGTCCGAAGATGGTGTAAGCAGCGAAACGCCGGTGCAGACCGGTTCTGAACAACAGGGTAATCAACAAACTCCGGCTTTCGCATTTGCAGAATTCGCACAATTGCAAAGCCTGTTTGCAAAAGATAAAAAAGTCGTCTTTGCGGCAATTAATCTTAATAATCCTGAAAAAAGAAAGAATCTCGAAGGCTGGCTCGACAAAAATCCTCGAACCTGCCCGACTTTCCTGCTTGCTCCCGCCGGACAGCAGAAAATGCTTTCGCTTCTCGGAGAATCGAACAGAGAAATACTTTTGATTGTTGGGCCGAACTCTACTATCAGATATGCCGGTGATGTTAACGGTTTTCTGCCGCAGATGGTTATTAATAGTATTCTGGCAAATCCGCAGGAATTTGCGGAACCAAATGAATCCGATCTGCCGCCTGCGGCCAGCTTAGCCGAACCGTCTGCTGTCGCTGAACCAAACAAATCAAATCTGCCTGCTGCCCAACACGCCAAGCCGCCTGCCGAATCAAACATAACACCGGCTTTAACAGTTGATGTAAACAAGACCGCTGTAAATACACAACAGCTTCTAACCCAGCCCAATAAGCCCAACACAACTGCAAATGCCGTTTCTCCGGAAAAACAGAAGGCCGATGACGGCTTTTCCGCCGCCGATGATTATCAAGCGGAGACACTCCTCTCAAATGCCAGGACTTTTCTCAAAATCGGCAATAGACTCCCATCACACCAATACAAAGACCCTATCAATTGGTGCAGACAGGTAATGAAGGATTATCCTAACACAAAATATGCACAGGAGGCGCAGATGCTTCTGCGAAATGTGCCAAAAGAGCATCGCGCACAATACAATATTACCGACGAGGAGTTAGGCCTTTAAGAATTACATTATTACATGGAGGTAGGAAAATGAGCAGCATTCCTGTAATTACCATTGAGGCAGGTTGTTTACCCCAAGCCTGGGAAGCGGCCGTTCTGGCCGTATGGGACGATGGGATCGAAATAAAAACCCAGTACGACAAACCAGATGACCCGCCCAGCAAAGACGCAACGGCAATAATTACGGTAGCCGACCCTTTCGCAGAGCCTCGAATACATAAAAATTTCCCCGGCGGACCGGAAGAGCTTGAAGCTTACCGGCAGGAAGTTGTTGACGGCATCCACGACCACTGGATTGACCCCGCGGCAGGAAAATGGACTTATACCTATCACGAAAGACTTTTCGCATACTGCCCCGTCGAGAACATCAGAAATCCCAAATCGCCAAAACCCTTTGCGAAAGTCAATCAGATTCAATATATAATTGACTCTCTTTCCCAAACCGCATATACAAGGCGCGCTCAGGCTATTACCTGGATGCCGACCGCAGATACAAAAACAGACGACCCGCCCTGCCTCCAGCGGATATGGTGCCGGCTGCTCGAAAATCCAGATGGCTCTTTCACTTTGAATATGAACACTCACTGGAGAAGCAGAGACCTTTACAAGGCCTGGTTTATGAATGTATATGCCCTGACTGATTTGCAGAGAATCATTGCGGAAAAAATATCCAAAAAAATCCACAAGCTTGTTAAAGTCGGCAGATACGTTGACATAACGGATTCGCTGCACATTTACGGCAGTTATTTCAGAGACGCTGCTGCTGAGGTGGAAAAGATGAGGGACGGCGACTTCAAAAAGCGTTCCTGGCATTCCTCGCATCCGGCTTTTTCGATGATGACTGCCGAGGCAATGGAAAAACTTGCCAAAGACCCCGATTGGTACGCAAAGGCCAAAGGCTGACACTGCCTTTAGACGCCTTACGATTAACGCAGCCTATATCTGTATAGTCCTATAATCGCTTCATTTTTATCTTTCAATCTCCTTTGCCAATCAGATTTGCACTTTTATAATTTATTTCTTATATATTTTACGGGGGAGTAGAAGCTTGCCCGCCTCTAGCGGGGTGGGTTGGCACAATGGACTCCTTATCTCCTTCTACTATTTGTGTTCCTGCCTTGGGGGGATGAACCAGGGCAGGGAGTAATTAAAAAGCTTGTCCGCCTGTGGCGAACTGATACGGCTTTGACAAATAAATAAAAAAAACTTTCGCTGATTTGCATCTGTTGAATTTATTTCTTATAGTTTTAAGTGGAAGTGAAAAGAAAAAAATCGCTAACAAATTGACTTCTTCTCTCCTCCTTTAACTTGTGCTTCCTGCCTTGGGGGGAATAACCAGGGCAGGGCGAAATTGAAAAGCTCGATTGAGCTTTTGATTATAAAACTTGTTCGCCTCAAGTGAATTTATCCGCCTCGGCTGTTTCTGCCTGGGGCGGATTCCTTCGCCGATGTCGCACTCCGCAGCGCGGCAGGTAAACTCGGGATGGACGCGTTAACTGTAACGTGTCGTCAGTGACCATCTTGTTTGGGGGGACTTTCGTATATGGGGTCTCTGCTCTCAGGGGACGCAGAGACCTTCTCTTTTGCGCCCTTATTTTTTCCTTCTTTATACCTCTGTGAATTTTTCATCACATCTGCCATTACTTCATTAAAACCCATAGCTTGCAGCGAAAAGAAAAAACCATTAACAGGCCCGATTTGTCATTTATAACAATTTTCAAATATTTTGATTGACATACTATATATGGGTTTTAGAATACCTTTAATTCAAAATATTGTGGTATTACTGGCAGAAAAGAAACGTGAAATGTCCATATTGCAAGGAAAACCGGGACAGGGTTATTGACTCCCGTTCAAGCGAGGCTGGGCGGGTAATTCGTCGGCGGCGCCAGTGTCTGGCCTGCAGAAGAAGATTTACGACCTACGAAAAAATCGGTGAAAGTTTCAAGCTCAGCGTCATCAAAAAGGATAATTCACGAGTTCCTTACGAAAGGGACAAGGTAATCGCCGGTCTGCAGAAAGCCTGTTACAAAAGACCTGTCTCTGCCGAACAGATACAGCAGATTGCTGATAAGGTCGAGGAAGACATATTCAGGCATTCTGACAGAGAGGTAAACTCGAAATTTATCGGTGAAAGTACTATGAAGCATCTAAGAGCTGTGGACAAGGTCGCGTATATTCGTTTCGCCAGTGTTTATCGGCAGTTTACGGATGCCGGCGAGTTTATAAATGAAGTAACTCAGGCTATTATGGAGCCTGACAATACAAATCAGCCAAAGCTGTTTACAGACTAAATAGAGGGAGGTCAGGGATGCAGCTGAAAGTAATAAAAGCTGATGGTGCAATAGAAGGGTATTCGCACACGAAAGTTATCGCAGCGCTCGTCAATGCCCTCGTGGAGCCTGTCCAGAACAATATTTCTGTTGCCCGCGAACTCGCCGAAGCGGTTACATTTTATCTGTACAACAAACACGGCAGAGACAAAATCACAAGCAGCGAGATTCTGTCGATAATTCAGGCCGTGCTTTCATCTACCGGCTATGATGACGCCGCAGCCAATCTCTCCGAACACCACTACAGGCGAAGCCTTTTAAGGACAAGAATTGAAGTGGCTAAATCCGATATTCAGAAAATTTCTGACGCCGTCAGACTGCGGCAGAACATTACGCCGCAGCCGGGCAGTTCCTGGAATAAATCAAAAATTATCAATGACCTGACAACTGAGTACAATTTCGACAATATCACGGCAAGAACCGTTGCTTCAATGGTTGAAGAAAAAATACTCGCTTCGGGACTCCGTCGCCTGCCGTCTTCTTTTATCAGGTTTCTCGTCCTGATACAGGCACAGGCGATACTCTCGGCACAGCAGCAGTTACAAGCGGACGAAAAATCTGCTGCTTGTTCTATAAATAACGCGGTCAGGGATGAACGCCTCAGGCAGCCGCAAAATGGACTTTGCCCCGTCGAAGTTTAAAAGGCAGGTTGGAAGAAACCCAAATCCATTGCCGACTCGACTACGCTGCCTGAGAATTTTTTTGGTTTCCGTATCGCTTATGTTCCGCTTGGAGAAAGAATATGAACCTTATACTTTTCGTTGCAGTCCTTTTAGTATCATTTGTTGTCGTCCGAATAGGGGCTATTGCTTTTCAGCTTACCGGACTTGACTGGTCTTTGGCGAAATTTCAGGCCTTGAGTTGTTTTACGGGCACAGGTTTTACCACAAGGGAATCCGAACTCATCGTTTCAAATCCCCAGAGACGAAAAATCGCTTCTGTCCTCATTGTCCTCGGAAATGCAGGACTTGTTACTATGATAGCTACTTTCGCCAATTCCTTAAGACCAAGAGTGGGTGAAGCCAGAATTTCCCTGCCTTTTCTCAAAGATTTTATACCGTCAGACTTGCTGCCCTGGATAAATTTTGCCTTGATTATCCTGTTGTTTCTACTGCTCTATAAGCTCTTTACGCACGACAGCCCCGCTCACGGCTTGACAAACTTCTTGAGAAAATTTATTTTAAAGAAAGATATAATCAAACATGTAACTTTTGAGGAACTTTTAATTTCCACAGGCGGCTACGGCGTCTCGAGGATAACTATTTGCGCAAACAGCCCTGTCCTGAACAAAACACTTATAGAGTCAAAACTAAGAAGTTATGATATAACCGTTCTTGCCATTGCAAGAGGCCACGAAACAATACCGAACCCGCCTCCGGATACAACCTTTATGCTCAACGACGAGCTTATTTGTTTCGGAAGGCTTGAAAATATCCAGGCTAAAATTTATGCGGCAGCCTGAAGAATCTTTTACTTGAAAGGATGAATATGAAAAAGATTTTTACATTGATGCTTTGTCTGGCAATGCTTGTAAGCTGCACAGCACTGGGAAAAATTAATCCCTGTGATGTAAAGCTCAATTCACATAGTGCGGTTACCCCGGCCCCCAGGCTCGACAAGGATTGGTGGCTGCCTCGCCACAATGCCATTCTCGAAAGAAACAAGCAGGGCAATGTTGACCTTATTATGGTCGGCGATTCTATCACACACTACTGGGAAAAAGGCGGCAAACAAATATGGGACCAGTATTATGCCAAACGCAATACGGTTAATATGGGGTTCAGCGGAGACAAAACGCAGCACGTACTCTGGCGTCTCCAAAACGGCGAAATTAATGACATCAATCCAAAATTAGCTGTTGTAATGATTGGAACAAACAATTCAAAAGCCGATGACAACACCGCCGAACAAATCGCCGACGGCATTAAAGCCATCGTTTGCGAACTTAGAACCAGATTGCCGAACACGAAAGTCTTGATACTTGCGATTTTCCCTCGCGGCTCAGACCAGCAGCGGGAAAGCAAAACGCAGGATGCGGTCCCTAATCCGCGGTGGGAAAAAAATAACAAGGCCGGTAAACTTGCTTCAAAAATCGCTGATAATAAAATGATTTACTACCTCGATATAAATAAAAAGTTTTTGAACAAAAAAGGCGTGCTCACCAGAGAAGTAATGCCGGACCTGCTTCATCCGCAGGAAAAAGGCTATAAAATATGGGCCGAAGCTATGGAGCCGACAATTGTAAAACTGATGGGTAAAACAAAATAGGGCCAATTCCCTGTTGCTATAAAAAAGGCCGGTTAAATACCGGCCTTTTTCTATATCATTTTTTGCCCCAAAGATTTTTAGACCTGCCGATGAGTATCCGCACCTTGACAATCTTATCTTCGAGTTTCATTCCAACTTGTCCCTTGTCCAGTGTCAAATGGTCGAACTCCAGCCCTTTAGCCTGGTCAAGTTTCTCGGCAAGAACAGGCGACTGGCTCAGCACATAAAGTATTCTCTCGAAAGTCTGATTAATCATCATCCCGCCTGTAGCTGGAATTGTGCTTTCCTGCCGAATCTGTTCGATATCATTACGTATGTTTTCCAGCACTTTCGTCAGTATCGCAATCCTTTTTTGATTCTCGCTGGTGTATGCCTCGGTTAAAGTTTCCTCGTCAAGAATCATATCGGTATCAAATCGCAGTTTCTGTCCTATGTCGCCGAGATACCACGGCTTTTCGTCAACCGCCAGAAAATGTTTCCTTGTCACCGTAAAATCTTCCTCATTAAAAGCAGTCATTGTCAGCCAGAACGAGTAACCCTTCTTCTTTTCTCCATAGCTTGCGATAACACTTTCGCTCTGGCTTATCGACTCCTGTTTATATTGTTTTATAACATCCAGCACATCGGCGCTTGTGCTTTTATTAATCTGAATTTTATCGTAAGCCTCTGGGAGCCGCTTTGTATAGGGTTTGGGCGATTTCTGAACTCTTTCGAGCGGCTCTTCTATCCCGCAGCCTGTATAAAATAACGTCACCGCAGCCGTAATCAGAACCACCAAAAAATTTGTAGTCTTCAAACAAATTCCTTTCAGCTTATACATTTCAAAACTAACGACTATCGACTAACGACTAGCGACTAACGACTAGCGACTAGCGACTAGCGACTAATTACACTTCTTTCGCTTTAATCCACTTCATCATCTTGCGCAGTTTCCTGCCGACTTTTTCAAGCTTGCAGTTATAGTCTTTCTTGTAGAGCGCGTTGAATTTCTTCATACCGCTTTTATACTCGGCAACCCACTCTCTTGCGAACTTCCCGCTCCTGATGTCGGCAAGGATTTTCTTCATCTCGGCTCTTGTCTTGTCGGTAATGATTTTCGGCCCTCTCGTCAGGTCGCCGTATTCTGCCGTATTCGAAATAGAATATCTCATATAACTCATTCCGCCCTGATACATCAGGTCAACAATGAGTTTTACTTCGTGCATACATTCAAAGTAAGCAATTTCAGGTTGATAACCCGCTTTGACAAGCGTTTCAAATCCGGCTTTTATCAGCGAGGTCAATCCGCCGCACAGAACACACTGCTCGCCGAACAAATCCGTCTCGGTTTCTTCCTTGTAGGTAGTCTGGATGATACCGGCTCTTGCTCCGCCCATTCCATTGCCCCACGCAAGCGCGATTTTCTTTGCGTTGCCGGTTGCATCCTGCTGAACAGCGACAATACAAGGCACACCTCCGCCTTTTTCGTATTCGCTGCGAACCAAATGCCCCGGCCCTTTCGGAGCAATCATAACGACGTTCACATTCTTCGGCGGTACAATATATTTAAAATGAATATTAAATCCGTGACAGAATCCCAGCGTTTGTCCTGCCTTCAGGTTCGGCTTAATCTGTGTCTGATATATCTTCGCCTGCATTTCATCCGGCAGCGTTACAATTATCAAACTTGCGCCGTTCATTGCCGTTTTAATATCGCCCGGCTTAAAACCGTGCTTTTGCGCCAGCTTGTAATTATCCGTGCCTTTAAGTTCGGCAACAGCTACTTTTATTCCGCTGTCGCGAAGGTTCAGGCTATGTGCGTGTCCCTGGCTGCCGTAGCCGATTACCGCTACTTTTTTGCCTTTTAACGGCCCGATTGGTGCGTCTTTTTGATAATATATCTTTGCCATTCCAATTATCTCCTAATTAAATAATTATCAGGTATTTTGTGTATTTTCACATACGAACCGCCCTTTTGCAAGTGAATTTATTCGACCCCGCAACCATTTGACGTTTTTTTCCTTACTTCCTTATTTCTTTGTTTCCTTACTTCTTTTTTCATGCCTTCGTGACTGTAAAACATTTGATTTGACAGCAATACTGCGATGGCCTATAACCCAAAATTACTATGCCTAAAAAAAGACGCTCTAATAAAGGACATTTGCCTCGGGGTCTGGAAATACTCTATGAGGACGATTGTTTAATAGTTATTGATAAGCCTGCCGGGCTGCTCACCGTCGGCACGGCTTCAAACAAAACAAAAACTGCTTATTACGTCCTTACCGATTATGTCCGCAAAGGCTGCGCCAAATCGCGCAATCGGATTTTCATCGTTCACAGGCTCGACCAGTGGACTTCCGGCGTGCTTATCTTCGCCAAAAGCGAAGAAGTTAAAATGCGTCTGCAGGAGCAGTGGAAAGATACCCAAAAAAAATATCTTGCGATAGTTCACGGCCGTCTGTTGCAAAAAGAAGGAATTATTACATCATATTTAGCCGAGAACAAAGCTTTTGTTGTTTACTCTACGAAAGACCCCGCCAAAGGTAAACTTTCGCATACCGCTTACAAGGTCTTAAAAGAAACCAAGCAGCTTAGTCTATTAGAAGTTAATCTCCTGACCGGCAGAAAGAATCAGATACGTGTCCATTTGGCTGACATTGGCCATCCGGTTGCAGGCGACAGAAAATATGGAAAGGCCGATGACGGTTTAAAAAGACTTGCCCTTCACGCCAAATCTATTTCTTTTAAGCATCCGACCACCGGCAGACTAATGACATTCGAATCCAAAATCCCGTCTTATTTTAATAACCTGATGAACAACGCTTAACCCCCGGACCTGTACCGGGGGGCAGGGTTCGGTTAGAAATATTTAGCCCGCCGTTTCACGGCGGGTTTGGTGATTTTCGTTCGTGGTTAGCCCTGCCATCATTTTAATCCTCCGTAGGGGGACTATGGCAGGGTTATATTTAGCCCGCCGTTTCACGGCGGGTTTGTTTGTCATTGCGAGGCCATAGGCCGTAGCAATCTCAAAGTATTCCTTTTTATGAATGTTTGTAATATTTGACTTCTTATAGAAATTGCTTACAATGTAAAATAAGGCAAGACTTGTATAATGTGCCTAACTGGGTAAATACCTTTTGAGAGGAAAAAGGATGCTGCTTATTGATGGAATAAAGTATCATTTGTTTGTGCCTGAAAATGAAACTGATTTAGAACAGTATGTAGAAAAAAACTATAAGCACATATTTGGACAAGATTCCATTTACTTGCCAAAAAAGAAAATAAAGTCAAAAGCAGGTATCGGAGTCATTCCTGACGCTTTTGTTATATATTTTAACCCCAAACCAAGTTGGTGTGTTTTGGAAGTAGAATTATCAAGCCATCCTCTTTATGAACATATTTTCCCCCAGGTTACAAAATTCAAAAGAGCTGTCGAAGATAACACATGCAAAAAGAATCTTACTCGTTTCTTTTATGAATCAATTACAGAAGACCCGATGTTGGAAGCGGGATTTAAACACAAAATTGGTTCTGGTGAAATCTATAAATCCATCTCCGATATGGTAGAAGAAAAGAAGCCGCTTTTTGTTGTGGTAATTGACAAAAACACTGACGAACTTGAAGAAGTCATTCTGGATTTTAACGATAAAGTTCGAATAATCGAATTTAAAACATATCAACGAGAAGAAGCGGAAGGAGTGGTTGCTTTCTCATTTCAATCTTTGGTAACATCCTCTTCTGAAAAAAACATTTTGCGTTCTACTCAACCATTGGATAAGGGGGAATACAAACGTGGTCAGCTTGGGAAAGCAATATATAACTTATTTGAGAACAAAGGTATTGAAAATGTTTCGTATGAAGAATGTGAGAAATTGGCACTTTCCATCAAACCTGATTCGCAGTTTAATGCAAATCATTTTTCATGGTATAAAAATCATTATCTTAAAGCGGGTGACAACCGTAATTCGAAATCTTTTGAATATACAATTTTTGGCAAAATCTTCATAGTTCATAACGCTCGTCAAGTTTTGACTGGTATTTTAGAAGCCTTATCCGAACACGATGGTTCCTTTATAGGGCTATTATGTTCTCCAGATCAAATTCATGGGAAGAAAAGAAGATATGTCGCTCTCAATAGAAAAGACCTCTACCCCGATAGACCAGACCTTTGCGAGTCTTGTGCATATCAACTTAAAAATGGTTATTGGGTTGGCACAAACTATAGTACTTCAAGTATTAAACAAATGATACGTTTAATAACAGAAGCAGCAGGTTTAAAATATGGTAAAGACGTTATTGATAGTTTATAAAATTATCGCATTATGGACTGTTAATAATTATTTTTAATTTTTTCTTTGAAGTTAAATAGGAGACGTTCACGTATTTTTGATTTTTAATTTTCTGTTGTTGCCCGTCCTCGCTGTTTCGCCAATCCGCCTTCGTTAAACCTACGGCGGACAAGAATTCTACTCTTTTTCTTTTCAAACTCAATTTACCCTGTGAAGTGCTTCTCTGTCCAATAAGAAAAATAAATATTCATTGAGAAGCTACTTCATCGGGGTCCGCATACTAAACACCAAAGGATTCTTTGTGTCTTGGCGCCTTGCCTGTCTTGAGCGAAGCCGAAAGAGTGGCTAAAAAATCCCTAAAAACCTCGGAGCCGCAGCGGAGACCCCGCCCCAATGAAGCTCTACGATTTAATTTTTTCATTGTCGGAGCCACAGCGCAGATCCCGACGCATCGGGATGGCCCTGCCAAATGAAGAAATTGCGGGGGTAAAAATCCCTCAAAAACACCTAAAAACTTCCGCTTTTTTCGTAAAACTCCCCAAAAACCCGCGAAATCCGCGTCGCAGTATTTAATTTTTGATTTTTTATCTGTAGTTTTTATTTTTTATATTTTATTTTTGATATTGTTCGCTATCGACCAGCGACTAAATAGCCCCTTGACATTCGCCGATAAACTTCCCCCCAAAGTCCATCTGTTTTACCTATCAAGACAGGCGCCGAGATTATTGTCGCTACGCTTATTGAGCAAGGGGTCGAAACAATTTTCGGTTATCCGGGCGGAGTGGTATTACCTTTATTCGACAAACTCTACGACGCCCCGATTAACTTTATTATTCCCCGTCACGAGCAAGGCGGCGCGCATATGGCTGATGGCTACGCCCGCGCGAGCGGCAAAGTTGGCGTTGTGCTGACGACCAGCGGACCCGGCGCGTGCAATCTGACTACCGGCATCGCGAACGCGATGATGGATTCCGTGCCGATAGTCGCGCTGACCGGCCAGGTGCGGACAGACCTGATTGGCAACGATGCCTTTCAGGAATCCGATATCACCGGCGTTACCCGCTCAATCACGAAACATAATATGATTGTAAAAGACGTTAAAGACCTGCAGCAGTCAATACGCGAGGCGTTTTATATCGCCGGTACAGGCAGACCCGGCCCGGTGCTTATCGATATTCCGGTTGATATCGAAGTCGCAAAATGCCAGATGAAACCTTTGACAGAAGTTTCTCTGCCCGGCTATAAGCCGCAGGTTAAAGGCCATCATCGCCAGATAAAAATGGCTGCGGAAGCAATCAACAAATCCGAAAAGCCGGTTGTTTACGTCGGCGGCGGTGTGGTCTCGTCTAATGCCGCAGAAGAACTGCGAGCCTTCGCGCAAAAGGCCAATCTTCCTGTGACAATGACACTTCTTGGTTTGGGAACATACGACCAGACAAGAGCGGAATCGCTCGATATGCTCGGAATGCACGGAACTGCTTACGCAAATTACGCAGTTCAGGAATGTGATTTGCTGATTGCTATCGGTGCGCGTTTTGACGACCGTGTAACCGGCAAAGTAAAGACCTTCGCGCCGCACGCAAAGGTTATTCATATTGATATCGACCCAAGCAGTATCAGCAAGAACGTCGCTGTTAATATACCCGTTGTCGGCGATGCTAAATATATTCTTACTGAACTGATAAAAGAGGTTCAGCATAAAGAAAGAAAAGAGTGGTTCGATAAAATAGCAGATTGGAAAAGCCGTTTCCCGCTTCGCTACGATACGAAAAGTCCGAACATCAAGCCTCAATATGTTATCGAGCAGATTTGGGAAGCGACGAAAGACAGGGCTATAATCGTTACCGGCGTCGGTCAGCATCAGATGTGGACTTCGCAGTTTTATAAACATACGAAACCCAGACACTTTATAACCTCCGGCGGACTTGGCACTATGGGCTTTGGTCTGCCTGCGGCGATTGGTGCACAGGTTGCTTTGCCGGACGCTCTCGTTGTCGATATCGACGGCGACAGCAGCTTTAATATGACCCTGACCGAAATCAGCACCGCTGTCCAATATGAACTGCCGATAAAAGTCTGCATTATCAACAACGGCTATATGGGAATGGTCCGCCAATGGCAGGAACTGTTTTATAATAAGAGATATTCGAAAAGCTACCTGAAGAATCCCGATTTTGCCGCTGTTGCAGAGGCACTCGGCGCGGTTGGAATTACCGTTGAAAAGAAAAGCGAAGTTAAAAACGCTATCGCAAAAATGATTGCGGAAAAGAAACCCTGCATCGTCGATTTTCACGTTGAACGTGAAGAAAATGTCTGGCCTATGGTCGCGACAGGAAAAAGCCTGCACGAAATGGACGGATTAGATATATTTGAAAGTATGGCGTAAGAAAGTTAAAAGTGAAAAGTGAAAAGTTAAAAGTTGAGGATAAACTATGAAACATATAATAAGCACATTGGTTCAGAATAAGCCGGGAGTGCTGGCACACGTGGCCGGGATGTTCGCGGCAAGGGCTTTTAATATCGATTCACTCGCTGTCGGAAGAACAGACGACCCGGCACTTAGCAGAATGACTATAGTCGTTATCGGAGACGATAAGGTCGTAGAGCAGGTCCGCAAACAATTGGAAAAAATAATCGACGTTGTCAAGGTTCAGGACTTCGCCATAAAAGACGTTATCGCTCACGATTTAATGCTGATGTGCGTCCACGCCCCGCCGGAGAAACGGCCTGAAATCCTCGCGCTGGTTGAGATGTTCAAGGGCAAAGTCGTGGATATCGGGCAGAAATTCGTTATGGTCGAACTGGCAGATACGGAAGAAAAATTGGAGGCCTTTATCGAGGCCTGCCGGCCTTACGGCATAAAAAATCTCGCCCGCACAGGCACAGTGGCAATGGCAGGCTTCGAACGAACGGAAATCGCCGATAATCAATAAGAATACATAACTCAGATTTCTATTTAGCCCCCGGTTTTACTGGGGGTTTTCTTTTCCGGGTTTTTCAACAGAACCAAAAAAGTAAATCAGAAACAGGCAGCGGTATGGCAATAATCGGAATGCAGGATGTGAGCGTTGGTTTTGGCGGCCGGCCATTGCTTGAACGTATAAATTTACAAATCGAGGCGAGCGAGCGAATTTGTCTGCTCGGCCGCAACGGCGTTGGGAAAACGACGCTGATGAAACTCATTACAGGCGAAGTTTTGCCCGAAAAAGGTGATGTTTCACGTGTGCCGAAGCTTACGATAACGTGCCTGACACAGGATGTGCCGGATAATCTGAGCGGGACGGTGTTTGAGTTTGTTTCCGAGGGGCTGGGCCAATGCGGAAAGCTGTTGGCGCAGTATCATCTTGTCAGCCATCAGCTCGCCATCGACCACGATAACAAATCGCTGCTGACCAAGCTTGATAAACTGCAGCGCTCGCTCGATGCCGAAAACGGCTGGCAGATGGACCGGTATGTCGAGAACATCATTGAAAATATGGAACTGGACGGCGAGATGGAAGCGACGGGCCTTTCGGCCGGAATGAAACGGCGTGTATTGCTGGCGCAGGCGATAGTTCGCAGGCCGGATGTGCTGATGCTTGATGAGCCGACTAACCATCTTGATATCGAAGCGATAACGTGGATTGAGGATTTTCTGGCCGGCTATAAAGGGACGCTGATTTTTGTCAGCCATGACCGGGTGTTCGTCAGGAAGCTGGCGACGCGTATCATCGAACTTGATAGGGGCCGGGCGACAGGTTATTTTTGCAGCTATGAAACATTCCTCGTTCGCAGGGATATCGCCAATGAAGCACAAGCGGTTGAGGATTCGCTGTTCGATAAAAAGCTGTCGCAGGAAGAAGTGTGGATTCGCAAGGGGATAAAGGCACGCCGGACGCGCAACGAGGGTCGTGTGCGGGCGCTTAAGAAGATGCGTAATGAGCGGAGCCAGCGCAGAAAGAAAATCGGAAATGTCAGGATGCAGATGCAGGATATTCAGCAATCCGGCAGGCTGGTAATCGAGGCAAAGGATATTTCATTTGCATATCTGCCCGAAAGGCCGATTATTTCGAACTTTTCCACGACCATTATGCGCGGCGACAAGATCGGCGTCGTTGGGCCTAACGGCTCGGGAAAAACGACGCTGCTGCGGGTGCTGCTTGGGGAACTTGCGGCGCAGCAGGGCACAATACGCCATGGCACGAATCTTCAAATCGCGTATTTCGACCAGCTGCACGCGCAGCTTGATTATGGGAAATCCGTGTATGAAAATATCGCCGACGGCAATAAGACAGTGGTGATTAACGGAAATCCCCGGCACGTCATCGGCTATCTTCAGGACTTTTTGTTTACGCCTGACCAGTCGCTGGCCCCGTTGTCAAATCTTTCCGGCGGCGAGCGGAATCGGCTGCTGCTGGCGAAACTTTTTGCGCGGCCGGCCAATGTGCTGGTGATGGATGAGCCGACAAATGACCTTGATATCGAGACGCTGGAGCTGCTCGAAGAATTTTTGCTCAACTATCCCGGGACGGTGCTGATGGTAAGCCACGACCGCGAATTTCTAAATAACGTCGTTACCAGTATTATAGCTCTCCAAGGCGATGGCGTTCTAAAGGAATATATCGGCGGCTACGATGACTGGCTAAGGCAGAAAAAGGCACTGCCAAAACCCCAGCCCCAAAAAACCCCGGCGAAAACGGTGAAGCAATCGCCGCTGAAAGAACCGGTGCGAAAATTGACTTCTAAGGAAAAGAAGGAGCTCAAAGCGTTGCCCGCTCTCATCGAAAAATTGGAAAGCGAGTTACGGCAGCTGCACGAGATGATGGCTGACCCGGCGTTTTATAAAAAGGGTTCAGAAGTTGTCACGGTCGGTATCAGGGCCGGGGAATTGAAAAAGCAGCTCGATGAACTTTACGCCCGCTGGCAGGAACTGGAGACTCCTTCGTAATTTTCTACTCTCGACTTGCACTGTTAAAGGTTTACCCCGTGAGATTTACCCCGTTAGATGCGTCGGTTAGCTACTTGGAAATGCTGTTAGCTATCTAACTGGGGTGCTTTCCAATGAGACTTATCTCATCGGGGCGAAAATTTATCACGGAGAATTCGCGGTTTTGAATTTCCCGCCGTCGCGGCGGGAAAATGACCCCGGCAAGGTATTGCCGGGGCTAACCACGAATAAACTAACCCTGTTAAATCCCCCTCCATAACTGTCGGGGCTCTGTTGTGTTGTGAATGATTGGGGCGGCATAAAGATAAATACTTTTAAATTATTGCCATTCGGGCAGGCCGCGGGTAGAATACAGGTATGGACAAGGGAGAGATTAAACAAGTTGCGAAATGGGATTATGACGTTAGGAAATTCAAGTCTGTCGACGAGATACTGGATTTTGCAATAAGCAGGGAGATAGACGCAGAGGCTTTTTATAAGGAATTGGCAGAGATGGTAGAGAATCCAAAGATGGTCAAAGTCCTTTTAGATTTGGCCGCCGAAGAGGTAGAGCATAAGGAAAAGCTGGAGGCTGTCAAGGCCGGCAAAAAAGAAATAGGTGACCGGGAAGTCGGAAACCTTGAGATTGTCGATTATGTAAAGGACATTAAACACCATCCCAAGATGAATTACGTTGACCTGCTTGTTGTGGGAATGAAAAAGGAGGAGACCTCACGCAGGCTTTACGCTTATTTGGCGGCAATCGCTCAGAAGCAAGAGTTCAAAGATGTTTTCCTCAAGCTGGCCCAGGAAGAGACTAAACACAAACAGCGATTTGAATTTGAATACGACCTGATGACATTCTAAAGACCCAAAATCAGGCTCTTTAAGTCCTGAATCGGATTAAATAACTGGTAAATCGGGGAGTATTTGTTATAATGCCTTTTTCTAATTCAAATTATTTTCAGGAGTTTGACAATGTGTGAAAATTGCGGCTGCAATAAGGGCGAAAAGACTTTAAAAGATAAGGTTACGGAAGTAATCGACAGTATCCGTCCGATGCTTCAGAATGACGGCGGCGATATAGAACTTGTAGAAATAGACGCAAACAACGCTGTGAAGGTTCGTCTTCAGGGGGCCTGTCGAGGTTGTCCGGGAGCACAGATGACACTAAAAATGGGCGTTGAAAGACTCCTGAAAGAACGTGTGCCGGAAGTCAAGGAAGTTATCGCAGTCAAATAATTAGTCGCTAGTCGCTAGTCGCCAGTCGCTTCCGCCAGAGGCGGACAAGAGTCGTTAGTTGGCAGGACAGCGGAGGCGATAGACATTTACGAAACGTCTTTCATTAGCTTTTAACTGCGTGATAAACTGATACGGGCCTGTATCGCGTCCTGCGGCGAGAGGCGCAAGATTCTGCATTTTCCAGATTTTGTAATAATCATCCGACGGCGCAAATCCGATTCTTGAATCCCAGATTACATAAGTAACATTTTTTTTGCAGCATAAATCCACAAATTCAGCGGGGCTGTTTGCATCGACAAAGGCATCCATTTCAAGAAAATTATCTTTATAGTCCGGAGCCATCAAAACAAGAAGATTGGCCATTGTCGTTACAAGTTTTTCTCCCTTTTTAGCGTTCTGAACATACCAGTCGGCAAGATACTTAAACTCTATGTCACGGCCGCCATTGCCTACCAAACCTGCCACGGCAAACTGATTGGAGACGATAATCAGAATCATCAATGCGAGGATAGCAACTTCTTTAATTACGCTTTCCTTATAGGCAAGAAATCCGGCGGCAAGCACAACGAGCACCGCCAAGGCCGCAACATACGGCAGCGATGCGCCAGCTGCGCTCATTTGCGCTAATCTCGGAAGAAAACCAGCCAACCCGAGAGCCCAGATAATCGCGATTAGTATTACAACCAGTTGCAATGCAATTATAATTCCTTTGGGCAATTTAAGTTTTCCGGTTATCAGATTCCAGAAGCTCTGCAGACCGTAAATGCAAATAAGCAGAACTATAGCGAAAATAGTCGCATGGTATCTGGGCATAGGATAGGGATATTTGGCGTGGAGCCAGAAATACGGGACGATAAATATCAGCAGGACCAGTATTTTCCACTGACGTTTGCATAAGCCATATACGGAGCCGAACAGAAAACTGATAAGGACAAAAAATTTGCTTAAATTCATAAGCGATTGAGCAGAATCCTGGCTTACTTGCGGAGAAGGTAAAAATAACTGATAAAAGCCGACCTGCCAGAGCATACCGGCGTGTTTTATAAAACCTGTCTTTGCGGCCACATCGCCGACAAACTGCGATTTGTATTCTTTAGTGAATACCCTGAAATAATGAGTTGTGCCCATTCCCTGTTCAAAGACGGTTCCCGCGAGCCACAGGAAAAGCGGAATTGAGGCAATCGAGGCATAAACAAAAGCGAGGATTCGCTCTTTTTTATTTTTTCCCTCGAGCATATCCAAGACAAAGGCGCAAAGGATAAGAGCTGCCCCTTCATATCGCACCATCGACGTCAGGGCGGCAAAAAGATAAGCCCATTTCGACCTTATGAATATAAAATATAAAGTAAGCCAGATAAAAAACAATAAAGTAGTTTCGGCAATACCCTCAGTTAAAAGCTGCAGGCCCCAGGGATTAATTATAGCGATGAGAGCAAACCAGACGGCGGAGCGGCCGATGATTTTCCGGCCGACCAGCCAGAATAATACGGCTGTCAATGAATGGGCTATTGAGTTAAGCAGCCAGGCGCCGGTAAAGTCGGGGCTTTGCCCACCTGTAATTTTCCCCAGCAATACCTGCAGTATTCCAAGCAGCGGCACCCTCTTAAAATCCGTAGGCATCTGAAATGACAATATCTGTCTGCCTACAATCGCGAAACAGCTAAAGTCGGGATGCGGCACAACCTGATGGCCCCAATAAATAACTGCCTGATAGATGCCGAACGCAAGAAGCAGAAAGAACAAAAAAATATTAACCTGTTTTTCCCTTTTTTCTGTCTGCTGCAGCAACTGGCCTGAAATGGTTTCTTTGGAAATCTGCGCGGTTTTATGCTTTTTCTGCTTCATAATTAAACCTGTCCGATAATTTTTCTGATTTTTTCTTCTGTCGGCTGCTGAATAATACCATTTTCCGTAATAATAGCCGAGATATTTTCTGCAGGCGTTACATCAAAGGCGGGATTATAAACATTTATATCCTGCGGCGCGGTCTGAACATTCATATAATTAATTACTTCCTGGGGCTGTCTTTGTTCAATCGGGATTTGGCTGCCATTTTTTAATTTTAAATCGAAAGTGCTCGACGGGGCGGCGACATAAAACGGTATATTATGGGCTTTGGCGAGAACGCTTAAAGAATAAGTACCGATTTTATTGGCGGTATCGCCATTGGCGGCGATTCTGTCGGCGCCGACAAACACGGCGTTTATTTTGCCGTCCTTCATCAAAGCCCCTGCCATACTATCGCAGATAAGCGTAACGTCAATCCCTGCCTGCCTAAGCTCCCAGGTGGTAAGCCTTGCACCCTGCAGAAGCGGCCTTGTTTCGTCAACATAAACCCTGAATTTTTTTCCTTTTCTCTGCGCTTCAAAAACCGCGGCAAGAGCCGTGCCATCGCCCGCCGTTGCAAGAGCGCCTGCGTTACAGTGGGTAAGAATCGCTGAGCCGTCAGGAATGAATCTTTCGCCGTTTACGCCGATTTTACAGCACATTTCGACATCCTCATTGTAAATTTTCTGCGCCTCATCAAGCAGACATCTTTTTAAATCCTTTACTTCCGCATCAGGATTTTGGGCTGAAAAACTGCGAGCTTTATTTTTCATCCTCTCCAAAGCCCAGAAAAGATTAACTGCGGTCGGTCTTGACTTTGAAAGGAAATCCGCTTTTTTTTCGATATGGCTTAATGCCTCTGCAAGTTTTAATTTTTCCGTTTCCTGCGCTGCAAGACAAATTCCAAACGCGGCGGCTACGCCTATTGCCGGGGCGCCTCTTATGGCAAGAGTCTTTATGGCTTCATACAACTGCTGGGGTGTTTTACATTGTATTGCGGCAAATTGGGCAGGAAGTTTTCGCTGGTCTGTCAGTTCAAGGAAACCATCGCAATCGCCAATCCATTGCAGTGTCTTAAAGTTTTTCAAATTTATTCCTTATTCTTTTTGCCGTTCAGATATGTCTTAAGATACCGTGCGGTGTAGCTTTTTTCAACCCTGATAACTTCTTCAGGCGTTCCAGCGGCGATAATCTGCCCGCCGGCCTGACCGCCTTCAGGGCCAAGGTCGATAATGTAATCGGCAAGCTTGATTACATCAAGATTATGCTCAATCACAATTACGGTATTTCCCAAATCGCATAACCTTTGCAGCACATTGAGCAAATTATGAATGTCGGCAAAATGCAGACCTGTCGTCGGCTCATCAAGAAGATACAAGGTGTGCCCTGTCGAGCTTTTTCCCAGTTCTGCGGCAAGTTTGACTCTCTGCGCTTCGCCGCCCGAAAGAGTCGTCG
Organism: Phycisphaerae bacterium; assembly: GCA_026386845.1. Taxonomy (GTDB): domain Bacteria; phylum Planctomycetota; class Phycisphaerae; order Sedimentisphaerales; family UBA12454; genus JAPLMW01. The sequence goes on from JAPLMW010000092.1 coordinate 34,973, forward strand.
ATGATTGGCCAAGCTGCATATAACCAAGCCCGACATCGCTTAAGGTTTTGAGCATCTCAACAATTTTCGGGAAGCTGGTGAAGAATTTCAACGCTTCTTCAACCCGCATATCGAGAACATCGGCGATATTTTTGCCTTTATAAGTAATCTGCATCGTTTCAGGATTATACCTTTTCCCCCTGCACTGCTGACAGACGACATAAACGTCAGGCAGAAAATGCATTTCAATTCTTTTAGTGCCCTGGCCCTGACAATCCTCGCATCTGCCGCCTTTGATATTGAAGCTGAATCTTCCTGGGCTGTAACCTCTGATTCTGGCCTCCCGTGTTTTGGCAAACAACTGCCTAATCAGGTCGAAAAGACCTGTATAAGTAACCGGATTGCTTCGAGGTGTTTTGCCGATAGGCGACTGGTCAATTTCGATAACTTTGTCAATCTGACTTGTGCCGAGAATATTTTTGTGCTTGCCGGGCTTGGAACCGAAGTTATACAGTTTTCTTTTAAGACCTTTTAAAAGCACTTCCGTTATAAGCGTACTTTTTCCCGAGCCGGAAACGCCGGTTACGCAGATAAATGCGCCGAGCGGAAATTTGACATCAATACTTTTGAGATTATTTTCCGCGGCTCCTTTTACTTCAAGACAATAACTCATCCTGGTTTTTCGCCTTTTAACCGGCAACTCAATTTTTCTTCTGCCTGAAAGGTAATCGCCTGTCAGAGACTGCGGACAATTGCATATATCTTCAACGCTGCCCTGAGCAACGAGACGACCGCCGTTATCGCCTGCGGCAGGACCGATATCAATTATATGGTCGGCACTTTTTATAACGTCTTCATCGTGTTCGACCACAAGCACCGTATTTCCGATATCAGTCAGTTTTCTTAATATGCCCAGCAGTCTTTGATTGTCCCTTCGATGCAGACCGATAGTCGGCTCATCGAGGACATAACAGCAGCCGACCAGACCGCTGCCGACCTGAGTGGCAAGTCTTATACGCTGTGCTTCGCCGCCGCTTAACGTGCCGCTTCTGCGGTCGAGCGTCAGGTAATTTAATCCGACATCCACAAGAAATTTTAATCTCGCCTTTATTTCCTTTAATGGCCGGGCAGCTATTAATGTTTTTTCGCCGTCAAATTTAAGATTATCAAAAAATTCCTGCGCCTCTTCCACGCTCATTCGAGCGACATCGCTTATACTTTTGTTTGCTACTGTAACAGCAATCGCTTCTTTACGAAGCCTTGCACCGTTACAAGTCCTGCACGGCTGTTCTGAAAGATAGCTGTGCAGTCTTGCCTTAACATATTCGCTGGAGGTGTTCCGCCATCTTTTATCAAGATTTGGAATAACGCCTTCAAAATAGACGCCATATTTTTTTTCATCTTCTTCTTTTGTGCCGTGCATCAGGATTTTTACTATGGGCGGCGGTATTTTTAAAAAAGGCATTGCCTTGTTTATTCCGAAATCCCTGCAGAATTGCATAATCATTCTGCTGTAAAAGATATTCATTCTCTTTCCGCCTTTTCGCCAGGCGTCAATCGCGCCGTTTTCGAGAGACAGATTTTTTTCAGGCACAATCAAATCTTCATCAAATTCAAGTATTGTTCCCAGACCATCGCAACTGCCGCAGGCTCCGTAAGGACTGTTAAAACTGAACAGTCTGGGAGAAAGTTCTTCCAGAGACGCGTCGGAATGCTCGCTGCAGGCAAATTTTTCACTGTAAATAAGGTTTTCCCACAGACCGTTCCCGCCGTTTTTTTTGTCTTCTCCCGGGGCCTGGGCCATAACAGAAATCAGGCCATCTCCAAGCTTTAAAGCGGCCTCAACGGAATCAGCAAGACGGATTCGCACCGTATCTTTTATGATGAGCCTGTCCACAACGGCAGCGATATCGTGCTTTTTATTCTTGTCCAGCTTTGGCAAGTTTTTGATATCATAAACCGTACTATCAACACGCACCCTCACAAAACCCTGGCTCTGAATTCCCGCGAAAATATCCCTGTGCTCGCCTTTCTGGCCGCGAACCAGAGGCGCACAGACCTGAATCCTCGTATCCGCAGGCAAAGACATTATGCTGTCAACAATCTGTGAGGCGTGCTGACTTGAAATTTCCCTGCCGCAAATCCAGCAGTGCGGCGTGCCTGCCCTTGCGAAAAGCACCCTGCAGTAATCATAAATTTCGGTTGTTGTCGCGACGGTAGAACGCGGATTGCTTGTGGCGCTCCTCTGCTCAATCGCAATCGTCGGAGGAAGACCTTCAATGTTCTCCACGTCGGGCTTCTGCATCTGTTCAAGAAACTGCCTTGCATAGGCGCTTAACGATTCAACGTATTTTCGCTGGCCTTCGGCATATATAGTATCAAAAGCCAGCGAGCTTTTTCCTGAGCCGCTGATGCCGGTGATTACGACAAATTTATCGCGCGGAATTTCGACGTTTATGTTCTTGAGGTTGTGCTGGCAGGCACCTGTTATCTTTATCGATTTCTGCATTGTTTTCCTTTAGCCACCAAGACACGAAGGCACGAGGTTTAAAGAAGTAAGGAAGTAAAGAGGCAAGGAAGTAAGGAAAAACGAGCGAAAACATTCCTTACATCCTTACTTCCTTATTTCCTTGCTTCCTTTTCTTTGTGTCTTGGTGCCTTTGTGGCTATTACCTTTTTCGACTTCTGCTTACTATTCGTATCCGCCTGCTGAAAGTTCACAATAAGCCAATTTGGTTATTGTATCAGAAACATTCAAGAAGTAAAATACATTTATTACTTCATTTTTTGTAAGTATATGAAAATAAAGAAGTTACATAACTGGAATATCGCACCAAAAGAGGCAATTGAACTGCAAAAAAGCCTTGCTGGGCAGGTGCAGGTCCGGCGATTTAATAAAAAGCTAAAAACAATCGGCGGACTTGATTGTGCGTTTACTCCTTCGACAAGTTCAGGACACCGTGACGATAAAAAAAATATAATCGCCTGTGTGGTAGTTATGTCCGCAAAGACTTTTGAGATTATCGAGACCTCTTATACGGTGCAGGTCGTAAATTTTCCTTATATACCCGGCTTACTGTCATTTCGTGAAGCGCCTGCCTGTCTTGCCGCCATAGAAAAACTTACTTCAACAAGTCCATTAATGGATAAAGGGGAAATTATCGGTTCGGTAGTCAGGACCCGCAGCAATGTAAAACCGGTTTTTGTTTCCATTGGCAATAGATGCAGACTTTGCGATGCTGTCAGAATTGTGCTTGATTGCTGCAAGAAATACCGCCTTCCTGAACCAAGCCGGCTTGCGCATCAAATTGTAACGAAATTGAAAAAAACCGCCAGCTAATAAACGTTTTGGGATTTCTGCACAATCCGGGTCGCAGAACCCATCTGTAAAATAGAAAGTTTTCAATACTCGCATATCACCTGCTGGTATGACTGCGAGCGCACTTGCCACAAAGGTCGGCAACATCCAATGCTCGATTGAATAGGCTAATCTTGCGACCACAAATCCGGCAAACTTTACTTACGCCGCGCACCGCTTTTTGCCGCAACGTCGCAACTCGATAGACGATAAAACCAAATAAGCAATAGGCCGTCACTATACCTGCTGCGGCCGCCGCACGCCGCTTTTCTAGTTCTGCAAAACTTGGGTTATCTATTAGGAATCGTATCACAAACACCAAAACAATAGGCCAGCCTATGCCGAGTTTCCCTCTTCGCAGGGCTGAGTCCACCAGAATGCCAAGAATAAGCAATCCGACAGGAATCAAAAAAAGCCATGTCATTACAAGACTCCTTGTGTTTCTTTGGCGCGTTTGACATCTGATTTTGAATTGGGTAACGCGCGATGCTGTCAGTGAGTATTCTATCCTATCCGCCGGAACAGGTCAAACGGAATCTTCGAGCTGCGGCAGGCTGAATATTAAAATAAACATCGGTCTTCGGCCGATTCCACAATTTTCATTTTTAAATTTTCAATTCGTTTTCAATCCCATTTATGCTCTTTAACGGATTTTAAAATTTCCTCAGCGCATTTGAGAGCGGCCAAGCCTTCGGCAGCAGTTACTTCGGGACGATTATTTTTATCGGCAACGGCATTTAAAAATGCCTCCTGCTCGACACGGAGAGGTTCCCTGTCATCTATATCAAGCTGTTCAATATGGAGCAAATCCGGCCAGTTTATGCCGGCAAAATCAAAATTGCCTTCCTGCTGTTTTTGCTTGACCCATTTTACCACGTCTTTATTGGGGTCTGTATTTATCACAAGGCCTTCTTTCTTTAGGAAATCGAGGCTCAAATATGCCTGCCTGCTGGCGAGAATAATATCAATATCGTGAATCATTACATCAAGGACAACGCCAATATCGGTCGAGCGAAACGGATAAGGACTGATTCTGACCGCTTCGATGAATTTCGGCTCGATTTTGAGCCTTTTCATCGCCTGCACGACCGGATTGCATCTTTCTGAATGTCCTACTGCGACGACCGTATTATTTTTTTCGGCGAGCGCAACAATTTTTTCGCCATCGGCTGCGCTTGCGGCAAGAGGTTTTTCAATAAGTATAGGAATATTATTGCTTATGAAAAGTTCGGCAAGTTCAAGATGGCTTTTTGTCGGAGCTGAAATTGTTACGGCATCGACTTTGCCTAAAAGTTCCTTTGCATCCGCAAAAGCAGCACATTTGTATTCCTTTGCAAGTTTCTTCGCCTTGTCGGGCTGAACATCAACAATTGCGACAAGGCTGCTTTGAGGCAGTTTGCTGAGGACTTTTGCGTGAATCTGCCCCATTTTGCCTGCGCCGACTACCGCAGTTCTGATTTTATTCATCCCGCACCTTCTTTAATTCCTTATTACTTCTTTTATGTTTCATAGAAAAAACTTTATTTTATAAAAAATATATGACCTACCAATATATTGAATATTTAGAAGATGCGGGATTCATTGGCAATCCCATCAATGTTCTGTTCTAAGTGATTCGAGGTATCTGCCGAATCGATGCTGGCTGCTTCTGAGCAGTGAATCAACCATAGCCTGCACGTTTTCATCAAGTCCGCCTTTGGCGGCAAGGGCTTTGGCGTTTTTCAGAAGCGGTGTTTTGCTCTTATACAAAAATTTAAAAGCGTCTAAAACCGCTTTTTGCTGCTCTTCATTGAGGCCTGCCCGTATCATTCCTCTTTCATTTATCAATCTGACTTCCGGCGGATAATGGCCGCTTATAGTCACAAAAGGCGTTACATCGTGATTCAGTCCGGCCATTGCAGCAGCATAACTCCATTTACCGACCGTAACAAACTGATGAATCAAGACGCTGCCGCTGAGCCAGACACCAGTTTCGATTTTGCAGTGACCGCTTATCTGGGACGCGTTGCTGATAACTGTTTTATCCTCAACTACACAATC
>JAPLMW010000031.1 GCA_026386845.1 Phycisphaerae bacterium
CTCAAAAACCAACTACCGAATACTATGTCATCCAAACCATCCGTAAACTCGGACACAACGTAACAATTATTCCCGTCGATAGCCTAAAAACACTCGCTAAACAACTAAAAGAACAAAAGAACGGCCTTGTCTTCAACCTGACCGAAGAATTCAAAGGCGATAGACGAAAAGATAAAGTCATCACCTCTCTGCTCGAAAACCTCAAAATGCCATTCACCGGCGCCGACACTGCCGGCCTGACAATCTGCAGAGATAAAATACTGTCTAAACAAATCCTCAATAAACACAAAATAAATGTTCCTGATTTCCTGCTTTTCCCTCGTGGAAAAACAGTCAAAATACCTAAAAATATACGCTTCCCAATGGTAGTAAAACCGGCCTTCGAGGACGGCTCGGAAGGTATATCAAACGCATCTGTAGTCAATAATGTCCAGGCTCTTAAAAAACGAGTTCGATTCGTAACGAAAAAATGGAAACAGCCGGCAATAGCTGAAGAATTCATAAAGGGGAGAGAATTTTATGTTGGAATAATCGGCAATAAAAAACCAATAGCCTTGCCAATCAGGGAATGTATCTTTAGCAGGGGGGCCAAAGGGCCGTGCCTTGCGACTTACCGCGTGAAATGGAATGAAAAATACCGCAAAAAATGGAATGTCCGATTCGGCTTTGCGAAATCCGCTGGGGTCCGCTTGGGGATGCCTAACGGCAGATGCCTTACGGCACTTGATAAAGAAATAACTGAGAAAATCTGCGAAACCTGCAAAAAGGCGTATAAATTATTGCATCTGCGTGATTATGGAAGGATAGATTTAAGATTAACGCCGGCAGGTAAAGTTGTTATTTTAGAAGTAAATGCAAATCCGGATGTCGCGAAAGGCGAGGATTTGGCCGAGGCCGCGAAAAAGGCAGGAATTACATATAAAAAGTTCCTGTCTCAAATTATTTCATACGCACTTGCACGATACAGATGATAAAGGGTAGGAAAGTAAAGGAAAAGGTTTGACAAAAAGATAAGAATGGTAGAAAATAAGTGACGAAATTTGTTTGTTGGAAAAGTATGAGGAAATAAGAAAATGACTGAGGCAAGAGTAACGGAACGAACCTTTTATGCACCTATGATAGATATTATCCGTTCAAAAGGAGGAGAGGGTGTTCAGGAGATTCTATACCAATCTGTTCCCGACATTATCTTTAAAATCAGCAAACGGCAGTGGCTTTTGTCCGTAAAGATAGGCGATAGTCCTGCGATTATAAAGGACGCTTTTCTTCAATATCTGAGGCATAAAGAAGATAGTAAAATTGACTTTGGTATGGTTGTTTTCCTGCCAGATTCTTTCCGCAATATCATGGCAGATGAGACAGCATTGCAAAATGCTCTTAATCAATACAACGTAACTGCACTAATTGATGCCGGAGAAGTAAAAGAAGAACTGCGAGACCGGCCATTCACTAAGGTTATCACTTTTCTGATAGATGAAGTAATGGCTCGTCTTGCCCGCAAGGAAAAGTCTTATTACTCACTCAAACTTGTCATATCGCTGCTACAACAGCAACTTACGGAAATGATGCAGCAAATCAAAATGAAAGAACCGGTATTGCTAAGCATAATAACGGACAAAAATCTGCTTTCAGATCTCGGTCATCTAAGCAAACTACATGCAGAAGCTGTTGCCCGTTTTCTGGGGTCTTATATTTTCTTAAGTCAGGTATTGTTCCTGCGACTGCTTACCGTCGCCCGACCGGAGTTAATCCCCGTCAGGACACCAGCCACCCACAACAATTTGCGCCGTGCTTTTGCAAAAATACGGGAGATAAACTACCGCCCGATTTATAGGTTTGATGTACTTGATGCCATTAACGAAAAGTATTTGAGAGATACCTTCGACTTATTATGGGGTTTGGAAATTGAACGGATTCGTTTCGAGCTTCCTGGTAGAATCTTTCATGCATTAATGCCTCACGAAATCAGAAAAATGCTTGCTTCTTTTTATACAAGACCTCATGCCGCTGATTTACTAGCTCAACTGACAATCGAAGAAAGTGGGGAAACAGTTTTTGACCCTGCCTGTGGTTCGGGAACAATTCTTACTTCAGCATACAGACGTAAGCAAGAGCTTTTCACCAGAGAAGGGAAAGGCGGCAATCCGCACAAAAGATTTTGCGAAAATGAGATTTTCGGCGCTGATATTATGCCGTTTGCAGTTCACCTGACTTCTGCCAACCTTTCCGCAATGGATGCAGGCACAATCATTGAAAAGACACAAATTATTCAGGGTGACAGTATTAGACTCCGGCCAGCCTCTTATACGGACGGAATTACGGGGCATCTTTTCCCCGAAACGGCAAAAGCACAGACAAGAGAAGAAGATTACTATGATGTAAAACTCGAGATGGTGGATACCGTTCTGATGAATCCGCCGTTCACTAAGGTCGAAAGAGGAATAAAGAAATTCGTTGATATGGAGACATTCAAGCCCAAATGCGGCGGAGAAGTCGGCCTTTGGGGACATTTCATAATGCTGGCAGATTCTTTTCTCAAGGCCGATGGCATTTACGGCGCTGTAATTCCAATTAACGTCCTCAGGGGCAGAGAAAGTAAAAAGGTGAGAAAGTTTCTGTTTGAAAAATGGACACCTCTTTATATCTTAAAGCCCACCTATAACTATGGTTTCTCGGAATGGTCCGAATACAGGGATATTCTCTTCATAGCCAAAAAACAAAAGCCGCTCGACCATTACAAGGTGAAATTCTGTCTCGTTAAAAAGGATTTAACCCTGTTGATCGATGAAGATGTTAAATCCATAGCAAACCTCGTAAAGTCAAAAAACAGCCTCCGCAATCACGAACTTGTCGAAATAGACACGCACGAAATCGCAGATATTAAAAAACACTCAATAAATATGATGTGGTTCTGCGGAGTTACGGATTTTAGCAGCCGCGATAAGTTGGTCGGATTCATTGATAAGCTTGATGGTAAATTATCGAAGATACCGGAGTATTCTGACTACTTTAAGACCGGTCTCAGGATGGATGGCGGAAATTCGCAGGTCTTATTTATGACCCGAGAAACCTGTTCGGAACGTGTTGAACAGGCCTTTTTACGATTCAAAAAAGATGCCAAGGAAACTTTAACAGCCACTACATCATTGGGGGCTGTATATGAAATTCCTGCAAGTTGCTTGATGCGCAGCTTGCGCACACCAGTTGGGCTTGATACATTTGACATAAGCGCAAAGTTTGACTACATAGCAAAAAAGAAATATCCCGAACTTGTACGGGTTTGTCGATCTGCCGGTGCAAAAATGCAAACTGATTTATGGAGTTCACTTCCGGCAAAGTTGGAGAGTGTGCAGACAAACTTGGTGGTTTGTCGCAGGATTAATCCTTTTTCACCATCACAAAATCTTATAGCGTTCTTTTCCTCTGAGAAAATGGCACCATCAGATCAAGTAAATATAATTAGTGAGATCGACCCCAAAAAGGCAAAAGCCCTATGCGTTACTCTAAATTCAATAATGTTCTTATCGCAATTCTTTTCATCAAAAGAAGAAAGCACCGGAAGATATGTTGATATTCGCGTCTATGACTTGGAAGAGATGTCGTTGATTCCTTCAGCCAATCTGATTAAACCGTTGAATTTGGTGTTTGACAAATTCTCAGAGAAAAAATTTCCTTCTTTGCGTCAGCAGTTCGACCAGAATTTTGACCAGCGTTATGAAGAATTCTGGGAAAAACAAAAGGGTGATAATCAGGGAAAGCTTTTCAGTGTTCTTGATAAGCCGATTGAACCTGCGGACGTCCGCGTTGAATTCGATTTAGCAGCCTGCAAGGCAATCGGCCTTAATATGACAAAGAAAGACCTTATGGAACTTTACGAAATAATCATCCGCGAAATGATTATCATCAAAGGCCTAAAACGCGATTAAAGCGGATTAACGAGGTCAGAGTTCCTCATAAGAAGCGTGGGGATATATTCGCTATTGAAAGGGGTAAGGCCGCCGAAGGCGAAGAACAATAGGATTTGAAATTTCAGAATTAACCGAAATTCAAGATAGCGAAGTCGCCGTGAAGTTTTCTGGCAGCGTTGTCATACGCTTTTGCGGCATCGGCCTCACTATCAAAATAGCCAAGAAGAATACGCACGTTGTTAAACCCAATCCTTGCCCGCCACTTTTTTAAATCTTTATCATAATCAACGCCTCTACATTTAGATTTGCAGCCGGGCCTCTTTAAATGATTACAACAATTCTGCGCCTTTGTCGCCAGACGTAAATTATGCCTGCCATTGTTAAGGCCGTTGCGGTCTCTATGGTCAACAACGTAGCCGGGCGGAGGCTGCATAATCTGATTATGCATATACACATTTTTCCCATTTACCATACGCACCGCATAAGTTGTATTGGTTGATATTTTAACGCCCCATTTATTTTTGTTAATTTTTTCAAAATCAGCAGAATCAACAATGGCATATCTTCCATTATTGAGCGGAATAAACCTCAAATCGTAACCATAGCGGATTTTTTTGTATCGCAGAAAAAGCCATAATGAAAAAGTTATAATAATTTTGGGGACGGGAACGGTAACAGTAATTTTTCCCATAATAAATTTCTCCGCCTTTAGCAAATTCCTTAAATCAAAACTTAAAACTTAAAACTCAAGACTATGTTGCCTTTCAGGCAACACAGTCCCTCCGTATTACCTGAAAAGTTGCGCGTTTTTGTCGAAATTTGATCAAGAAAATTTTGTCCGCAATTCGTAAGTGTTTGTTAAATAAGGAGATAAATTTTTTTATTTTTTCAAAGCGCGCAACTTTTTTGTTGCGCAGTTGAGAATTTACAAGGCGGAATGTAGAATAATCAAAAATGGATAACGAAAAACAAGATGAGCAGTTTATGAAGATGGCTCTTGCACAGGCGGATATCGCCCTTGAAGGCGGCGATGTGCCGATCGGCGCGGTCATCGTTTATCAAAATAAAATTATCGCCAAGGGGTGTAATCAGAGGCATAAGCTCAACGACCCAACGGCACACGCTGAAATAATCGCTATTACGGCGGCGGCGGAATACATCGGCAATTGGCGATTGCACGGATGCACAATTTATGTTACTTTAGAGCCTTGCTGTATGTGTGCCGGCGCGCTTGTTCTGGCGAGAATCGACAGATTAGTTTACGGCTGCGACGACCCGAAAGCCGGCGCGGTAAAAAGTCTTTACAATATCGTGCAGGACAAAAGACTTAATCATCGACTCGAAGTAACGAGCGGCGTTCTGGGTGATGAATGCTCAGCCGTTTTGACCGATTTTTTCAGGAAGAAAAGGAATTCCACCGATAACAATTTTTTAAAGGACTAAAGATGCAAAACGACAGAAAAGTGAAGATTATGCCGTGCCTCGATATGCAGAACGGCAGAGTAGTAAAAGGCGTTCACTTCGTGAATATAAAAGACGCAGGCGACCCCGCCCAATGCGCAAAAGCCTACTGCGAGGCCGGGGCAGATGAGCTTGCGATGCTCGATATAACGGCAACGGTAGAACACAGGTCAACAATGCTCGAAGTCGTGAAGAAAGTCGCATTCGTTACCACCATACCATTTACCGTCGGCGGCGGAATAAGCGATTTGAAAACAGCCGAGGCGGTTTTTAACGCAGGCGCGGATAAAATCTCAACCAGCAGCGCGGCGTTCAAAAATCCGGCGATTATTGAGGAAATGGTAAAAGAGTTCGGCGAGGAAAAAGTAACAGTGGCCATTGATGTTGACAAAAATCCCAGGCTGCCCAGCGGATATGAAGTTTATATCGACGGCGGAAGGACAGCGACCGGGGTCGACGCTGTCGAATGGGCAAAAAAAATAGATTCTTTCGGCGTAAAGGTAATCCTGCCTACGAGCAAGGCGGCAGACGGCGCAAAGACCGGCTATGATTTGCCGCTGATAAAAGCGATAGCAAAAGCTACCGGCGCTGAAATTGTGGCATCAGGCGGAGCAGGCGAGATGAAGCATTTTTCAGAGGCCGTCAGGGCCGGTGCGACAGTTCTGCTTGCGGCATCGGTATTTCATTTCAATATCATCGAGATACCGAAACTGAAAGCTTATTTAAGACAAGAAGGCATAAAAGTAATTCTTTAACATAAGATTGTATTCCGGAGAGGTGTCGGAGCGGCTGATCGAGCACGCTTGGAAAGCGTGTGTGCGGGTAACCGTACCGCGGGTTCGAATCCCGCCCTCTCCGTTCTTCGCTATGCTTCCACCTACACTAAAGTTACGGTGGACAGGCCGAACGGCAAGCTGTTCTTCGCTATGCTACGAATTGTGAAGCAGTCAGGTGAGATATGTGGTATGTATATATTTTAAAAATGGCAGATGGAGAATATTATGTTGGCTCAACAAATGACTTGAAGAGACGCATTGAAGATCATAAAAAAGGAAAGGAAATTTCGACAAAATGGCGGCTTCCGGTGATTTTGGAAGCTTACATCGTAGTTAAGTCTGAGGTCACGGCAAGACGACTTGAGAAATATTTAAAAACGTCATCCGGAAAAGCGACACTAAGGAAAAGGATTTTACCCGATGAAGCGTTATCGTAGTCGGATTCGTTATCTTCGTCAAGGCTTCGCCGGGGCTCCGCTTTGTATTCTTTTGTCCTTGACATAAATTGGCTTAAAACTTATCCTGATTTATGCTTTGGGGCGATTAGCTCAGTTGGCTAGAGCGCCTGCCTTACAAGCAGGAGGCCACAGGTCCGAGTCCTGTATCGCCCAATTTTAAAACACGGACGAACACTGACTTTAACACTGACGAACACAGAAGTAAACAGGTGAATGTGAATTGAAACATCGTCCTCTCTTGCGTCGCCGTATCCTTCGGCTTCGCTCAGGACAGGCCGGCGACGGCTAAACAACAAATTTATGGATGGTCTTGTGATTTCCGCAGAAATTTTCAGCCGACGAAAGTGCCGCTCTGATTCATATCATCGGTATTAGCCGCTGAAATGTCAGGCATCGATTGAAAGATGCCGCTGTCCGGAGCAGTAATCTCGGCAGGCCGGCCGTCAATCTGAATCGTAAAAGTCAAAGGACCAACCTGAAGATTGTCGCCGGGCTTTGCCGACACTTCATCGTCAACCTTTTGGCCATTGAGGAATGTGCCGTTGCTCGAACTGAGGTCGCGAACTTTTAAGGCACTATCCTCCTGACTCAATTGACAATGCCTGCGAGAAATCACCTGGAGTGGAATGCAAAGGTCGCAGTCAGGCCTTCGACCCAGAGTTGTAGCTTTGTTGCGAACTGGAAAGACTTTTTTTGTGCCGTCTTTCTTCAGCAATATAAGCGAAACATCCATTTCGCTTCCTTTCAGGCTGCAGTTATAAATTTCTTTATACTACATCCGTATTATAACATATAAAAAAGTTTTGGCAAGTTTTAAAATAATCTGGACGAAATTTTACTTGTTTTTGGCTGTTTTGTTGACATACGGGCTTATGTTTAATAAACTGCCGACCCTGCTTCGCTAAAGCTACGCAGGGCTTACTTTCTTCAATTTTTGAGGTAAAATGGCATATAAAGCGGCAATATTCGACCTTGACGGCACATTGGTGGATTCGCTTGCAGACCTTGCGGATGCGACAAATTATGCGCTGGAAATATTCGGTCAGCCGAGCAGAAATTTACAGGCATTTCGGCAAATGGTAGGCGACGGCACAAGAACGTTAATCAGCAGGGCACTTGAGCCGGATAAACAACACCTTGCGGAAAACGTGCTTGAAAAGATGCGCGAGAAATACGCTCAAATCTGCCTTGATAAAACCCGCCCATATAATGGGTTACCCCAGGTTGCAGCTGAACTTGCCAAAAGGGGAATCAAACTTGCGGTTCTGACGATTGCAAGTGCTTGAAAAATTTAACGCTAAGCCGCAAGAAACGGTTTTTATCGGGGACAGCGATATTGATATGCAAACGGCAAAAGGGTGTAAAATGTTCGCAATAGGCGTAAGCTGGGGATTTAGAGGCAGAAAAGAACTAATGGAAGCAGGGGCGGATGTGGTTATTGATGAGCCGGGGCAAATTATTGATTTATTTAACTAAATCTTTTTGTTGTCATTACTTGACAAATGTAGCCGATAATATATATTGGTAATATGTTAAAACCCCGCCTCAATCCGCCGTCGCCAAAGGCTATGGCAGGACAGGGCGGCGGGGGCTAAATGTAGATAACTGGAACATTATTTGAGGTTTAAGGGCCGGAATAATCGATGGCGAAAGTAACGCTGCCTGACGGCAAAGTATTAGACGTTCAAGACGGCCTGACAATAGGTCAGGTGGCGGAAAAAATAGGGGCGAGACTTGCCCGCGACGCAGTGGCAGGCAAAATAAACGGACAACCTGCCGATTTAAGCACTCCCGTAAAGACAGATATAACCCTTTCAATCCTGACAGGCGACAGTAAAGAAGGTCTGGAAATAATGCGGCATAGCTGCGCTCATGTTATGGCAGAGGCGATATGCGGCATCTGGCCGAAGACCCAGTTAGTTTACGGGCCAACCGTCGAAGACGGATTTTATTACGATATCGACCTCGATACGCCAATCCGGCCTGAAGATTTTGAAAAAATAGAAAATAAAATGGCTGAAATAGCCGCTAAGAATCTGCCGTTTGTCCGACGGGAATTCAGCAGGGAAAAGGCAATAATTCGCTCGGGCGGAAACAAATATAAAATCGACAATGTAAACCGCGCGCAGGGCGAGACTATAAGTTTCTATTCGCACGGCGAGGGCTTTGAAGATTTGTGCCGAGGGCCGCACGTGCCAAGCACCGGCAAAATCGGCAGCTTCAAAATTATGTCAGTGTCGGGGGCTTACTGGCACGGCGACCAGGCTCAGAAAATGCTTCAGAGGGTTTACGGCACAAGCTGGAAGACAAAAAAAGAACTCGATGAATATCTGTATAGACTCGAAGAAGCCAAGAAACGCGACCACCGCGTTCTGGGTAAGCAGCTTGATTTGTTCAGCATTAACGACGATATCGGGCAGGGTCTGATACTGTGGCATCCGAAAGGCTCGCTGATACGGCATATAATCGAATCGTTCTGGCAAGAAGAACATTTAAAAAGAGGCTACGATATTATCTACAGCCCGCATATTGCGACCGAGAAAATGTATCAGCGAAGCGGACATCTGGAAAAATACGCGGATATGATGTATTCGCCGATGGATATTGACGGGCAGAATTATTATCTCAAGCCGATGAACTGTCCGGGACATTATATGATATATAACAATAGTCCGCACAGTTACCGCGATTTGCCGATGCGGTTCTGCGAATTGGGAATGGTATATCGCTATGAGCCGAGCGGCACTTTGCACGGGATGCTCCGAGTGCGAGGATTTACGCAGGATGACGCTCATACATTCTGCACTCCGGAACAATTGGGGCAGGAACTTGACCTGATTCTGGAATTGATGCATTTTATGATGACAACCTTCGGCTATACGTATAAGGCTTATTTAGCTACACGGCCGGCGAAATATCTCGGCACGGTGGAAGAATGGGAACGTGCCACCAATGAACTGCGGCTGGCACTGGAACGACGCGGATTAGCTTATGAAGTTGATGAGGGCGGAGGCGTATTTTACGCACCCAAGATTGATATTAAACTGATAGACTCGTTAGGGCGCGAATGGCAGGGGCCTACACATCAGGTTGACCTTCAGGCGGCCAAGCGATTCGATATCCGTTATGTCGGCGCAGACAACGCGCTGCACGAGCCGGTCATTATCCACCGAACCGTGCTGGGCAGTATGGAAAGATTCATCGGCGGCCTGATAGAACATTACGGCGGCGATTTTCCGCTGTGGCTGGCACCGGAACAAATGAGAGTGCTGACTATAAGTGAAAAATCCAATAATTACGCACAGGAACTGCTTTCAAGGCTAAAGACGGCCGGTTTAAGATGCGGGCTTGATATGTCCGATGAAAAAATCGGAGCAAAAATCCTCCTCGCACATAACGAAAAAATACCTTATATGCTCGTTGTCGGGCCGAAAGAAGCCGAAACCAACAGTGTCAATGTCAGGACTCGCGGAAGCAAAGATACAAAGACAATGCAGACTGATATATTTGTTGCCGAGGCAAAAAAGAAAGTCGCTGAAAGAAACAGGGATTTGAATATATGATAAGGTCCAGGAATATAGAATTTATTATCTAAAATGGAAAGGGCAGAAATATCGCAAAGCTAAAACTCAGGATTAATGGGCAAATCAGAGCACATACAGTTCGTCTGATTGATGCCGCCAACAAACAAATCGGCTTAGTGAATATCAGCGAGGCGATGGAACGAGCGGGAGAATCAGAACTTGACCTTGTAGAAATTGCACCCGACAGCGACCCGCCTGTGTGCCGGATTATGGACTTCGGCAAATATCTGTACGAACTGAAAAGAAAAGAAAAACAAAATATCAAAAAACAACACATCATAATCGTCAAGGAGATACGCCTTCGGCCGGCGACCGACCCTCATGACTGCGAGACAAAATTAAACCACGCCCGCGAATTTTTCAAGAAAGGCCACCATGTTCAGTTTACCTTAATGTTCAGGGGACGCGAAATGCTGCACCTCGAGCATGGTAAAGAGGTAATGGATAAAATAATAACCAAGCTCGAAGATGTGGCAAAAGTTGACAGGCCCGGGGTGTTTTCCGGCAAAAGAATGACGATGCTTATGGTGCCAAAAATAGCCGCCAAGGGGTAAATTTATGCCCCTGTGTCAAATAACTGTTGACCTGTCAAAGACAGGGTGTTAAGATTCTATCCTTCATTTTCCTGAAAAACGATTTTTAAGGTTGTAAAGTATGCCTAAGCACAAGACACATAAAGGTTTAACAAAACGCGTAAAAGTGACGGCCCGCGGTAAAGTCAAGGCACATAAAAGCTATGCAGGGCACCTGATGAGCGGCAAGAACGCTAAAAGACGCCGGCGAGTCGGAGGAGCCTTCGTTATCAGCCATGTTTTTGCTGAAATTATGAAGGAAAAACTCGGGCAGAGCGGCAAATAAGATTGAATGTCAGTCCCCAATAAGGGCTGCTGACCCGCCATAGGCGGATAAATTTGAAAGGAAAGTTGATATGCCACGTGTAAGAAAAGGTTCGGCAACTCGTCGGGCCAGAAAAAGAGTTCTCAAAAGGGTAAAAGGCCACTCCAATGCGGCCGGAAGGGCATACCGGCTTGCCAAAGAAAGAACCGTAAAAGCACAGGTTTACGCGAGATTCGGCAGAAAACAGCGAAAGAGATTGTTCAGAAATATGTGGGTTATCCGCCTGAACGCAGCCTGCAGGGAAAGAAATATCCGCTACGGCGAATTTATCAACGGGTGCAAAAAGGCAAATATTCAGCTTAATCGAAAAATGCTGAGCGAAATCGCAATCGCAGACGTTCCGGCTTTCGATGCCATAGTCGAAAAGGTCAGGGCGGCATTAAAAGTTGCATAAAAAATCAAACGAACCCCACCATCCGCCGTCGCCAAAGGCTATGGCGGGACAAGTAGTGATGGTGGGGCTAACCAATTGTGATAGAAGAATTCAAAAAAATCGAACAAGAGGCACTTGAAGCACTCAGGAAAGTAACAAACTCCGAGCAGCTTGAGCAATTCCGTATAAAATTCCTTGCACGAAAAGGGACTGTAACGGATATGCTGAGCAAAATCGGAACATTTCCCGCAGAACAAAAAAAAGAGGCAGGCGCTCTTGCCAATAAAAT
The DNA here is from genome assembly GCA_026386845.1 of Phycisphaerae bacterium. GTDB lineage: Bacteria > Planctomycetota > Phycisphaerae > Sedimentisphaerales > UBA12454 > JAPLMW01. The sequence goes on from JAPLMW010000031.1 coordinate 11,747, forward strand.
CAAACAGCAGGTAACAGAAGCCTTTGAACATCTGAAAGGCTCACTTAAAAAGGATTCCAAAAAAGGTGAGCCGCTGATTGACGTTACGCTGCCGGGAGCGGATTTCGAAATCGGGAAAAAACATATAATCACACAGACAATAAATGAACTGCTCGAAATTTTCGGACGAATGGGGTTTTCAATCGCTTACGGGCCGGAAGTGGAAGACGAATGGCATAACTTCATAGCTCTTAATATTCCGCAGGAACATCCCGCACGCGACGCGAGCGATAATTTTTATATTGACGCCAACAAACTCCTGCGAAGCCAGACTTCGACGATACAGATTCGCATAATGGGCAAACAAAAACCGCCTATAAGAGTCATTGCGCCGGGCAGGGTTTATCGGCCTGATACGGTTGACGCGACGCATATGTTTATGTTTCACCAACTCGAAGCCCTTGTTGTTGACGAGGATATTTCAATGGTCGATATGAAAAGCACCATAGCACAATTTATCGGGGCGTTTTTCGGCAAAGACGTAAAATGGCGATTGCGCCCGAGCTTTTTCCCGTTCACTGAGCCGAGCGCAGAAGTTGATATACTGTTTATAGATAAAAACGGCGAGGAAAAATGGATTGAAGCCGGCGGCTGCGGAATGGTTGACCCGAATGTGTTCGAGGCGGTCGGAATCGACAAGGAAAAATATACCGGCTGGGCGTTTGGATTCGGCATCGAACGCCTTGCGATGCGAAAATACGGGATAAACGATATAAGACTGCTTTTTGAAAACGATATAAGTTTTCTTAAACAGTTTTAAATAATAGCCACGAAGACACTAAGGCACGAAGAAAATTAACCACGAATTCACACGAATTTTCACGGATTATTTTTGCTGCTGAGAGGAAGATTGCAAGCAGACAATTTTTCCCCTTTGACTTGCAAAAATTGTATGGATATAATCAAGTGTCCTTTTAAAGGAGATCTGTATATGCCCCAAAAACGGTTTACAAAATGGTATAAATGGAGAGAACGAAATGGCATTGATAAATGTAAACAACCAGGTGTGTATGCTATAGCCTATTCTAACAAGGGTATTAGTGGGAAAGTTTTTAAATGGAATAAAAACATAATTTACATCGGGATGACGAATTCTAAAGGCGGGCTTCGTTTAAGGCTTTATCAATTTGATAGAAGCATAAGGGAAAAATCAGGTCACGGAGGAGCATTGCGTGTATTATATAAATATCCTAACTATAAAACCCTATCACTAAAATTGTATGTATCGGTGTGTCCATTTGATTGTAATGTAAGTTCACCTACATCCAAGAATTTAAGGATTATGGGAGAGGTGGCAAAGTTTGAATATATATGTAAGGCAAAATATTTTCAAGAGTTTAAACAACTGCCGGAATTCGACGATAAAAATAAAAAACGTCCCCCTAAAAAGCGAATCTGACAGATATGTTCGTGTTCATTCGTGGTTAATTATTTTTTTGGCGAGTCTTCTTTTTACATGGGCGGCGATTTGGGCTGACAGTTTGTCTTTATCAAATTTTATATTCTGCTGCGATAGATAAGCATCCAAAAAGCAGGTTTTGTCAGAATTACTTGCATCTGTGCGAGAAATGTATATCTGGACGAGATTTTTGAGACGTAGCCTGTGAGGCAGTTTTCCAAACTTTTTAGTTCGTTCATTATCGAGCAGGAAAAATACAAATCTATTATTTTCAGGTTTTACCCCGTTAGAAACAGGCCGCTGGGAGCGGCCGTCAGGCGTCTCTGACGCCTTGTTTCTAACGGGGTGAACAAGGATGTTGCCGAACCTTAAATCGCCGTGGAAGATATTCTGTGCGTGCATCGAACCTACCATTTGGCCGAATTGACTTATAATCTGCTGTCTCTGCGATGCGTTTGTTTCGAGTATTTCATGAAGGGGAACAGAATTGGTAATTTCGGTTGTTATAAGAAAATTCCTGATTGGAATGCCGGCAATTGTTTTTTTGCCGACAGCGACAACATCGGGAACAGCAAAACCATATTGTTTGAGCATTAAATCTGCTTTAAATGCCCTGTAAGAGCGGCAGGAAAGCAGAAGATTTTTCAAAATATCAAGAGGAGAACGGTTGAGAAATTGCTTCAAAATTAAATTGTGAACTTTGCCTTTAAAAAGGAGATTAAATGTAAAGACATTGGCAAATTTAGATGAGGGCAGTTTGGTAAAATCGCTTCGCCGGCCGTCAGTGAAATTATCCTTTGTGCCGGGGTGGAATTTGGCAGGGAAATCATCGGAGATTTCAAATGATAAGCCTGAAATTTTTATTTTTTGGAAAGTCATTAGAATTTTATAGGCCGACAATCGCGATTCCAAGCTGATTGGCAAGGGCAATAGTGTCAGGTTTATCTATAATAATAACCCTGCCTGCTTCGACAACGAGGCATTTGCCGCCATTAGCACAGATAGCTTTTATTGTATCTGGACCTACGCAGGGGACGTCAAAACGCAAGTCCTGGTCGGACTTGGCAGCCTTTAAAAGAGTCCAGCCGCCTTTTTTACAGAATTGGCCGCTGCGCTCAATTATTTTCCCGGTGCCTTCAACCGCTTCAACGGCTATTACAATTTTTTCCTTTACGGTAATTGCCTGGCCTATGCCTGTCTGGGTAATTTTTTTGACAATATCCCAGCCGAAATCAATATCCTGCTGCATACCGGCAGACGGCCGAATATCAGTCATTATGCCTTTGTCAGCCAAATACTCAGCACAAAATTTTGTCGAATCCTGCAAAATAATACCTCCGCTTGCCAATTCATCGGCAATCGCCTGTAAAATTGTCTGGTCGATTTTATTTTTTTTCCTTAATCGCCAGTAATAAATTCTCAATGCCCGCCAATCAGGCAGATATTTGAGAATCCGCCAGGGAGTAAGAAGTTTTTCCTTATGAATTTTGCCGACCATTACGGCATCGGTTACGCCGTTTTTTTTAAGTTTTCTCATCCAGGCGCCCGGCCGGGCAATCGGCACTTTTGCGTAAAAGTCAGTCAGGCCGGCAAGCTGCGGGTCGGGATTGTCGCCGAGGCCTGCACATATAACCTTGCAGCCGGCTTTTGCGGCGCCCTGGGCAATTAGAATCGGCAGTCTGCCGCCGCCGGCTATCAGGCCGATTATCTTCTCATTCTTCATCTTTACGCTGTTTTTCAAGACGACGAATGGATTTTCTTATTTCCGGCAGATCTTCTATCATAGCATAAGCTCTTCTGGCCTTTGCTGCATCGATTGCCGGTGCGCCGAAGATATCCTGGTTGTCCGGGATGTCGTTTATTACGCCCGCCTGGGCGCCGATTTTGACACAATTGCCGATTTTTATATGCCCTACAATTCCAGCCTGGGCGGCGATAACACAATGATGGCCGATAGTAGTGGAGCCTGCAATGCCAATCTGACTCACAAGCAGACAATGAGGGCCTATCTTTGCACCGTGACCAACGTTGATAAGGTCGCCCAGTTTAGAGCCCTGACCTATAACCGTATTTTCAATTGCTCCGCACTGGATACAACAGTTCGAACCGATTTCCACGTCATCTTCTATTACCGCAATGCCTATCTGCGGGGTTTTGTAATGCTTTCCTTTGTGGGTCGCGTAGCCGTAGCCGTCTTTGCCTATTACAGCATTGGAATTGATTATGACATTATCTCCGAGTCTGCTACCGTCATATATGACTGCGTTCGGATAAAGGATACAGTTTTTGCCGATGGTTACATCGGGGCCCACAAAACCGCCGGGATAAATAATCGTATTGTCGCCGATAACAGCGTTATCGCAGATTGTTGCGAAATCGTGAATGTCGCAGTTTTTGCCGATTTTGGCTGTTTTGGCGATTGACGCTTTTTGCGACAATCCGATTTTTTTGTGTTTTCTATGGCCATAGAGCAGAATAACAATTTGAGACAAGGCGTAATACGGGTCCTCGGCAATCAGCAGCGGGACGGGAGCATCGGTATCTTTGCCGACAATTACGGCGCCGGCCTTTGTGGTCTGCAGGGCATTTGTATATTTAGGATTGGACAGAAAACTTATGTCCGTCGCTGTCGCGTTTTCAAGCGTCGCGACTGCGGTAATCTTCGTCTCGGCGTTTCCTTTTACCTTACCGCCGACGTGCTGAGCGAGCTGTGCTAAAGTTTTTTCCATAAGAACAGGCAATTATAATCATTAATCGCTGCGGGTCAAGAAGTTAAGTATTTAAGAATCTGTTTTGTTACATCCTCTATTTTGTCGGGGCAGGGGGTATTAAAATCAGAAGCCTCGAATTTAAAGGTAGAAACCATGGGGCCGACAGGGCCGTATTGTGCAGGGTCGGTCGGGCCAAAACAGGCAATCGTCGGGATACCAGCCGCGGCGGCCAGGTGCGTTATGCCGCTGTCATTGCCGATAAAACAATTGGCGCAACTGACAGCCTGAAAGGTTTCCGTAAGTGAAAGTTCACAAAGAACCGGCGCAACGACGCCGAGAGCATCAATGGTTTTTTTACCAAATCTTTCCATCTCCGCAGGACCCAGCAGAAAGACGACTTTTATATCCCTGTCGCACAACTGTTCGGCAAGCATATAAAAATTGTCAATGTGCCAGCATTTGGAGACGCCGCCGCTGCCGGGATGAATTACCACGATGTTACGGCCGGGTTTTACGCCGACAGATTCGAGAATTTTTCGGCCGTGCGTTAAATCGCTCCTGCCGGGCGTAATATATGCCTTTCGCAGATTGCAGGAGATGCTCTTGTCGGCGGGCCGGGTATCAGGATGCTGAGCGGCAACAAAAGAATCAAGATAGAATCCGGCGATGTGGCCGGTAAAATCAGCCGAGGGCTTCAACTGCAATGTGGTTACGTCAGTGGGATTACTGCAGTACGCAGTGAATGTGAGATTGGTTTCGAAATCGCTGCCGGCAGAGCCGAGAAAAGTAATAATGTGCCTGAAACCGGCAAAGGCGGTTATCAGCGAGTCGTCATCCTCAAGTTCAAAACCTTTATGCTCAATAAAAAGTCTGTGCAAATCAACAGAGTCGAGATTTTTAATGCCGTCAACACAGGTTCTGCCGGGGAAATATTCAATATAATTACTCCTTCCGAGCATTAGACAAGTGCCTATGCCGAAATGCGTTTTGAGAGATTCGGCCAAGGGCAAAGTCAGAATACAGTCTCCAATCGCGCCGGGCTGAATTATAAGGGCCTGCGCGGCAAACCGATGCGCCTTATTTTCAGCGTCCTGAAGGATATTTAATATGTCTTTATTATCGTCGTTCATCAATCAAAAGATTCCTTAATCCAGGCACCACCCGCAACCTTAAGGCCGTTTTCATTTTTCAGATAAAAAACGACCGCTTGGCCGGGCGTTATCGCACAGAGCGGCTGGTCAAAAGAAACTTTTACAGTATCCCTGCCGGGCTCTAAATAGCCGGATACAGGCTTGTGATTATAACGGATTTTTATCAAGGCGGCAAATGCCTGTGAAGGTTCGTTAATCAGCCAGTTTGCACCGACAGCAGTCAAATTCTTATGCAGCAGCTCCTGGTCGGGTCCCAACGTAACTGTATTCTTCCCGGCATCGAGCTTTGTTACATAATAAGGCACACCCATAGCGACTTTCAGGCCGCGCCTTTGCCCTATGGTGAAACGGTGAATGCCGTTATGCGTTCCCAGAATTTTGCCGCTGCTGTCAATGATATTACCTTCGTGAATAACTTCGGGGCATAAACTCTCAAGTTTGGCAGCATAATCATTGTCAGGAATAAAACAGATTTCCTGAGAATCCGGTTTACTGCTTACCTCAAGGCCGAGGTTTTCCGCAGTTTTGCGTGTTTGACTTTTGTCGAGACAACCGACGGGGAAAAGGACATTTTCGAGGACTGCGCGATTAATCATCGCAAGGGCGTAAGACTGGTCTTTGGCCATATTCGCGGCGGTATAAAGGGCGAAACCTTCGCTATCCCTTATTACCTGGGCGTAATGACCTGTAGCGATAAAATCGGCGCCTTTTGCTTTTGCGTATTCGAGGAGTTTGCCGAATTTTATGAACCTGTTGCAGAAAACGCAGGGATTGGGAGTCCTGGCCTGTTTGTACTCGCTGCAGAAATAATCAATGACGTTTTTAAATTCGCCGGCTAAATCCAGAACCTCAAAAGGTATATCGAGGTGCTTTGCGACTTTTTCGGCGTCTGCGCTTTTATTTGCCGGCTGGTCGTAAAGCCTCATATAAACGGCGGTGCAGTCACAGCCGGCCTGTTTGAGAGTCGCAGCGGCAACTGCGCTATCGACTCCTCCGCTGACTGCAACAAAGACTTTTGGCGAACGCTGCAACGGCTGCTTCATCAATTATCAATCTTTCTTTTTCTTTTTAAACAGTCCCTGTAACGGGCTATTGGCGTCCTTTAATCCTTTTTGAATATCTTCGCCGACCTTGAGAATCTCTTTGCCCACTTCGCCGATATTTTCCTGAATCGGGCCGAGCACATCGCCGGGTATTATGCCGGCACCTTGAGCAGCGATCGCAGCCGAAATCTCCGTAAATATCTTGCCGACAGCATCTGCAATCGTTGTCTTTTTACCGCCGATATCCGAAAGATGTAATGTGGAGACTTTCAAATGCACCGCGCCGAGTTTTCCCGGCGTAGGCAAAAGTTTCGCGGTTACATCGATGTTTTTAATGTCCACAGATGCAATGTGAGCGGTTTTCTCATTTTGAGCGGTTTCTTTTGTTTCTCCGGTATCGGTTGGCTTTTTAGGCATTGATTTGAGAATGTCGGCCAGATTGCTTGTCATGCCTTTCTGCTCTATTACCACATTCACGTCATCGAGGTTAATCTGTTGTATTTCTATGGTGTCAGAGACAAGAGAGCGGATATCTGCTTTGACATAGATTGATTTAAGCTCCAGAACATTCTCGTATTCGTAGCCGGGCGGATTGTTTATCTTCAGGTCGCTGATCTCAATGCTTCCGGAACCAATACTCAGATGGACTCGCGATATCGAAGAGTCTACATCAAGCTGTTGTTTAATCGCCTTTTCAATACCTACCTTCAAAATGCCGTCGATGATAAACGGTGAGATAAGAACCAGGACAACCAGCACAACTACAATAGTAAACAATACACCAAGCCATGTCTTTTTTTGTTTTGCCATTTTAATTCTCCTTAACTTTAGTTTTCAACTTTTACATCTAAATTTTTATGTAACTGCTCAAGCAAATCGCTGGAAACCTCGTAACCCTGCTCTTTTGCGATTTCGGCGTGCTTGAGAGACTGCTTATACTGGCTGAGCATATAAAATGTAATCGCGAGATTGTTATGTGCAGCGGGATAGTTGGGCTGCAGCTCGACAGCCTTTAGATAATACTTTGCAGCTTCGATATAATTCTTCTGAACCGAATGAGCGACGCCAAGGTTGTAAAAAACGTCGGCAGAAGGCTCTCTGTCAATTACCCGCAGATATGCCTTGATGGCAAGGGCATATTCTTTCTGATTCATATATACCTGCGCGAGATTCAGCCAGGCAGAGGTCATATTTGCATCGACCCTTAAGGCATTCTGATAAGACGCGATTTCGTCTTCAATCCAGCCGAGCTTGTTGTATGTAAGGCCCAGCCCAAAGTGAGCTTTCGCGTTGGCCGGTTCATAAAAAAGCACCGTCCTGAACTGCTCTATCGCGTCATTATACATCTGATTTTGCAAATATGAATAAGCAAGGCCATAAGCGGCAGGGACAGAATCGTTTTTAAACGCCAGCGCAAGACGATAATTCGAAATAGCCTCGCTGTAATTCTGCTGCTCCTGATATATGCCGGCAATCGACATATATAAATCGGCATCGTGCGAATTAATATCAATCGCTTTCCTGAGAATGCTAATGGCCTTGTCAGTCAGACCCTTCGAGCGATACGCCTGCGCCAGCCCTTTGTAGATTTCGATAAAATTGGGGTCGAGACCGAGAGCGATATTGTAATACCTGACAGCATCGTCGAACATCTGGCTTTTACTGCAGGCGTTTGCGAGATTGTGAAATGTTTTTGCGTCCGAGGAATTTATTTTAATCGCGGCCTGATACTGCTGGATTGCGGCATCAACCATATCTTTTTTAAGAAGGATATTGCCGAGATTCGTTCTTGCCTCGGCAAGCAGGGGATTGATATCGACGGCCTTTTGCTGATAGTAGTAGGCGTTTTCGATGTCGTTGAGGTCAAAGTAAACATTGGCAAGGTTGTTGAAAAAACAGCCGATAGTCTCCTTCTTGCTGAGATTGCGAAGATAAATCGCCTGCGGCTTATCCTGCGGTATCTTAAATTCCTTTATATAGTGCTCGTCAGGGGGACTTACGCCTTTTTGAGTTGTTTCGATATTAAAGGGTTTGTTTTTGTCCGCATATCTTACAAAAAAATGACCCGGCGCAACAACACCATAAACAGGCAGTTCGAGGCGTTCGGCAATTGCAAGATAAAGAATCGAAAGACTCAGACAATAACCCTTTTTACTGTCCAGCACGGAACTGAGGAATAAATCCTGCGGGTTGTCGGCGTTATCAACGGGTGAAAAACCAAGCTCATCGAATAAAAGCTTATTGATTATTTCAATTGTCTGGCGGCTGTTTGCCGAAGGGCTGCGGCCTTTAAGCCTGTCGAGCACCGTAATCGCCATTTCGTCAATCCTGCCGCGATAGTTATCTATATTTATGGAAGGGTCCCATCTTTTGCTTACCAGCAGTACCGCAGTCGCAAGGTCAATATCGTCATCGTTTAACTGAAGGGCTTTTTCCACCGAGTCAACATAAAGCCCCTGCGGATTATACGGAAGCTGCTGCGACGCGAATAGCGGAGCCGTCAAAAATACCAGGAATACAAACGCAATTTTTTTCATAAAACGCTTTTCAATTTTTCAATAAGAATTTCCGGCGTTATCTGCTCAATGGCGATTTGCTTGACTTTAGAAGTCAGGCCGGAAGTTATTGCGATAAATTTCTTTTTAACGTCGAGCGTATCCGCAAGAAAATCCACAAGAGCCTTATTGGCCTTGCCTTTTTCCGGTGCCGCGGACAACTTAATTTTCAATATACCATTTTGAACGCCTGCCAAACAAGTCCTGCTGCTGGCAGGAAGAACCTTCACGCAGAAAACCACAGCGTTCTGTCCGCAGGTTATTTTTATATCATTTTTTATTTTACCAGAGGCGTTTTCAGCCATCTACGTCGTATTCCTTTATATTTTTGCCGATAGCGGCCTGGATATACCGTTCAATCTGCTCCGCAAGTTCACCGACGGGACATATCTGGAAATCCTCATAATGGCCCGGCAGAAATTCGCCATTCAGAGCTCTCTTGAAAACCTTGACCCTTATGACAGGACAGCTCGCAGAGTTTTTACTAAAATCGGAATTCTGATGCTCTGTCAACTCTACCCGCCAGTCTTCGCTTATAAACACCAGCGATCTGCCGGTAAAAACCGAGGTTGGAAAATAATCATATAGTGCCTTAAGCGTTTCCATACGCCGATAAGTCCTTAATAAAAAATTAATTATACCCTGCAAATACTTTTATTTCAAGCTGCCTGTAAGTTCGGATATTTTTGCGATTTTGTGCCGCTGACAGTATTTTTTTAAGCCGTCAATGATTTTTATTGCGCTGTCGGGATAGATAAAACTTGCCGTGCCGATACTAACAGCAGTCGCCCCGGCAATAATAAATTCAATCGCGTCAGAGGCGTTTTTAATACCACCGCCGGCGAGAATCGGTATATTCGCCGGTTTTGCAACCTCATTATAGACCTTATTCGTAAGATATACGGCAATCGGTTTTATTGCCGGGCCGGACAATCCTCCTGTGCGGTTGGCAAGGACGGCCTGTCTTGTCTCGATGTCAATTACCATAGCGGTAAATGTATTTATCATACTCAGGGCATTGGCTCCGGCCTCTATCGCGGCAGAGGCTATCGTGCTTATATCCGTAACGCTTGGCGTAAGTTTTACCATTAGAATCTTTTTGCCTGCGTTTTTCTTTATGGCTGATGTTATTTCAGATACGAGTTTTGGGTCAGTGCCGAAGGTTATGCCGCCTTTTTTGACGTTGGGGCAGCTGATATTCAGTTCAAGGCCGGCGATTTCCTCACAATTAGCAAGTTTTTGGGCGACAGCGACGTATTCTTCTATCGTCTGGCCTGCAATATTGACAAAAAACGGCGTATTATATTGCCTTATGAGTGGAATTTTTTCCGCTATGAACTTGTCAACGCCGATATTCGCAAGGCCGATGGCGTTGAGCATACCTGAATCGGTTTCAACAACCCGCGGCACAGAATTGCCGTCACGCTTGTGCAGGGTGATACTTTTGGTTATAAAAGCGCCGAGCTGATTTACATCCATAAAATCGGCCAATTCATCCGCGTAACCGCAGGTGCCGGATGCGGTAAAAACCGGATTTTTAAGTTTCAACCCCGCAAAATTTACAGTCAAATCAATCATATTCACCAGACAACTTCATCGGCCCAGAATACAGGGCCGTCCTTACAGCAAAGTTTATAACCGGTTTCTTTGGTTTGTTTATTTATATATCTTACGGCACAGCCCTGACATAAACCTGTGCCGCAGGCCATCAGCCTTTCAAGGCTTACCTGGCAGGGAATATTGAATTCAGAGCTTATCGCAGCAGCGCTCGACATCATCGCCTCAGGCCCGCAGGCGTAAATAATCGTTTTACCACTGTCGGGTTTTTTGCTTTTCAGCCAGTTTTTGAGCATCTCCGTTACGAACCCCTTAAAACCGGCAGAGCCGTCATCGGTGCTTATAAGAGCCTTTACGTTATGTTTCGCAAACTCGTCCAGAACGAAAGCGGGTTCTTGTGAGATTTTTTCGAGTTTAATATCATAGTAGGGCAGTTGTGAAATATTTTTCGCACCGGCAAAAACAATTGTTTCTGTGCCGGGACATTTATCTTTTAATTCTTTTGCAAGATGCTGAAGCGGGGGAGCGCCCATACCGCCTGCGACGAGAATCGCCAGTTTTTTATCGCTGGAAATTTTAAAGCCATTACCGAGCGGGCCTATAAGATTTATCTTGTCCGACGGCTTTAAAGTTTTCATTCTTAACGTTGCCGGGCCAAGCACACAATAAAGTATCTCAAGGATTACTTTACTGCCGGAATATTCGATATTCGTAAAACTGAACGGCCTGCGCAAAAGAATCTGCCGCTGAGAACACTCGGAAAGCTCATCAGGAATTTGTTCCTCGGCGGGCAGGGCAAGTCTCGATAAATCAAGCTCTGTGAATTGTCCCGGCAGGGCCTTTCGGAATATTTCTGCGGCACTGCCGTTTAGTTCTAATCGAAGGTTAAAGAAATGTTTGCCGATAGCCTTATTGTATGAGACTGAGGCTGTGAAAATTGCTTTTTGGAACTGGGTTTCCGCCATAAGTAGCTATTATATAAACAATTACATACTAAACTGTCAAGATATAAAAAAACTTCCGGAATATTCATCCACTGATACTCCGGAAGCTCGCCACGGCTTAAAAGCCGCAAAGATTCAAATAATGTTAATCTAACTAAAGAGAATGGTTAAACCGCAAGCAGTATAACTATCGCCTTTGGCATTGTCAACTGAACATAAAAAAATAAGATTTTTTACATAATTCGTTTTAGGACAAGCACTTATGTTATTAGTTGCTTTTGGATTAGTTTCGTGGTAGAACCTCTGCCTATGTTATCAATCGGAATGAAAAAATACGCCATTTGCCTTGCTGTTCTGGCGCTTAGTGCAAGCTGTACGGCATCATTACGGGAGAAGATTACACAAATAATTCTGCGCAAAGAGCAGACAAATGTAAAATTCGGAATTCTTGTTGTTGAACCCCGCTCAAGAGCCCGCGTTTTTGGGTACAGCGAATCTCTTGCACTTATACCTGCATCCAATATGAAGCTCGTAACAAGCTTTACGGCTTTAAAATACCTTGGGCGGCAGTTCGAGTATGTTACGACAGCCGCGATTTCGGACAAGAACCTTGTCATAATCGGCAGCGGCGACCCGCTGTTGGAGCTTGCCGACGAAAACAGCACAGACAGCAATGGAGTTGGTGATTTTCTGTCGGATATCGTAAAAGCACTTAAAGAACGAAATATAACGGAAATAGAAGATGTTCTTGTTGACAGTTCTGTTTTCGAAGATGTGAGGGTTCATCCGGATTGGCCCAAAGAGCAACTCAACAGGCCTTATGCCTGTGAAATAAGCGGGCTTAATTATAATGCAAACTGCGTAAAAATTCTGGCTTCCATAAAAAATGGACAAGTAGTATTGCGGACCGAGCCTGATACGGCGTATCTAACGCTGACTAATAATGTCCAGCCGACAAATAAAGGGGAAAGTGCGCTGGCGGCCTATCGCACGGAAAAAGAGAATGTTATTGAAATCAGCGGCAAATACAGAAAAGCGGCGTCATTTGATGTGGCGATTGAGAGGCCGGCGAAATTCTTCGGAACCCTGCTTGCTGAAAATCTCAATAAAGCCGGTATAAAAATGTCCGGCCAAGTAGCCGAGGCAAATGTTAATCCTGAAAAACTGCAGACACTTGTTGAGCATCGGACAGGGATAGTTAAAGTTCTCCAGCAATGCAACAAGGACAGTTTTCATCTCGCGGCAGAGTGTCTGTTTAAAACCCTCGGCGCACGACAGACCGGCGGCAAATGGCGTGAGCCATCCCATAGCGGAGGCGGAAGCTGGCAGGCAGGACAGAAAGCTATAACAAATTATCTTGTATCGCTCGGCGCTGACGCGGGAAGTTTCAATATCGACGACGGCAGCGGTTTAAGCACCCAAAACAAATTGTCTGCCGGTATTATCATACGGGTTCTCAGCGATGCGTATTCGAGCGATTTATGGCCTGTCTTTAAGGAAACGCTTTCGGCGGGGGGCATTGATGGCACATTAAGAAAGCAGTTTTATCAGGATAGATACCGCGGAAAAGTTTTTGCAAAGACGGGCTATATCAACGGTGTTCGGGCGTTGTCAGGAATATGCACAGCAAATAGTGGGAAGGAATACATCTTTTCAATCCTGACAAACGACGCGAATTATAAAACAAAAGAGGCAATCTTCGACATCGTCAAAGCGATAATAGACGAGGGATAAGCTAACCGTTTAGCGGCAGTGTAATAGTAAATTCGGTGCCTTTTTCCGGCTCAGACTGAACGGATATGGTTCCGTTATGCGCCTCGATTATCTCCGAGCAGAAGGCAAGACCAAGGCCTGACCCTGTCCTGCCGGCAGTAGAGGTGGGCGTTTTTGTGGTGAAAAACGGCTTGAAAACTTTATCAAGGTTTTCAGGACTTATACCGCTGCCGGTATCGGCAATGGTAAGTATAATTTCATTGTTTTGCTGCATCGCCCTTATAGATAATATTCCGCCTCGCGGCAGAATCGCCTCACGGGCATTGAGAACAAGATTCATTATTACCTGGTGAATCTGGACCGGCACAACATTGACGGTTAATTCAGGCGGTATATTAAGTTTGACTTTTATGCCGTCTTTTTCAAAGTCCCTGCCGATGCAGGAAAAAACCTCGTTTATAAGATTGAGGATTCTGCATTCGCGCATCGCGGCCGCTTCGCCGTTGACCATCGCCATAATGCTTTCGAGGATTTCAGAGGCTCTTGCGCTGTTGTGAATGGTCTTGTGCAGGGCTTTTTCCGTCAGCTCCTTATCCTCCGGGTTACTCAAGGCCGCAAGGGCGTAATTGCCTAAAGGCATAAGGATATTGTTAATCTCGTGGGCTACAATGGCGGAAATCTTGCCGAGGTTTGCCATCGCCTGAAGCTCTATCAGTTTTTCCTTAAGTTCTTTGTTTACCTGCTGTTGCAGGTCAACCTGCTTACTGAGAGATTTTCGTTTTTGTATTAACTGCGGCAAGGCGGTCCTTTCTTACATTTTTTCCTGTAAACCATCGACTTTTCAATGTAAACTATATTAAATATTTATCGACATTTAAGGGCTTTTTCCTTAAAGATATGGATAATAAATCTATTCTTGATGACCTGCTGGACATACTCGAAAAGAGCAATGTTAAAATAAGGAAGGATTCGTTAGGCGGCGGCGGTTCGGGCCTGTGCAGGATTAAAGACCACTATATTTTCTTCGCTGATATGGATTCGAGCGATTATGAAGTCGCCGTATGCTGTGCCAAGGCGGTAGGACAGGTTGTGAATATCGAATCAATCTATTTAAAGCCGCAGGTCAGGTCTTTTATAGAGCAAAATACGGAGAAAATTCAGCAATGACAAAAACGACAACAAAACCGAAAAAAGTTGATGAAGTTTTAAAAACTGCAACGATTCTCGTTGTCGATGATAACGAACAGAATCTTGAGCTTTTGCAGGCTTATCTGGAAGACGTCCACTGCCGAACAATTCCCGCAAGAGACGGCATAGCCGCATTGGAGATAATAAAAAAGTCGATACCCGATTTGGTTTTGCTCGATGTAATGATGCCGAAGATGAGCGGCTTTGAAGTCTGCAGGAGAATTAGAAGTAACCCGGCCACGGCCTCTTTGCCGGTGATTATGGTAACAGCTTTGAATGAGCTTGGCGATATCGAAAGGGCGATAGACTCCGGCACAGATGATTTTTTAAGCAAACCGGTCAACAAATTAGAACTGATTACCCGCGTAAAAACAATGCTGAAACTCAAACACCTCTCGGATGAACTGGAAAGAACACTTGCCTATCTGAGCGAAGTTGAAAAACAGGCAAGATAAACGGAATCCAAAATCTAAAATTGACTTATCCTCCTTCGGCGGATTTCCCCTTGACAGCCTCCTACCGTATCCCTAAAATCCGTGCTCCGAAAGTTATAGCACCGGCGTGATAAAACCCTGTTATTGACCTTAAAGACGCAAAAACACTAAAAATAATGAGACTTTATTCACAAAAATTTTAAAGGAGTTTTTCGATGGCGACAAAAGTTGGCATTAATGGTTTCGGCAGAATCGGCAGAGCAGTAGCAAGAATTATTATGGGCAGGAAAGATATGGAGCTGGTGGCAATCAACGATTTATCCAATGCGGCGGCGCTGGCTCACCTCTTTAAATATGATACCGTAATGGGACCATGGAAAGGCACAATCCAGGTCAAGGACGATACGATTGTAATTAATGGCAAAAGCATTAAAGTTCTGGCAGTGAAAAATCCGGCTGAACTGCCATGGAAAGCTATGGGTATCGATGTCGTAGTGGAATCGACCGGTATTTTCCGCAGTAAAGAATCGCCGAAAGGCGGCTACGGCGATCACCTCAAGGCAGGCGCACGTAAAGTTGTTTTGACCGTTCCTGCAAAAGACAAAATTGACTGCACCTGTGTTATGGGCGTAAATGACAACACCGTAACCAAAGATATGAACTGCATCTCAAACGCAAGCTGCACAACCAACTGTCTTGCCCCCCTGGCAAAGGCTCTTCACGAGGCATTCGGCATTAAGAGAGGTCTGATGACAACCGTTCACGGTTATACAAATGACCAGAACGTCGCCGATATGATTCACAGCGACCTTCGCAGGGCAAGAGCAGCGGCACAAAATATTATTCCGACAACCACTGGCGCCGCAAAGGCACTGGGCGAAGTTATACCGGCACTCAAGGGCAAACTCGATGGATTTGCTCTCCGCGTTCCAGTCATCGTCGGAAGTTGTGTTGATTTAACCGCAGAACTGGAAAAAGAAGTTACCATTGCTGAAGTTAACGCCGCTCTTAAGAAAGCCGCCGAAGGTAATCTTAAAGGCATTCTGCAGTATTGCGATGAGCCTATCGTAAGCTCTGATGTCATCGGCAATCCTAACTCGAGCATCTTCGATTCGCTCTGCACTATGGCAATGGGCAATTTCATTAAAGTTGTCAGCTGGTACGACAATGAGTGGGGTTATTCGAACCGCACTGTTGACATAATTGCAAAAGTTGCGGCTATGTAAAAAATTAAAAGCCCCTGCCGTTGCGACAGGGGCTTTTTTTAATCTTAAATAATATATAAAGGTGATTTATGGCAAAGAAAACAGTTGCAGATATAAACGTAAAAGATAAAAAAGTCCTGATGCGAGTCGATTTTAATGTTCCTTTAGACGAAAATAGAAATATCACCAGCGATACGAGAATCGTCGCGGCTCTGCCTACTATCAAGACAATTCTCGATAAAGGCGGCTCTGTAATATTAATGAGCCATCTGGGCAGGCCCGATGGCGAGAAAAAACCTGAATTCTCAATGGCCCCGGTCGCTAAAAAACTGAGCGAACTGCTGAAAAAAAACTTAATCTTCGCAAATGACTGCATCGGATCTGAAGTAAAACAAAAAGCAGCGACTCTCAAACCCGGAGATGTAATGCTGCTGGAAAATGTGCGCTTCTATAAAGAAGAAGAAATAAAAGATAAAAAAGCAGCCGAAGCCCCAAAACTCCGCAAGGCTAAAGATGATTTTGCAAAACAAATCGCCGAATTGGGCGATGTCTATGTCGATGACGCGTTCGGAACGGCACACCGCGATAACGCGTCAATGTACACCGTGCCGGATATGATGAAAGGCAAAGACCGCGTTATCGGCTTCCTCGTCGAAAAAGAACTCAAATTCTTAGGTGATGCCCTTAATAAACCGAACAAGCCGTTTGTCGCAATTCTCGGCGGAGCAAAAGTTTCCGATAAACTGAAAGTCATCGAAAACCTTATGAAAAAAGTCGATAAAATCCTTATCGGCGGCGCGATGGCTTATACCTTCTTCAAGGCCAGGGGCCTGACCGTCGGAAACAGCCTTTGCGAAAATGAATTCGTCGATAAGGCAAAAGAACTAATGCAAAAAGGCGGATGCGAATTAGTCCTGCCGGTCGATACCGTCATAGCACAGAAACTTGAAGCGAACGCTCCAAATAAAGTCGTCGCGGGGAATATTCCTGACGGCTGGCAAGGCGTAGATATCGGGCCGGAGACTATAAAATTATTCGTCAGTAAACTGGCCGGCGTCAAAACCGTCGTATGGAATGGACCTATGGGCGTGTTCGAGATGCCGCCGTTCGATATAGGAACAAAAGCTGTGGCTGAGGCTGTGGCAAAAGCAACCGATAACGGCGCAATAAGCGTTATAGGCGGCGGCGACAGCGCAAGCGCAATAAAGAAAATGGGACTTTCAAAAAGAGTTAGTCATGTCTCGACAGGCGGCGGGGCAAGCCTTGAGTTTATGGAAGGTAAAAAATTCAGGTGTTTAGAGATTCTCGACGAAAAATAACAATCACTTACAAACACAAACAAAAGGCCGCTGGGAAAAATAAGCGGCCTTTTTTGTTTATTTAACCTTGGTATGTAATATAACTGTCATAAAAACGCACCCGCATCAGAGGCTCATTACCTCTGATGCGGGTGGTCTATATTATATCAGCGCTGAAAATGCGCTGCACTGTGTCTATTTATAAATTAGCTGCGTTTTCTTAAGAACATCGCTGCGCCCAGTGCCAATAGCGACATCGTAGCCGGCTCGGGAATCGCCGATATCTCAACTACGAAGTCATTGTAATCTTTATCTGCATCAGCAAGGGGAAGGTCTTCCATAAATAACAGCCATACAGTTTTATTCTCATAAAACGGACCGTCAAGCCCTTCGATTTTATATGTTACAAAGTGGTCTTCGTCGGAATTTTTCGAATTCAACGACCACCACTGATAACCATCCGGTTTATAACCCCATAAGAAATCTCCACCGACATTAAAGGTAACACCCTCTTGTCCTAAGTTGGCATCCGAAAGCAATTGTTCATATGCTGTTTCCGTGCCTCCTCCATTCCAGCCGAACGACTGATTTAAACCAGCATATTTAGCCCTTGCAGTTATTATTGCCGAACCGTCCGTCCAGATTGGCGTTCCCATAGTCTACTAACAATCCTGATAGTGGTGACGTTTGCTTAGTAAACGTGCCGGTATAAATGTCGTGAAGAATATCAGCGTGATTTGCTTCACCAGGTGCCTGAGGACCTATATAGCTGTAACCAAAAGGAGTACCGAAAGCAGGAACTGAATAAACTATGAAAAGAAAAACCCCCACCATGGCGACTATACTTCTGCCGCGTTCACAACTTCTCTTCTTCCCTTGTTCTCTCACTATTCCTCCCTAAGTCCTACATCACAAACCTATGTGCTCAAAGACTTACGGTTACTTTAATTATTTAATAGAATAACCACTCCGGCCTAACATTGTCAATAAAAAAATTTTTATTTTTTTATATTAAATAAATATGGATACTGTATGTCTTATTTGCAGCTATTCTTGACTTTTATTTGCAACAATTTTTTGCTTTTGCTTGTTATTATAGCCTCATTGCCTCTTCGTATTGGGGCAAGCCAGAGGATTTTCTCACTATCGCAGACAAGAAAGGTCTTTTTTCGCTGGTCAGGGTCAAGCTTTGCAGATGTTATAAATTTGCCAATTTTCTTGGATACATCCAATCCAAAAGGTCTAAATTTGTCTCCTTTCTGTCGGCATCGAATAGTTAATGGCGGTTTTATCTGCTGCAGGTCAAACCATTCGATAAAATTATCTTTTTTTTGTTTGAGAAGTTTAATATCGCACTTGTCAGCAGGTAAAATCTCAGTTTCAATAGTCCAGTCGGCAAAACGAACGCTGCCGGG